>NZ_JAVRCB010000030.1:0-106092 GCF_034530955.1 Nostoc sp. DedQUE05 | reverse complement strand
TTCAGTTTTACCCTGTTGACAAGATTCTATTTTTCTTAACTTGACACCAATGGCAAGATGCCCACCCCACAATAAATAGTTGTATATTTTTTTATTTGGAAGTCCCTAATACCAATTCTATTAACGATCGCAACACATCCTTGAGTAAAGACGTGATGAATCGCGCCTGTACAAATGCTCTATTTGTCGCATTTTTTTTGATTGGTATAACGTCTCTGAAAAAGAAGATTTAGTGCTTTTCAATCAGTGGCGGGTCTGTAGCAAGATCCCATAGGGTATTCCCTACTGATTGTTCTGACTTGTGAATTATTCTTCAACCAGAATTTATATAAGGAACAAACAATCAGTACATTAGCGTCTGTCTCTATATCTCTCTGAAAACACAAATACTAAATTAATTCCAAGTGCTGAAGTTTTGGAATTATATACTTTATTGTCTACTTAGTGGCTGGATACTATTTTTAGTTATATTTTACTATGAAAATCATGCTGAAAAACTACTTTAACACCAATCAAGGGCGAATTTTCACTGCTTTGATTTTGACTGGAATTTTGTCTGTTGCTAGCAGTTTAACACTTGTAAAAGGTGCTACGGGGGCTTCTACAAATTTATCGCTAGAAACAAGCAATGAAGTTCTCAAAGAGAATATTAAACCAAACCGTTTGCCACGTCCAGTAGCTAATGCGGTACTGCGCGATTTAGCTCGCAGGCAGGGAATTTTTACTAGACAACTGCAAATTATTGACTACAATCAACAGACTTGGCGCAATGGTTGCTTGGAACTGCCTCAAGCTGATGAATTCTGTACCCAAGCCTTAGTTCCTGGTTGGCGGGTTGTGGTATCTAATGGCAAACAAAACTGGGTTTATCATACCAATAATAATGGGCGATCGCTACGTTTAGCTTCGGCAAATACTCCCTCAGAAAATCTGCCAAATAAATTACCCACATCTGTAAAAAATGCTGTTTTAAAAGCCGCATCCAAACGTTTGCAACAGCCAATTTCTCAGTTAACCATTATTGAGGCTCAACAGCAAACTTGGAGAGATAGCTGTTTAGAATTAGCTAATCCTGATGAATTATGTACCCAAGCTTTGGTATCAGGCTGGCGGGTGGTTGTCGGCGGAGTCGGTCAAACTTTGGTTTATCATACTAATCAAACAGGTTCCGCACTCAGGCTGAATCAAAAGGCTAACGAAACTACACTGGGGCCTGTGCAAATTCCAGCTAGTGAGTTACCACCACCGTTAGATCGAGATATAGTATTTCGCCAAATCTCCAGTGGGGGTTTTGCTGGCAGAACCTATGAGACTGTTTTACTCAAAGATGGGCGACTGATTCGCGTGCGGATTGGTGATGCTAATGATTCTGAACGTAGTGTTCGCCGCGTTTCTGTGCAACAGGTACAACAATTTGTGCGATCGCTAGAACGTTCTCAGTTTAGTAAATTTCGGAATTTGAGTTACCCAGCCCCCAGTGGTGCTGCTGATTACATCACCTACACCCTCACCAGCCAAGAAGGTACGGTTCAGTACAACGATATTTCTCAAAATAACCTGCCAAAGAATTTACAGACAGCAGTCAAAGCCTGGAATCAAATTGTCGCCAGCGCACAATCATAAACTTCATTGATGGAATTGAAGAATAAGAGAGTGGCGGGAACCTAGCTACAGAGTCGCCACTCTCTTATAAAGTGATGGGTTTCAAATTTCATAGATACTGGCGATCGCGCTATCTTGAAAAATCAACTTTCAAGATAGCGAAACTAATGAAAGGTGTTTACGGCAATATTTGGTTGAAATACTTATTTAATTCGCCGTTTTATAAAATACCACATAGGATTAAAATTAAACATGAAACCTACTGTTAACAAGCAGCTACTTGAACAGCAATATTATATTAAATTGTCAATCCCCCAAAAGAAGTAACTTAAAAATATTAATTAAGCTTATTTAGTTTAAATTGGGTAAGCAAGTTTGTAGTAAGGACTAAAGTGCTTATTATAAAATCTCTTGCACTAGCTTAGACATTCGACTAGTACAGCACGACGGAAATCTAGCTACTATCTCAATTAACTAGATAAGTTGCTCTGAACAACTTATTAAAGGTAGGCAAATTTCCGCCACAGCGAACTAGTATTTTTTGCTCAATTATACTCGATTAAGGTGAAAAAATAGCACGCTTAATCAAGTAATATAAACTTAGTAAAAAAATATTTTGGAAAAACAGGCTTGTATATTAATCAAACATTAATTACATGGAACAAGTCATTACTTCAATGCCAGATGCTTTGTTAGTAACCAGTAATTCAGGAAAAATAAAAAAAGTAAATCATGCTGCTCAACAATTATTTGGTTTTCAGGAAGAAGAATTAATAAATCAACCAATATCATTAATTATTGATGAGGATCAATTTTTAATTAAAGCTATTTGTCAACATTTTTATTTAAAGCATAATGCCCAAAATCTAGAAGTGGTTTGTCGAACCAAAACTAGAGAGAAACTGTTGATTGCTTTTTCTTGCTCAGTGATTCCCAAAAAAACAGAAGGGCTAGAAGATATTGTCTATATTGGTCGGGATATTACTGCTTGGCAACGCCGAGAACAGCGTACAAGTGCCCAGTATTCTATTACTCGCATATTATCAGAATCACAAAGCATAAAACAGGGAATTCCCCAAATTTTGCAGTCGATTTGTCAAAACTTGGGATGGGATTTAGGCGAACTTTGGACACCAAGCCAATATATTGGCACTTCCCTACAAGGAGATAGTCTTAATGCAGTACTAAGGTGTGTAGAAATTTGGTCAAGTCGATTAGTTTCTGTCCGAGAGTTTAAAGCAATCACTTGGCAAACTACTTATATACCTGGTGTTGGCTTACCTGGTCGAATTTGGATCAGACGTTTACCTTTGTGGATTAAAGATATCACAGTAGATGGAGATCAAAGGCGATCGCTACCGGCTGCGGAGGCTGGATTGCACGCAGCTTTTGGCTTCCCCATTTTAGACGATAGTGAAATCTTAGGAGTGATGGTTTTCTTTAGTCGAGAGTTACTACCAAAAGATAAAGACCTATTGCAAATGATGGGTTCTATTGGTAGCCAAATTGCCCAATTTATCAAACGCAAACAAGCAGAAAATGCTCTTGTAGAAAGTGAAGAGCGATATCGAGATTTATTTGAAAATGCTAATGACTTGATTCAATGTGTCAATCCATTTGGTCGGTTTTTATATGTCAATCGTGCATGGCGAGAAACTTTGGGATATAGCGAAGCTGAAATTGCGAATATGAGTATTTTCGATATTATACATCCAGAGTTTAAACAAAGCTGTTTGCAAAGATTTTATCGCGTACTATCAGGAGAAAACCTTGGGCAAGTAACAGCTATATTCGTTACTAAAGATGGTCAAACAATCTTTTTAGAAGGTAATATTAATTGTAAATTTGTTGAAGGTCATCCAGTTGCGATTCGCGGCATTTTTCGCAATATAAGCCAGCGAGTAGCAGCAGAAGAAGCACTTTGTTATCAGCAGAAAGAAGCCGAACGTTTATTGCTGAATATTTTGCCAGTCGCAATTTCTAGAGAAGTAAAAGAACAACCAGCAAAAATTGCCGAAGACTTTGCTGATGTCACAGTTTTATTTGCAGATATCATTGGCTTCACCGAAATTGCTACTTCTATGAGTGCAATTCAACTGCTGAACCTACTCAACCCAATTTTCTCAGTTTTCGATCGCCTCACCGAACGATATAGTTTAGAGAGAATCAGAACCATTAACGATGCCTATGTGGTGGTTGGTGGCTTACCTACACGCCGCCAAGATCGTGCTGAAGCGATCGCTCTGATGGCACTGGATATGCAAACTGCGATCGCTCTATTTAATATTGAGAATAACCAAAATTTCAACATCCGTATCGGCATCCATAGCGGTTCGGTAGTCGGGAAAGTCATCGATCTGAATAAGTTTACTTATGAATATAAAGACACGGTAAACATCGCTCGCTCTATGGAATCGCAAGGTATTGCTGGTAAAATCCAAGTTACAGAAAATACTTATAAGTGCTTGTGCGATGAATTTGTATTTGAAAAACGAGGCGAAATTGAAGTTGAAGGTAAAGGGAAGATGACAACTTATTTGTTGATTGGACGCAAGGAATGAGGGCATTGGGCATTGGGCATGGGGCATGGGGCATGGGGAAGAGACAAGGTAGACAAGAAAAAAGGAAAAGACTTGTTCAATAATTCCCCCTTGTCCCCTTGTCCCCTTGTCCCCTTGTCCCCTTGTCTCCCCTGCTCCCCTGCTCCCTGCCTATCCCCTTAGTGAGTATTCGGAATCAGCCTTCCACAGGGATAAGTTGCTGTTTGCTGTGAAGCACTGTCAGCAACTGCTGCTGGAATCCGATCTGATGGTTGGGTTTTGGCTGCTAGATAATCTTTTTGCAGTTTATCTAAAATGGCTTCTCGCCTGTCGTATATACGCTTCAGGGGACGAGGCTGGCATTTGTTTAACACATACGCACTCACTAGTGGTAGAGCGATCGTGCTATCGGTATAACAAACGATTGTGTTAGGTAACTCATCCGGGTCAATTTTACCCCAGCTGACAGCTTCTGATGGGGTTGCCCCAGATAAACCGCCTGTATCTGGACGTGCATCGGTAAATTGCACAAAGTAATCGTGTCCTCGTTCTTCCAACCCCAAAACCTCGTGAAGTTGCGGTTGGGTTTGTAGCAAAAAGTTTTTAGGACTACCGCCACCAAGAATTACAGCCGCACTTTTACCTCCTGATTCACGGGCATTATATGCGATCGCGGCTGTCTCATTCACGTCAATTGATGGATCTATTACCAACTGCGAACCTTCCAATGCTAAAGCCGCCACGTTCATCCCAATTGAACTATCTCCTGGAGAAGACGTATAAATCGGTACGCCATACTCATAAGCTGTAGCTAGCAAGCAGGAATGCTGCACACCCAATTGCTTTTCTACTTCTCGGACATATTTACCTAGTAAATGGTGAAACTCAGCCGTTCCCATCCGCTTTTGAAACGCTTCTCCTTGGAGAATCTTGCGGATGAACGCATCAGTTTCTAGCAGCACATCGTAACCAAAAATAATGTCATAAATGCGGATCGTGCCTTCTTGACGAAGTTTCACATCATCCAAAAACGGATTACCAGCAAAGAGTTCAAAACCCAATCCGTAGTGCATATCGTGGTAAAGATTTGCACCAGTGCTAATCATCCAGTCAATAAAGCCGTTGCGAATTAAAGGTGCAAGCGCTGAAACCCCAAATCCTGCTGGCGTCATCGCACCGGAAAGGCTAACTCCCACCGTGACACCTTCCGTTAGGACATCGCGACTCAGTAGTTGGCAGATTTCCCGCAACCGCGCTGAGTTGTAAGCGGTGAAGTATTGATCGATCAAATCCACCACACTGATATCATTTGATATCGGTGTGGGTGCAATTTTTTGACCCAGCTGTTTAGACATTTTGGCACTCCCTAACAGTAAACACGCCGAATCTAATAGTATCTAGCTTTCAGCCAAAGTGACAGCAATACTTTTTTACCACTAGCTTGAAAAAATAAGTGAGCAGTAGGAGAAGAAAACTTTTTCAACCCTTTTGGGATTTTCTTATGATTAGCTGTCTTGAAACCTTATAAGTATTTCACAGGCATATTAGTCACATTGCTGCAAAATCGCACTATAGCTTTACTAGCACTGGGTTGTAATCCAGTGTGTGCGATCGCTTTTTCGGTTTTGGAATAGTGATACCTTAATGGACATTAGTTGCAAAAATTAACAATTAGTATTTTTTCTTTAATAACTATCTTAAATCTTTTAACTATCTGCTTAACTGTCTTAACTGTCTTCTAATTCTTCAATTTTTGATTTAACTATTTGTTTAACGGTCTTAACTGTCTTAAGTGTCTTCTAATTCTTCAATTTTTAATTTAACTATTTGCTTACAGCTTCAATGTACGGCTTGCTTTTTATTTACAACTATGAAAAGTTATGAGAACACCACAATCTAGTAATTAAAATTTATTTGCCAACAACTCCAAATATTAGTCCTATAGTTCGTTACTTAGATTATGAGCAGAATGGCACTAAGATATCAGCAAATCCAGTATTCATAAGACTTTTGGGTGTGGTGTGTCGGGTGTCGGGTGTAGTGACGAAAAAGTTTATTAATGTTCGCACTTGTTGTTCATTTTCTTGATTTGTTCCCTACACCCGACACCCTACCCCCTACACCCTGCCCTGACTAGGTTTCACGTTTTCTTAGTGCCATTCGATTATGAGCATCTTAATAATATTATCGCCTTGAAACGAGCCACCACAAGCAAACCAAATGTGGGGATCTAACTGGATGGTGATGATACTTGCGAACTGCAACAATGCTCAGATCGTCCACGAAATAAAGATAGAAGAAGACTCCAGAGGAGGTTTAGCGCAGATCATGCAACCCTTTGAACTGCCAGAATTTTACACGCCTTGGCCCGCACGGCTGAACCCAAACCTGGAAGCGGCACGAGTCCATTCCAAAGCGTGGGCTTACGAGATGGGGATACTTGGCTCAGAAGAAGAAGCACAAAGCTCGGTTATTTGGGATGAACATACATTCGATGCCCACGACTACGCCTTACTTTGCTCTTATACCCATCCAGATGCGCCGGGAGCGGAGCTTGACTTAGTAACCGACTGGTATGTTTGGGTATTCTTCTTCGACGATCATTTCCTAGAAATCTATAAGCGCACCCAAGACATGGCTGGGGCAAAGCAGTATCTTGACCGACTGCCAGCGTTTATGCCAGTGCATCCCACTGATACCCCTTCCGTTCCGACCAACCCAGTAGAGCGCGGCTTGGCTGATTTGTGGTCTCGTACCGCCTTTACTAAATCTGTGGACTGGCGACTTCGATTCTTCGAGAGTACCAAGAACCTCCTAGAAGAGTCTCTGTGGGAACTCGCCAATATCAACCAAGATCGGGTCGCCAACCCCATCGAATACGTCGAAATGCGCCGCAAAGTTGGTGGCGCTCCTTGGTCAGCGGATCTTGTCGAACACGCCGTGTTTATAGAGATTCCGGCCGAAATCGCCTCGACTCGGCCAATGCGTATCCTCAAAGACACATTTGCCGATGGAGTGCATCTTCGCAACGACCTATTCTCCTACCAAAGAGAAGTGGAGGATGAAGGTGAGAACGCTAACTGCGTGCTGGTCTTGGAGCGCTTTTTAAATGTCAGTACTCAGGAGGCAGCTAACCTCACTAACGAACTGTTGACCTCGCGGTTATACCAGTTTGATAACACTGCTGTCACCGAGTTGCCCCCCCTGTTTGAGGAGTACGGACTAGATCCAGTGGCTCGTGTTAACGTTCTCCTTTACATCAAAGGACTCCAGGACTGGCAATCGGGCGGTCACGAGTGGCACATGCGATCGAGCCGTTACATGAATAAGGGAGGAGACAATTCTCCAACATCTACGATTCTGGGAGGCCCCACAGGTCTAGGCACATCGGCTGCGCGTATTCAATCGCTATACGCCGCCTTGGGTTTGGGAAGGTTCAAGAGCTTTACTCACATTCCATACCAGGCTGTGGGACCGGTGACACTGCCGAAGTTTTACATGCCGTTCACTACAAGCTTGAATCCCCATCTGAATGCTGCGCGGAAGCATTCCAAGGAATGGGCGCGCCAGATGGGGATGCTGGAATCACTACCTGGGATTCCTGATGCCGTCATCTGGGATGACCACAAGTTTGATGTTGCCGACGTAGCCCTTTGCGGTGCGTTGATCCATCCGAATGGATCTGGTCCTGAGCTGAATCTGAGCGCGTGCTGGCTTGTTTGGGGAACCTATGCCGACGATTACTTCCCGGCGCTTTACGGAAATAACCGCAACATGGCTGGTGCGAAAGTGTTCAACGCCCGACTGTCGGCGTTTATGCCTCTGGATGACTCCATCCCCAGCGAGGTTCCAACCAATCCAGTGGAAGCCGGCTTGGCAGATATTTGGTCTCGCACAGCAGGCCCCATGTCCGCAAATGCGCGGACTCAGTTCCGCCGGGCGATTCAGGATATGACTGATAGCTGGGTGTGGGAACTCGCCAACCAGATCCAAAATCGGATTCCCGACCCGATAGATTATATTGAAATGCGCCGTAAGACCTTTGGCTCGGATCTGACCATGAGTCTGTCCCGACTAGCTCAGGGCAACGAGATCCCGCAGGAGATTTACCGCACCCGAACAATGCGATCGCTCGATAATTCCGCCGCCGACTTCGCCTGTTTTACCAACGATATCTTCTCCTATCAAAAAGAAATCGAATTCGAGGGTGAAATCCATAACTGTGTGCTGGTCGTTCAGAATTTCCTCAACTGCGGTAAAGCACAGGCCGTTGAAGTTGTCAACAACCTGATGACTTCTAGGGCGCTACAGTTTCAACACATCGTCGCCACCGAACTGCCAGTTCTTTTCGATGATTTCGACCTGGATGCAAGTACCCGCAAAAAACTGCTCGGATACGTCAAGAAACTAGAGCAGTGGATGTGCGGCGTACTCAAATGGCATATAACGGTAGACCGCTATAAAGAATTTGAATTGCGTAGTACGTTAGCAGGGCGGCTACTTAGCGGGCCCAGAGGGCTGGGTACTTCAGCTAGGCGTATTGGCTCGTCGATCGGTCAGGGGAGTCTCAAGTCATTACTCGGTCAATGAAGTTAGGTTTTCTTGTCGGTGAGTTAATTCAAGGTCAGTATGCGATCGCGTGAGATCAATTTTTTTAGTAACTAAAAAGTGGAGGATTGAGTTGTGACTTATTCTAACGACCCCAATTTGGTAGAAGATCGGCAGCCCCAGTTAACTTTAAGTACAGCGGCGGCGCGTAATTTGGCGACAACGGCCAAATCTGCACCGCAGACTCAGGAAATTACATCGCGGTGGTTATTGAAGCTGTTGCCGTGGGTGCAGACGAAAGGTGGCGCTTATCGAGTCAACCGTCGGTTGAGTTATGCCGTGGGTGATGGACGGGTGACTTTCACCAACACTGGAGCTGCGGTGCAGGTGATTCCTCTGGAACTCACTGAGTTGCCCTTGCTGCGAGGGTTTAACAACCTTGACGTTTTGATCGGATTAGCAAACCAGTTTGTTCAGCAGGAGTATGCTCCAGATGATGTAATCGTCGAACTTGGTCAGCCTGCCGATCGCGTGATTCTGATTGCTCGTGGCAAGGTAAACAAGATTGGTGTTGGCAAGTATGGCGAGCAGATCGTGTTCGATGTGCTAGCTGACGGCGACCATTTCGGTGATGAAACTGTGGTGCAGTCCGAGGATACTTGGCAGTACACCCTCAAGGCGATTACCAGAACCATAGTTTTATCGCTGCCTCAAGCGGTGTTTGAGAGGGCGATCGCTCAGTCTGAGGCGTTGCGAACTCATGTTGAACAGTTCCGCGTTCGCCTGAACCAGCCACAGACTCCCCAAGGTGAAGCCGCTATTGAGCTGGCGGCTAATCATCCCCAAGAGGCTGAGTTGCCGGGAACCTTCGCCGATTACGAACTCAAACCTAGAGAATATGAGTTGAGCATTGCTCAAACGGTCTTGCGAGTAAGTACGCGGGTAGCCGATCTGTACAACGAACCGTACAACCAGACAGAAGAACAACTGCGGCTGACTATTGAGGCATTGCGGGAACGTCAAGAACACGAGCTGCTCAACAACCGCGAATTCGGGTTACTGCACAACGCCGACCTCAAACAACGTATCTACAGCAGTAGCGGCGCACCTACTCCCGATGACCTTGACGAACTGTTGGCGACAGTATGGAAGGAGCCGGGATTCTTCCTGGCTCACCCCCGCACGATCGCTGCCTTCGGTCGTGAGGCCAACCGCCTGGGTCTCTATCCACAAAGCGTAGATGTGAATGGCGTTCAGGTCACATCTTGGCGCGGCGTACCCATCTTTCCTTCCAGCAAGATCCCCATCACTAATAACCGCACCAGTTCTATCCTTTTACTCCGCACTGGTGTAGAAAAACAAGGGGTAATCGGCTTACATCAAACTGGTATCCCCGATGAATACCAACCCAGCTTGTCTGTTCGATTTATGGGCATCAGCGAAAAGGCAATCATTTCCTACCTCGTCACCGCCTACTACTCCGCAGCCGTCCTCACTCCTGACGCACTTGGTATCCTCGAAGATGTTGAAATCGGGCGCTAAATATCAGGAGTGCTGAGTGTTGAGTGCTGAGTGTTGAGTGCTGGTGCTGAGTGAGTAAAATTAGCGCTGACTAGACCTCTTGCATAAATCAAAAATAAGAAAGAACCCCACCCCGCCAAAGCTACGCTTTGTCTCCCCTCCCCGCAAACGGGGAGGGGTTGGGGGTGGGGTGTTAGGAACTTTTGCAAGAGACTCCATGAGCTGCGCTCACAAGGAACAATGAAAATAATCTGGGAATGATTCTGCGTTGTTTCAGCCTCTATTTTTAAGGCAGGTCTACTGTTGATACTCCGCAAGAAAGTAGGCGGTCTTTTAACTCAGCACTTGGAACTCAGCACTCAGCACTGAATGGCACTTTTATTAATAACTAAGAGGATCGGTTGATGACGGATTTTATTGAATCAAATTTAAATGTTGAGAGTGGACAACCTCAACTGAGTTTGAGTAAAGATGCTGCGCGTAATTTGTCCACGACCACCAAATCTGCACCGCAAACGCAGGAAATTACCTCACGATGGTTGTTGAAGATGTTGCCGTGGGTGCAAACGAAGGGTGGGACTTATCGAGTTAACCGTCGGTTGACCTATACGGTGGGTGATGGACGGTTAAGTTTCTCTAACACCGGAGCCGAAGTGCAGGTGATTCCCCAGGAACTTGGTGAGTTGCCCTTGCTGCGAGGATTTGACGACACCGAGGTGCTGAGGGCGTTGGCAAGTCGGTTTGTTCAGCAGGAGTTCGCGCCTGGTGATATCATTGTCCAGTCAGGTCAACCAGCCAATCAGCTTTTCTTGATCGCACATGGCAAGGTAAACAAGATTGGTATTGGCAAGTATGACGAGCAGCCTCTGTTGGATATGCTAGCTGACGGTGATTATTTTGGCGATCTGTTGGTGTCAGAAAGCAATTGGAAGTTTACGGTCAAAGCTGTGACCCAATGCACAGTATTGGCGCTACCACAACAGGCATTTCGAGAACAGCTTAACCAGTCGCAGGCGTTACAGGCTCAGGTTGAGCAATTTCGGACTCGCGCAGAACTTCCACAAAACAAGTATGGGGAAGCTGCGATCGCGTTGTCAACTGGTCATAGTCAAGAGACGACGTTACCAGGAACATTTGTTGACTACGAACTCTCACCCCGCGAATATCAGTTAAGCATTGCTCAGACTGTGTTGCGAGTCAGTACTCGCGTTGCGGATCTGTACAATCAACCATACAACCAGACGGAAGAACAATTGCGGCTGACGATTGAGGCATTGCGGGAACGTCAAGAATACGAGTTGATCAACAACCGCGAATTTGGATTGTTGCACAACGCCGACCTCAAACAGCGCATCTACACTCGCAGCGGTCCCCCCACTCCCGATGACCTGGATGAATTAGTCACCCGTCGGCGGAAGCCGAGGTTCTTCTTGGCTCATCCCCGCACTATTGCAGCCTTCGGTCGCCAGTGCAACCGTCGAGGCATCTATCCAGACACCATCGACATGGACGGGAGCAAAATAATCACGTGGCGCAATGTACCGATTCTACCCTGTAACAAGATCCCGATTACTAAGAATCAAACCAGTTCTATCCTTATACTCCGCACTGGTGAGAAAGATCAGGGCGTGATTGGCTTACATCAAACTGGTATCCCGGATGAATACCAACCCAGTTTGTCTGTCCGATTTATGGGCATCAGCGAAAAGGCCATTATCTCCTACCTCGTTACAGCCTACTACTCCGCAGCTGTCCTCATCCCCGACGCACTTGGCATCCTTGAAGATGTGGAAATCGGTTTGTAACTTTTTTGAGTGGAATATGAGTCAATTTTGCTAAACTTTCAGTTACCCTGAAACTCATAACTCACCACTCAGGACTAATGCAAGATAGGCAAGAACAAATTTCGCAAGTGGTAGTGACTGCTGGGCAGATGCGCGATATTGAAAAGCGGATCTTTGCAGCGGGAATGCCTGTAGTTGCTTTGATGGAAAAGGTAGCGGGATTAATTGCTCGTCGCATTCCAGAGATTCCTGCAAACACCCCTTTGTTAAGGGGATCTCGTGTGGGAATTCTTGTCGGCCCCGGTCATAATGGTGGCGATGCTTTAGTCGTAGCTCGTGAATTATACTTTCGTGGGTATAAAGTTTGGATTTATTCTCCTTTTTCTAAGCTTAAAGAATTAACTTCGCAGCACTTGCAATATGCCCAGAGTTTGGGCATTCCAATTTATCAAACAATTGAGCAACTGCCAGATTCTGATTTGTTGATTGATGGCTTGTTTGGATTTGGTTTAGAAAGAAACCTGACCGATCACATTGCCTCTGCAATTAATCAGTTAAATGAATTATCTATACCGATTTATAGTATCGATTTACCTTCAGGTTTACACACCGACACTGGCGTTGTATTGGGAACTGCCATTCGCGCCACTCACACATTTTGCTTAGGTTTATGGAAACTCGCTTTCTTCCAAGATCGGGCGTTGGAATATCTCGGTAAAGCTGAGTTAATCGATTTTGATATTCCTTTAGCTGATGTGGAAGCTGTTCTCAAAGATGCACCTAAAATTAAACGTATTACACGAGCAAAGGCACTTGCTACTTTACCTTTACCCCGTCCAGCAGTTACTCACAAATATAAAGAAGGACATTTACTGCTAATTTGCGGTTCGCGGCGCTATGCCGGTGGGGCGATTTTAACTGGTTTGGGTGCTAGGGCTAGTGGTGTCGGGATGCTTTCGATTGCCGTACCCGAATCCTTGAAATCTCTTTTGGTGTCACACTTGCCAGAAGCACTAATTGTCGGTTGTCCAGAAACGGAAAGTGGAGCGATCGCCCACCTACAATTACCACAAAACACCGATCTGAGTTCCTTTAATGTGATCGCTTGTGGCCCCGGTTTAACACGAGATGCTACTCCCATTGTCCAAGAAGCGATCGACAGCGATCGCCCTTTGCTTCTCGATGCCGATGGTTTAAATATCTTGGCACAAATGGGAGCGATCGCCACATTAAAAAAACGCCAAGCAGTAACCGTACTTACACCCCACACTGGCGAATTTGAACGATTGTTTCCTGATGTCGCCGATGCCAAACATGACAAAGTGAAAGCAGTACAGGAAGCTGCCGCCGAAAGTGGGGCGATAGTATTGTTAAAAGGGGCAAGAACTGCGATCGCCAAGCCTCAAGGTGCTGTTTGGATTGTTCCTGAAAGCACACCCGCCTTGGCCCGTGGCGGTAGCGGTGACGTGTTAACTGGACTACTGGGTGGATTGTTGGCGCAAACAGCAATGAAGCAGATTCCCATAGAAGATATTGTCGCAACTGCTGCATGGTGGCATTCCCAAGCAGGTATTTTAGCAGCCCAAGAGCGTAGCGAATTGGGTGTAGATGCGTTTACATTGACACAATATTTGCTAAAAACTCTAACTTAGTCAAATTCCTCGTTCCCAGTCGGAGACTGGGAACGAGGAATGAGGAATGAGGAATTGGATCAGGGATTGACTAAATACCAACGCTGTAGAGCCAAACGCTGAATTTCGCGCCAGGGAATATTATGTTTTCGGGCTAAGTCTGCACAATCTTCATATTCTGGCTGCACATTTGCAATAACTTTTTCTGGCGATCGCCCTTTCCATGCTACTTTGACACGCACCTTGCCGTATTCCGTTTCCACTTGTTGAATTTCTCGTTGTAAAATAGCGCGTTGCTGAGTTGTGCGCCGAATGCCTAAAGTTGTAGTTTCGCGGAAGATGACAGCTTCACAACTGAGTAAATTTTCTGGATGACAAATCACAGTTAGCAAAATTCCCAGACGCGACTTTTTCATACCGATCACTTGAGTAAAAACATCCAGCGCACCAGCAGCAAACAATGCCTCAAACGCATAGCCAATCGCTTGTGGATTCAAATCATCAATTTGGGTTTCTAATACCGAGATGGTTTCCAAATTTGAGCTAGTTTCTTCAGAATCACTGAAATTTGACTGCAAACTTGCGCTTTCACCCAACCAGAGGCGTAAAATATTGGGAATGGGTAAATTGATGGTTCCTGCTCCCAATCCTATCTGCTTGATAGCGATCGCAGGTGGTGAACCAAAATCTCTTGCCAAAGTAGTGGCGATCGCGGCTCCTGTTGGTGTTACTAATTCTCTGTCAATGCCATTACTATAAACTGGACAACCCCGCATTTCCCACAGCTTTAATACCGCTGGTACTGGTACTGCCATCTGACCGTGTGCAGCCCGAACAGTGCCGCCACCAGTCGGAAACGCCGAGCAGTAAAGTAAGGGCAATCCTCGATCGTTGCTCGCAATCCCCAACCAATCCAACCCCAGGCAAGTACCCACAATATCTACGATCGCATCTATAGCACCAACCTCATGAAAATGAACTTTTTCAGGTGAAATGCCATGCACCGCCCCTTCTGCCACCGCTAGCTGCCGAAATACCGCCAAACTCCAAGCTTCTGCCCTTGATGGCAACTGAGCTTTGAGAATCATCTGCTCTATTTCTGGCAAGTGGCGTGTGTGATGGTGACTGTGTTCGTGGTCGTGGTGATGGTGGTGATGGCGATCGTGTACTAAATCCACATGGACTTTAGTCGCCTGTTGACCATTCCGTTGGACAAGTTCCGCCCTTAACTGATATTCCTGTTCAATACCCAACCCATTAAGTTTTTCAATTAAATACTCCACAGGAACACCCAAACTGACCAAAGCACCCAGGCACATATCACCAGAAATTCCTGTCGGACATTGAAGATAAGCGATTTTATTCATAGTCATTAGTTATTAGTCATTGGTCATTGGTCATTAGTCATTAGTCATTAGTCAAGAATAATTTTTTATTCTCCCCAATCCCCAGTCCCCAGTCCCCAGTCCCCAATCCCCAATCCCCAATCCCCAATCCCCGTCCTATGGCAAAAATTTTCCCAGTTCATCCGGATAATCCTCAAATTCGCCGAATAGAGGAAATAAAGTCGGCGCTCTCTAGTGGCGCAGTCATGCTTTACCCTACTGATACAGTCTATGCGATCGGTTGTGATTTGAATGCCAAGTCGGCGGTAGAACGAGTGCGGCAAATTAAACAGCTAGCAAACGATAAACCATTGACATTTTTATGTCCCTCGCTTTCAAATGTGGCAACTTATGCCTTCGTAAGTGACACAGCCTATCGGATTATGAAACGCCTGATTCCAGGGCCATACACGTTTTTGCTCCCAGCTACGAAGCTAGTACCGCGATTGGTGCAAAGCCCCAAGCGGAAAACTACTGGAATTAGAGTACCAAACCATACTGTGTGTTTGGAGTTGCTGGCAGCCTTGGGCAATCCGATTATTTCAACTTCAGCACATCTGCCACCAGATGAAGCAGATAATGGCATGATTCGGATAGATCCTGAAACGATTCAGTCGCGGGTAGAGCTATTCGATCGTTTGGATAAGTTGGTAGACATAATTGTAGACACTGGCGAGGAACCTACATTTGAAGTATCTACCATCCTAGATATGACCGGAGACGAAGCAGCAATTATACGGAGGGGTTTAGGTTGGGAAGCAGCAGCAGCATGGGTATAAGAATTCCACTTCACAGGCGCACCTCTTTGTTTCGGAAATTGTGATAAAAATAACTCCAGTTTTCAAATTGTCATATTTAAAAGCGATGTTTAGGATGGGCTGTTCGGTGAGGCAGTGGATATAAGAGGATGGTGGCAAAACTTGCCACAGTAAGGTATTTGACAACTTTCAAAAAATGGCGGGTACTCGTGTGCCAGCGTTGAGATGGTGGCTTGTGAACAAAACCGACACATTGCCAGAACTGTAACTCTTTCGTATTTCCTATAGTTTTGATATATGAGCTTTAGATGTGAGCATTATATACGGCAAGTCTTGATGGATGAATGCCTAAAGATTCACAAGCCTTGGACGGTCTTGATTGCTGTGTCTGCGTTGTAATTACGGTGCAATACTACTGGAAAAGTCATGAAAGCTAACGTCGTCAATCTACCAAACTCTACACCCATTTTTGAGAACCACGTTTCAAATGAAGAATTTTCAGATAGCAGCAGCGATCGCTTGATTCAATTGCTGTCTGAGGAAATGCAAGCGCAAGTGAAAGCAACACCCAAGTGTGTAGAAGCTTTAGCAAAGCGCATAGCCGTAGAAGTAGAACGCATTTGCGATAAAAGCTCCCGCATTCAAACATCTGGGGAAATCAAGTCTTGGCAGATGACGTTGGGAAGGCATCGGATGCAAAAATGCTTACGTTACTACCAACTAGGTTCTAAACAAGGGCGGGTGGAATTACATAGCAATTTGGGTGCTATGGTTTACCGTCATGTAACTATATCTGGTTCGGAGTTGGGCTTTGATGCTCGTTACAGCCTGATTGAAGATTTTTTACAAGCATTTTATATCGAAGCAATCAAAGCTTTCCGTAGAGAAAATGAACTACCAGAGAATCACACGCCGCGTACTCAGCTGCAATTAGCTGAATACATGGCTTTTACAGAACAGTATGCCAAACGCCGGATCAATTTACCTGGTGGTGCAAATCAGCAATTGATTATCTTGCGGGCCCAAGGTTTTGCTCGTCGTCAGCCCCAAGAAACCACCGTGGATATTGAAATGGCGGTAGAGTCTGCTAAGGGTGAAGAAGCAGAATCTTACCAGCGTAACTCGGCGGTGCAGCAGTTGCGATCGCAAATGATAGCCCAAACTAATTTCGATCCATCTGAAGAATCAGAACGCGATCGCGTCATCACTGAATTGATGAAATACCTGGAGTCTCAAGGTCAATCTGATTGTATGAACTACCTCAGCTTGAAACTTCAAGACCTTTCAGCCCCAGAAATCGACCAAATTCTTGGTTTAACCAGCCGTCAGCGCGATTATCTCCAACAGCGCTTTAAATACCACGTAGAAAAGTTTGCCAAACAACACCACTGGCAATTGGTACATCAATGGTTAGGTGCGGGTTTAGAGCAAAAGTTGGGTTTATCTTCCCAGCAGTGGGAAATTTTTATGAATCAACTCACAGAACAGCAACAGCAAATATTAGAGTTAAAAACTGCACGGGAAAACGACATTGCGATCGCTAAAACCATCAAATGCACCCCCAAACAGCTACAAAAGCGCTGGACTCAACTTTTAGAAATCGCATGGTCTATCCGCAACGGTCATACTGAAGCACAAACAGGTTGAAGCTAAGGTGAAATAACTAAAAAACATTATCGAAGCTTATGACTGGGAAGAAGAGCGCGAATTTAGCTTATACACTAAATACAAAATTTCATTAATTCGTAGCGAATTCTTTGTGTGCCTCTGCGCTTCCCTCTGCGTCCCTACCCTTCGGGAAAGCGTTCGCGTAGCGTCTCGTAGAGAAGCGCCTATGCGTTTAAATTTCACCCCTCAATTCGCCGCAATCTTCCACAAATAACTCTTATCTGAATTTATCTAAATTACTAACTCCTCCCTCATCCAAATTATTAATACATTTGTATTTATTTAGTACAAAAATACCAATATTTTTCGATTTTTCACCCATTAATCCAACTACGTTTAGCCAAAATCAAAAATTCATATTAAGCAACTGAACCTTTTTTACTACTTCTGTGAAATCCTATAATAAGCAGGACTTTTGGCAGAGGAATTGAAGATGGCTCTGACTCAAGGCGGACGGGCAAATAAGTCTGGAAATATTTTAGAAGCAAATGTAGAAGCAATCTTGTATGGGCATAATTATTTCCAAGTAGGGAACTATGTCCAAAAAGAATTTATACTAAATGCTACTTTATTGCCAAAACGTTATGGAAAAGAAGTCTATATTGGAACTGGAATTTATCATACTTATCTGAAGGTTGATTTTTATGTTGTCGGCTCATCTGCAATGCCGTCTGGTTTAATTTTCGAGTGTAAATGGCAAGAAAGTCCTGGTTCGGTTGATGAAAAATTTCCTTACTTGAACATGAATATTCAGCACTATTACCCAGCACCAACTATCGTAATTTTAGGCGGTGAAGGTATGCGAGAAGGCGCAAGCCAATGGCTGAAAGCAAGAGTTAATGATAACCATAATTTATTAGCAGTTTATAGCTTAGATAGATTCATTGCTTGGGCAAATAAAAATCTTTAGAAGATGTAATTAATAGTTCGTTAATAACACCTCTCTTTTTTATTTTTGAGTTAATTGAACGCGCTGCTTTAATTTGGTAAGTTTCAAAATTGATATCAGTATAAATTTTTTGAATAAATTCACTATCAGAATTGCATACCATAACTTTGACACCACGACTTGCTAACTCTGCACAAGTATCTCTTAAAAGTTCTTGGTCTTTTTGACTAAAAGAATTTTGACTATAAGCAGTGAAATAGCTAGTATCACTGATAGGATGGTAGGGCGGATCAAAAAATACAAAGTCATCACTGCTAGTCGCATGATTTAGAACTTCTGTAAAATCTGCTTGTTTAATTTCTGCATGGAAAAGTGCTTCGGAAGCAGCTTTTAGTAAAACCTCAGCACAAATATTGGGATTGTCATATCTGCCTAATGGCACATTGAATTTTCCCTGTGAGTTGACTCGATAAAGACCATTAAAACAAGTCTTATTAAGATAAATTAGACGAGCCGCTTTTTCTATATCAGTACCACTAGAGTTGTTTCTGACACTATAATAATAATCTTTATTATGTTGGATTTTATGCTGTTTTAATAGAGAAATTAATTCTTCTACACAGTCTCTAACACAACAATAAGTGTTAATTAACTCGGCATTAATATCAGTTAAAATGGCTGCACTTGGTTGGAGATAGAAAAAAACAGCACCACCACCTAAAAATGGCTCATAGTAATTTTTATAACTCTTGGGAAAATAAGGAATATATTGCTGTATCAACCGACTTTTACCCCCTGCCCACTTCAAAAATGGACGCGGGCTAGTCTCCTTCGAGGCTTGAATAACCATTTACTTACAATTTAACTGAAAATAATTATGACTAAATAAAGCCAATATAACCGACAAGCCAAATTTTAGATTAACTGGCTAATTTTCCAGCCGCATATATTACAATTGAGTAGATAAAGCATATCAAAACAAACGTAAGTATATAACAAGGCAGTTTAAATTCAGATGTTTGACGGATTTTGGGATAACGTTTTTCGCTACCCCCGGTACTTAATTACGATCGTCTTAGGCTTGTTTTTGAACACCTTTGCGCCATTAGTGCCATTGTTGAAACGCCCTATCACCTCGATCGCTATCTTGGGTTTATTTGTGAGCAGCCTAGTCTTCCTTACTTTCACTCTACGGGCAATGCTGGGCTTGAGTCCAATCTAGACTAGCGTTATATCGGGGCTGTGCCCCACAGACGGTTGCTTTTGGCGTTGCTCCCGCTAAGTACTGTCTATTCTGTATCTATATTTTGTCGTACAACCTCTGTGATGAGGCGAAATTTTTATGGCTACAAATCGTCGGGTTTCCCGCGTTGCTGAACTGATCAAACGGGAAGTTAGCCAAATGCTGCTTAACGGAATTAAGGATGACCGTGTTGGTACCGGAATGGTCAGTGTGACTGATGTTGATGTTTCCGGCGACCTGCAACACGCCAAAATCTACGTCAGCATCTATGGTACAGATGAAGCTAAGGTAGAAACAATGGCAGGCTTAAAGTCGGCTACAGGTTATGTCCGCAGCGAACTGGGGGCGCGAGTACGGCTACGTCGTACACCAGAGGTGATATTTCTTGAAGATCGCTCTATAGAACGCGGTAATAAAGTATTAGCACTACTAAATCAACTTAACCACGATCGCCCGCCAGAAAATCTGGAAGCAGTAGAAGACAGCACTGTTCAAAATGATGAAGAATTCTCCGAATAAGTAACTAAAACAACAATGTAACTTCAGAACAATTAATCTCAGCAAATCCGCCAAACAGTTTACAGACGTGACTAGATCGCGTCTGTTTTAATGTGAACATAACCTAATTCAGCAAGACACTTCTCTTCTTTTAGGCAAAACAAGGTTTAAACATTCTTCCTTGCTAAAACTCTCTTCCTTGATGGGTGGAATATTCACTAATTCTGAAATTCTGACTCCTGTTTATGTGTATCCTGATTACGAATTAGAGTATTACTCGACCCTGACCCTTTTACAGATGTTTTTCAAAAGAAAATGGGATGGTCTTAGTGCTGAAATTAACTAAGAAATTACAGGCTTACTTAATAAATTGTTAACAGATGCTATGGTTAAAGGCTTCGTAGTATACTTCATCCGTTATATTTTGTAACAGTTTATACCTCATCAACTGACAAATATTATTGTGTTGTTTACCTTAGATCAATACCCGCAGTTATAGATCCAGCTTTTAAGGTGATTATTTGATATGTAAGCGATGGCGATATAAACCCTTCCCACCCACCAAATCTTGCCTAAATACAGTAATGGCAAGACTTTCAGACTTGTGGCATCAAAGTCATACAGTTACATAAGCAGGTTAAGTTAACTACTGGGAATTTTTTTTGTAAAGCGGATTTTCGACAAATGTCAGGATTCGTTGACTTTCTTAACATTTCTTGAGATAATTTCAGGAGATGTAGCGTCAAAATAAAAATAGTTCCGTATAGCAAACTACAAAATCTTAGCCACAAGTCTAATTTCTGTAATGTTTGTTCCTAATTTTTAACGGGAACACTATCGTAAGTGTTAATTTGTGAGTAAAAACCATGAGTGTGAATACGGTGCCTTCTATCAATTACTACTCTCTAGATGTGATTCAAGACGAAGCACGCCGACTGGTGCAAAAGGGAATGGTTAGCCGACAACAGCCAATATACAGCCTCTGCCAATACATTCCAGCTAGAGAGTGGGTTTGCGTTGAATGTGAATTAGAGAAATGTGACTTTTTGTTACGCGATCGCATTGGCGACCTAATTGGTCGCGAACAGTGGGACAACGACTAATCAATGTTTGATGTTAGGTTTGGGATTGGGAGTTTGTTTTTGATGTGTGGATTTCACCATCAACGATTCAACCCTCAATCTAGGGGAATAATCTCTAGTTTTTTGATGAGCATTACTCTATATAGAATCTTGCGTTATTGATTAATACAGAAGCATTGGAGTCTGAATTTATACAACTTTTCAAGTTAAAGAAGGCATCAAAACCATTTGTTCTGTACATTTGGTGTCACGGCTTGAGTTTAGTATGTAAATTCTGTGAAGTTCCTACATCGATCCGATAGAAGTGTAGGAACTTCACTTTTGACTCGCAATTTATGGCATCGCTTCCCTCAAGTAAGTGATAAGCTGCTTGCTGTTCAAAACCAAAATCCGTCTAGAAAAGTTTGCTAAGTCGGGCTAACCGACACCAGTTGCGACAACAAAGGGAACTTCGCCAGCAACTGGCTCAACTTTCACAAAATCCAAAATTTTTATAGTATTTTTTCTGAAAAAATCTCGAAAAGAACAGAAAAATTGGATGAACTATTATCCTACTTGCTCTAAATATTGATTAATGTCTTCAATGATGCGAGTAAGTTCAGCCTCAGTAGTCAAGCGAATGTTGACATTGCGGACAGTCAGCAAAACCTTGGCTGCGAAAGGTGTTGGCCAGATATTAGGATTACAAAAAACTTCTAAAAATACTTCACCCGTATAACGATATTCCAGGGGAGGCTGGGGAGTGACTCTACCACCGCCAGGAGTGGGTTTAGCGGCGATCGCTTTTAGGCGTTCCATCAGTTGATCCGTTGCTGCCTTTAATTCTCGTGCTGCTTGGGGTGAAAAACTGAAAGAGACTGAACCCTCAATCAAATTCAATGTTAGAGGAATTGAAGACATATTTTTTATTATTAAAACTTCTTGATAAGTACTTATATTACCGGAATAAGGGGTTTGAATCCCACTCTGAGAGTTCCTGATGTCTTTTTCAAAGACCATTATTACCGTTGCGGGTAATTCGTTAGTCTGTCAAGACAAGTATTCTGTCCTGGGTAAATAAGTTTGTAGTAAGTTAGCGCGGTCTTCTCCCAAAGGGAGAGGCTAGCGCCAAGGGGGTTTCCCCTATGAGCGACTAACGAACCCGTTCGCGCATCGTCTTTGTTAGGATGAAGTGCTTACTACGTAACAGGCTTTCATTGGCTTGCAATCACAGTATTACTTAGTCGTTTTGTTACCGCCGAATCAGGCTGTGAAGCCACCATCAATGTTCAGGCTCGCACCAGTAACGAAACCGGCTTCTGCACTGGCAAGATAGGAAACCATGTCGGCTACTTCTTCACTCCGACCATAGCGCTGGAGGGCAGTCATACTTCTCATAGTGTCGGCAAAGGAACCCTCCGCTGGGTTCATGTCAGTATCCACCGGGCCGGGTTGGATATTATTTACTGTAATGCCACGAGGGCCGAGATCGCGGGCCAGACCGCGCGTAAAACTTGCGATCGCACCCTTGGTCAAAGCATAGACGGAACCACCAGCAAATGGCATGATGTCACTGTTGACGCTGCCAATCATAATAATCCGTCCGCCCTCGCCAATATGGCGGACAGCCTCTTGAGTTGCCACAAACACGCCCTTAATATTAACCGCGATGATTCGGTCAAAATCATCTAATGAGAACTCATCGATAGTAGCCAAAGTGGCGATCCCCGCATTGTTTACGAGGATATCGAGACGACCAAAAGCTTTTACAGTCTCGGTGACAGCATTTTTCACCGCTTCAGCGTTGGCACTGTCGGCGCGAATAGCCAAAGCTTGCCCACCTGCTGTTTCGATCGCTTGCACCACCTCATCGGCTTTTTGCGGCGAGCTAGTGTAAGTGAGGGCAACAGCTGCCCCATCTTGTGCTAGACGTTTAGCGATCGCTGCCCCCAAACCGCGTGAGCCACCTGTTACCAATGCCACCTTTCCAGTAAGTTTTTTGTTGCTCATAGTATTCTTTTGTCGTTAAACTTTTGTATCGTCTGGTATAGATATAAAGCATGGGGGTAAGCCTGTCAAGAAATTATTATACTGATGAGTATGAAACAGGAAAAAACCACTGCGGCCATAGGCCGACCCCGCGAGTTCGATACCGATGAAGCGCTCAATCGTGCAATGTATGTGTTCTGGCGCAAGGGTTATCTAGGCACATCCCTCTCTGATCTGACCGAGGCTATGGGCATTAATCGTCCTAGCCTTTACGCCGCCTTTGGGAACAAAGAATCTCTATTTCGCAAAGTGCTGGCTCGCTATGCCGACGGGCCATCAGCTTATCTTCGTGAGGCTCTCAAAGAGCCAACTGCGCGCCAGGTCGCCGAGAAGATGATGCACGGGGTCGTTGACTTAGGAACCGATCCGCATAATCCACCCGGATGTCTCTGGGTTCATGGCACGCTTTCATGCGGAGATCCAGCTGACCCGATCCAGCAGGAATTGTCTGCACGCCGAGAATCGAGTGAAGCTTCTGTGCGTAAGCGTTTCGAGCAGGCGATTTTGGAGGGGGACTTGTCGGCTGATTCCGATCCAGCGGCTCTCGCCCGCTTTGTCGTGACAGTCAATTGTGGAATATCAGTTCTGGCGGCAACCGGAGCTACCCGAACGGAACTCCTACGAGTTGTGGAGACAGCGTTGCAAGCGTGGCCGCAGTAAAGATAGTGCCTATTTGGTATCACATGGGGAAACTGTCAGATTTCGCTCCTCAAATTTTAACAATTTTCTGAAAAAACTATGAGCTTCCTTATCTTTATCAGGCAGTAAATAACACTCATTAAGCCGATCGGTTATTTAGAGGAAATACAGACTACTGATGGTTTTTATAATGCTCGCAAACCTTATAAGTAGCGGTCGCTCATAAACAAAGAAAAAGAAAACTCATTTTTAGTCTAGAATCTTTGTCAAACATAACATCGTTTCAAATCGAGCAGATAGAAAAATGAGAGAGTATACAGATAAATAAACTAACAGACTTAAATAGATAATTGTTTATTTATTTTTAATCAAAGGTAAATTTTAGTTAATGTGTAAATGAGAAAATTTCCATCTAAGTACGATCGGGTTTACACTCAAACAAACTTATAACTCTTAAATAACCAATTCACTTTTAGATGAGGAACATGAGGCAGATAAGGCAAATAACAAATAAAAACCGACAAATGACTGCATTTTTGTGTTAATTCTTATAAGAAGCAACCAAATCTGCGACGAGCGCAACTAATTCTCCGGGATCGACTGGTTTAGGCACATGAGTCTGAAAACCCGCTTCTATAGCACGGCTACGATACTCGCTATCACCATAAGCAGTTAAAGCGATCGCTGGAAGTTTTCCATAAATATCAGGCTTTAGTGCCCGGATCTTGCGGATAAGAGTGTAGCCATCTTCATCAGGCATTGCGATATCACAAATCAAGACATCTGGTTGCAACTCAGGTAATACTTTCAATGCTACCGCTGCCGATGCAACTGCCATAATCGTGGCTCCATCAGCTTCCAACACAGTAGTAATGTAAAAGCGGCTATCATCATCATCATCAACTACGAGGATGTTTAAGCCAGCAAGGGGAAGGGCAGGTTCCATAACATCTCCATTAATGTTGATCGAATGAAATGTATTTCCAATAAGCTACTTATTTTTTATCTCGATCGCCACACCATTGGTAATTTTACTGCGATCGCGCCTATTTTCCTAGAATATAACTAAATTTGTCTAGTCACCATCCAATTGATGTTTAATTATTCACTGGTATTTATAATTATTTACTGGATAAAATTATGTTATTGTTTAAATTTCTTTACATTAAAAAATTAACTTTAACAATTCGTTAAAGTTTAAAAATAATCTTGCTAACTACTGACTGCTTTATTACTAACAGGTTTGGATTCAATACTTTTCGGATAAACCCAATAATCTCTTTTTTGGTCTGGGGAAAAGTAAATTCAAACCCTTTCCCTTTCTATTTTTCCCCTTACACGAAAAGTATTAGGTTTGGATTTTGATGGAGCTTGAAAAAAATCAAATAAATAGACAATGCCGAATCTTAAAACTAGTCAGGTCGGCATTGTCATTTTTAAATCAATACAGTTCAAATCAGCTTAAAACCTAGATGTAGAGACGCAATTTCTCGCATCTTTAAAGACCAACTCAAAGCTTGATTACTCCCATTCAATGGTTCCAGGTGGCTTAGAGGTGATGTCATAAACCACGCGATTCACCCCTTTTACCTCATTCACAATTCGAGTAGAAATCACTTCCAGGACATCATAAGGCACTCTTGCCCAATCAGCAGTCATGCCATCTTCACTGGTAACAATCCGCAAAACAATGGGGTAAGCGTAAGTACGTTGATCCCCCATAACGCCAACACTACGAATTGGTAGCAATACAGCAAATGCTTGCCAGAAATCATGATACATACCGCGTTGGTTAATTTCTTGCCGCACAATCAAATCAGCATCGCGCAAAATATTTAACCGCTCAGATGTAACTTCCCCCAGAATCCGAATTGCTAAACCAGGCCCAGGAAAAGGTTGCCGTTGAACAATTTCTTCTGGTAAACCAATGGAACGCCCAAGTTTACGGACTTCATCTTTAAATAGTTTCCGCAGTGGTTCGACCAATTTAAATCTTAGGTCTTTGGGCAAACCGCCAACATTGTGATGACTCTTAATTTTCACCGCTACCCGCTCACCAGTTTGGGGATCGACGTTGGTGTCCGCAGATTCAATCACATCTGGATAAAGAGTTCCTTGAGCTAGATAGTCAAAGTGACCGAGGCGCTTGGATGTTTCCTCAAATACACTGATAAATTCGTGTCCGATGCGGCGGCGTTTTTCTTCAGGATCTGTAATTCCGGCAACTTTAGCCAAAAAGCGATCGCGGGCATTAACATATTCAACAGGAATGTGAAACTGCTCTCGAAACAGCTTTACCAATCGCTCTGGCTCATATTTTCGCATAAAGCCTTGATCGATAAACACGCAAGTCAGTTGCTCGCCAATCGCTTTGTATAGCAAGAAAGCCAGGGTAGAAGAATCCACTCCACCAGACAGCGCCAACAGCACCCGCTTTTCACCAACTCTGGCGCGAATTTCTCGAATTGCTTCTTCAACAAAAGCCGCTGTTGTCCAAGTTGGTTCGCAATCGCAGATATGGTAGACAAAATTACGGATTAATGCTATGCCACCAACAGAATGCACCACCTCTGGATGGAACTGAACGCCGTAAAGTTTCTTTTCGTGGTCGGCGATCGCAGCGCAGGGAGTATTTTCTGTATGTGCTAACAATTCAAACCCTGATGGCATTTGGATAACTGAGTCTCCATGACTCATCCACATGGTAGTGCCATCTTCAACATTAGTAAGCAAATCTGTGGGATCGTCAATATATAATGAGGCTTTGCCGTATTCACCTCGATCGGCCTTTGCCACTTCCCCACCAAGTTGATTTACCATCAACTGCATCCCATAGCAAACACCCAAAATGGGTATTCCCAAATTCCAAATTTCTGGGTCACAATGGGGAGCGTTATCACCATAAACTGAACTTGGCCCACCTGAGAGAATTATTCCCTTGGGATTAAGTTGGCGCAAATGTTCAGAAGTAGTGCGATAGGATAAGACTTCCGAGTATACTTGAGTTTCGCGGATGCGACGGGCAATCAACTCAGAATATTGAGAGCCAAAATCCAAAATTACAATCAATTGGCGATCGAGCCGCCCAAAAGTTTCCAATGTTTGGGGCGCTTGTTCTGTTGGTAGAGTCACCGCTGTATTCATGACGGGAGTGTTATATCTGTTAAGGATAAATAGATGCTTTGTGGTTTATGGTGATGCTATTATCCAGCCTGGATAGGCTGATAATGGTATAAAAAGCCTTGACAAACGCTAGTTTACGTGCATTTGTCAAACCCCGGAGTTGGAGATGGTATTAAAACGATAAATCTACCCTAGAGTGGTTACTTAAAGGATTATTTTTTTGGATTGTTTACGATTATTCATAATAAATTAACATAATTTTCCCATCAACAGACCAGCAGTTTTACTCTTCACGATAATTTTGCGATCGCGATCGAAGAGAATAGAGCCACAGACTGTTACTTTTTTGCCGCTTTCGCTATGGCTTTGAATGTATTCTTGGGCACGAACATCGATAGTTTCGGCGATCGCACTGTAAACTTTATTTACCCAATTACTACTAGTTGCAGCATCTAGGGATTTTAAGTATGTTAGTGCTGCTTCAGCAGTAGCACTATTAAATACAGCTTGGACATCTGGTGATTTTAAACCTGCGATCGCACAGTGCGCTGACAAAATTTCCCGCCGTCCATCAGCCAAGTAATGATGGGTATGAAAAATTCCGCCAGCCAGCTTCATCAGCTTACCGTGATAGCCAAATAATAAGATTTCTTTTACACCCAGCACATCAGCTTCTACTAACATTGGGCCAAGCCAGTTAGCAGTTTTGACTAATTGTTCGGGATTAATCCCTAGTTTCCGCGCCAAATCTAGGCCATTCTCCCCGATACAGAATACTAAAGTTTCAAAACGACTGGCTTTATTTTGTAATTCTGCCCGAAAAACGGCAAGCTGATCTGGTGTACTTAAAGGTTGAGAAATACCAGTTGTGCCTAAAAGGGAAAGTCCTTCAACCACACCAAAGGCAGAATTTGAAGTCCGAACAGCAAGCGATCGCCCTTTAGGTAGAATAATCGTCACCGTGATTTTTTCCCCTGGTGCTAATATCCGTTGCAAATTCTCTTGCAACAGCCTTTGAGCATAAGCATAAATAGCAGGCTTGCGATCGGCATTTAATTGTCTACCAATTCCTTCTCCACCTTTAATAATTACTGCATCATCACCCTGTTCGCGCCATTCCACCAGCGCCCAAATCGGTGTATCTTTAGTCAAATCGAGATTATCACCAGGATCGCTGCGAGTTATTGCTAAAGCTGTATTTTCAGATAATCCTGCTACCTGTTCAATGGGAATTTCTGCAATTTGAGCGGGTTCAATCAAATCTACTGATGCTAAAGTTAGGGGTTGGCGATCGCGCAACCAGTCTAAAGCTGCAATAGCAGCAGCGCAGGCAAAGATGGGAAGTGTGTATCCAGAACGGGACATTTTGTAAATTCAAAAGTCAAAAGAATTCTTCAAAATTGTTCGCGCAGCGTCTCGTAGAGAAGACAGTTTCAGACGGCAATTTAGACCTAAACTGTAGTTTGCTTCCTTCAGGTTAAGGTTCTCCTTCAGAGGTGGCAAGCAACCTCGAACTCAGTACCAGCGATTTCCATCCGTCCGCTGCAAGGGTTTTTTATGCGGCTTGACAGCACTTTATTCCATCTATTTAACATAATATTACCTTTCAATAAGACGATCATTGATTAGTGTTTGCGGAGTTAACAGGTAAGTAGAATTGCCAACTTATCCAAAAACCAACGATAGTATTTAAGCTAGACACCGAAATTGCTGCCCAGAAAACGCTCTCCTTACTAGCAAAGTCAGAATTAATGATGAAAGAAAGAGCAACCGCAGCCCAAAGATTGTTAAACAACCACCGAATCTGAAGCCGAAGTCTTTGACGATCATCTGTCGTCAACAAAAGCCCAAAGCCAAGTACATCAATGAATAAAACAGTAACAAAAATAATAAAGAAGTAAGGATACAGTTGTTTATAAAAACTTAGAACTGTGAAAGCAATACTCTGGCTTATAACAATCACAAAATTTATGAGATATGCTTTACCCTCAAATATTGTGTTATCTAAGGTTTTCTCAAGAGACATCCAGTTGCCGTAAAAAAAACGAATAAGATTTAATATTAATAAACCGAAAATAAATGTTTCTTGAAAACGCGTAGGCGGTTTAAAGCCTGTAGACCACTGTCCTGCAATAAAACTTTCAAGCGCCTTCGTCAATGCTAGCCCAAGCATGACTACGACAACTTGCTTCAAAAATTCAACTTGGTGAGTTACCGTACCTATATCATGAGTTACTCTTACAGGCATCGTAGATTAACTCCACATCTTGCTTCATTAAGATAAGTAACCTGAGTAAATTATAACTTTTTAGTTCTAATCCACACAGTTTAACAGATTTTCGTCTATAGGCAGTTTCACAGGGACACCACAAATAACTTCTTCTCACGATCAACAGTAAAAGCTAGACACGCTTTGATATCTTCGGAAGTTAATTCAGAAAAATCCTCTCGGATTTCTGCTTTAGTCATTCCGCCTGCAAAATATAGCAATCCTAAATGAGTCGTGAAAAATATAGATAAGGAAACGAACCGCCAAGAACGCAAAGGGAAGAAAGAAGAAAGAGATATATAATTTTCACAAATGATTTAGGATTGCTATACTCCAAAATATCATAAACAGTGATTCGCATTCCCCGCATACAGGGTTTCTCACTGCATTTTCCAGGTTCAATCGTAATAATGTCATGGTAATTCATCAAAAAGTAGATAATCTTTCTTTAGCTCTCACAGATCACTCTTGGTCAGTCGGCTTCAACGCAGTGTTAGCCTGCTGACTACTGCTTCTTGCGGCTTCTAGCTTTTGGCGAATCGCTGCTTGAACCTTCTCATCAAAATCGGGATCGTCAGGGCTTGCAACAATCCTACGCGGACGCTGATTAAGCCTGTCTAAGTATGCTTGAAAAGCAGCTTGATCCCCGCGATGCTTGAGAAAATACTGTTTTAATTCAACATCAGACATCGAATCGTAATTAATTCGGCTCATCAGACAACTCTCCGTTGGGTAAAATTTGGAATTCAATCTCTTCGTCATACCCAGCAAGGATGTATACATTACGAGTCCGATTATCAACACAAATGAGGTATATGGGTTGAAGCATGATATACGTCAGTTGATAGCTAATACGATACAAACTTGCTACTTGAGCAGCAGTAGGCATTTTACTTAATTACACCAAAATTACGAACGAATTACGAATTAGTAATTAGTCAAACACCTACTTCTAATAATAAAGCTTCCATCGCTTCCCAAGAAATTCCTTGTTGAATATAACGAGGTGCTTCAGGATTGTAAGGACTGGCTACTCGGTCAATATTGATGATAATTGCCCCATCTGGTAGAACTGGTACATCTGCATCAAATGCCGTTGGACGCATCAAAGAACTGGAAAAGCCTTTGAAAATAGCAATTGTATCTTGCTCATCAGCAATTTCCACCGTTACAATTAGGACTTCTTTGGTGCGTTTAGCGGTGTATTGTTCCAGTCGCTTACCAATGGAATTCATTTTTTTTAGAGTAGGGGTATGATGGCGTAACGATGCTTATTGTGGTGTGGCTGAACGTCCCTGTTTGCCCAGCTTAATTAAAACAAAATAGCTCAAGTAAAGCACATAAATTACTAAACTAGTTATGCCAAGAAAACCTAAAAATTCAGCCTTGCTGTTAGCATGAAAATATTCTTTGAATAGTAACGGAGCTTCAAACCAGACACGACAATAGGGAGTCTTCAGCATATTGCCAGAAAAAGCACAACCCAAAAAAGGTATAAATGCTAGTGCGCCCAAAAAACAATAAACAGTTGTCGCCCAGCGCCAAGAGGTAAAAATCAATTTCAAAGAACCACTGGTTTGATACTCAATTTCATCGTTGATATCCACCCAAAACCACAGCGATATCGGGATCAAAATCTGAGCTATTAACCCAGAGATAAAGCTAACTGGATACTGGGCAATCATTAAGTAAACCGTGATTGCCACTAAGCTTGATACTCGCCAGTATATAGCCAATAAGCGTTGTATGCCTTCTGCTTTTTGTACAAATGCCCAAATCAGCAGAATTAGCGGAATAATTACCAAGAATAATACTGCCAGTCGGTAATCAATCCAGACGAAAGGTCGAAACCAAATATCATAGTCCATATTTTTTCTCAAACAATAGATAAAAAGAAGTCAGGAGTATGAATAAATTAAGTGCGATTTTATACCACTACCTGAATGTAGACTGCTAAATAAGGCAGGGGTATTAAACCCTTTTATTCAGGAGTCAGTCGGACTCCAATTCATCCTGAATTCTTCTTGATAATAGTTTATTGAATCTCGTATGACTAGAAGTCACGAGTATTACAAAAAATTTATAGGGGCGTACATCTGTACGCCCCTAGTGCCAATTAATTGGTTGTTTAATTTATGAAAATCGCAACTTATCCCTTTGGAAGAAGCCTATTGATTCAAATAAGGAATTTATTTTTTGTTTCCACGACTAAAATCCGTAGCTCCAAATAAAACGCTTGCGAGTGGAGGACATTGGTGAGTTTCCACGTCCTCTACTCTGGGCGTCTTCTTTAGTCAATGCTGGTTGTTTGCTAACCAAGCAACATAAAATCCAGTTACCTCAATTTCTAGTCGTCGTAAACGCGGCATTCAATGGCATCTGGGTTGTCATCACAATACTGTTCTAGAGAATTTTTTGGCTTGCTTTGGCGCTTGTGGGAAGCTTCGGCTTGTAATTCTTCTACTGCATCCCAAGCAGCAGCACACTCTGGTGAGTTGCTACCGTTAATATCACAGACAGTACGCGCTTGTTCCACTTCTTGTTGGATTTGCTCTTGGATGTCGCTTTTTGCTGTTTCTTGGATGTTGGTCATTGCTTTAGTCTCGTTATGTGTTGTTAATACTAGTATAGAAAATGGCAGGTTTTCGCTTGATTAATAACCATTCTAACCATTTAGCCGATGGTAAGTTAGTTTTTTAGCCATTGATTTATAACCAATACAGCAAGCTACTCTATCTATAATGCATTTATCTTTATTTTTTAAGATTTTGTGGAATTAGTAGCATAGATAAATAATCATACAATATATTTAGATGCCTATATTAGGGAATGACAACTCTAGCTTCTTGGGATGGAGGAGACAAAGGGCTGGCATCAATTATTGTAAGATGCAATTCTTCCCAAAATAAAAAGTCAAAATCTACTAGCCTAAAATAGAGAAAGAAGCTCAAAATTCATGGCAGACCAAATGCAGTGGGCAAATGCCCTATCAACCCGTCATTCTCTGGAAGCCGCTGTTACAGATGTGGTGGAACGAGCTGTTTCATCGTTAACAGCACCTGCGGATTTAGGACTGGTATTCATTTCGTCTGCTTTTACGAGTGAGTATTCCCGACTGTTACCCTTGTTAGCTGAGAAACTTTCTGTGCCTGTGCTAATTGGCTGTAGTGGTGGTGGTGTAATTGGGACAACAGTTAACGGAGAAACCCAAGAATTAGAAGCTGAACCAGCTATTAGCTTGACTTTAGCACACCTTCCAGGGGTGAAGATTCAAGTTTTTCATGTTGTTGCTGAAGAATTACCTGATTTAGACAGTTCGCCAGATGCTTGGCTTGATTTGATCGGTGTACCACCATCACCGACACCGCAGTTCATCTTGTTGTCTAGTTCTTTCGCCTCTGGAATCAATGATTTGTTGCAGGGGCTGGATTTTGCTTATCCAGGATCGACGATCGTCGGGGGACAGGCTAGTGGTGGAGGTATGGGTGGTCGTGTTGCCCTTTTTTGTAACGATACTAACGGTGAGGAACAGCAAAACTTGTATCGTGAGGGCACTGTTGGTATAGCTTTGACTGGCAATATTGTTTTAGAAACGATTGTTGCCCAAGGATGCCGACCGATTGGTAAACCATTGCAAGTTACAAAAGCCGATCGCAATATCATTCTAGAGTTAGATGAGCAAGTGCCTCTAGTGGTGTTGCGAGATTTGATTGCTAGTCTCAGCGAACAAGAACGGATTTTAGCACAGCATTCTCTGTTTGTTGGTGTGGCAATGGATGAATTTAAGCTGGCTTTGCAGCAAGGAGACTTTTTAATACGTGGTATTCTTGGAGTCGATCCAAATGCAGGGGCGATCGCAATTGGCGATCGCGTTCGTCCTGGTCAAAGGCTGCAATTCCATCTACGCGATGCCCAAGCCTCTGCTGAAGACCTCGAATTACTCCTCCAAAGTTACCAACATCAACGAGAATCTGAACCCTCGGCTGTAGCTGCTTTGATGTTTTCTTGTCTGGGACGAGGTGAAGGACTCTATGGTAAACCTAACTTCGATTCTGAATTATTTCAGCGCTACCTTAACGATATTCCTATAGGTGGCTTTTTCTGTGGCGGTGAAATCGGCCCTGTTGGTGGCAGAACCTTTTTACACGCCTACACCTCAGCATTTGGAATTTGTCGCCAAAATCAGTAATGAGTTTGTCATTTGTCATTGGGCGTTGGTTATTAATTATTCCCTTCTGCCTTGCGTCAGCCCTAATAATTATGTGTTCAACCGGACTTGATATAACTCCTCACTCCTAATTCGGCAATTTGAGATTTTGGCCGCACCTTTGGTATGCTGACAGTGCAATGCCGGATTTTGGATTGCCTTTCTTTGTAAAAATCTAAAATCTAAAATCCAAAATTGAATGACTTCTAACTCTTATTCAGTACAAGTGTGCTGTTATTATCAATCATCGTCAAATTTTCAGCAGTAGCTATGCCTGGATGGGGTTGTAATGCACTATATGTCTGAATGTAGCGCCGCACTTCTGGGGGAAAATGAGGGTAATCTAACACCGCATCCCCATCGGCAATAGTTGCCCAGAAGTCGCGCAAACCAGGAGCTAATTCTTTTGCTTGTGATAATGGTAAGTTTAATGGAGAGTGAGTTAGTAGCTTAATTAGAAAAGGGAAAGAGCGATCGCCCATCCACTGCCTTGATAACTGTTGCAAGTTAGGGAACTCAGGCACTGACTCTACGCGATGGGATAAAATCTGCAACGATTCTTTACCTTGGTTATCCCGATGAAACTCTAACACTCGATAAGGGTGAGGATAGCTAACTAAAGAACCAGTGGTAATATCATATACCCCATCTGAGTAAGCAATGTCCTGAACGTGCAAATGCCCTGTAAATACTAACTTGACTCCGTAGCGCCTCAACAGCTGCAATAGTTCTGTTGAATTGGACAACATATAGCGATTTGCCAGTGGATGGTTCGATTGATTGGGCAGATGTTCCACTACATTATGATGCACCATCACCAAAACTAAGTCATCACCAGATGCCGCTAGCACTTCTTCTAACCACCGTAGCTGTTTGGTATCCAAACACCCCACTTGCTCTCCCCGGTCGTTAAAGGAGTTAGAATTTAGTCCAATCAGCTTAACTCCAGGCAATAACTGACGAATGTAGTAAATCTGCTGCGGATCTTCGTAGCCAAACTTTGTGTAATAGTAGGGAAAATCGGCAAAAGCAATCGATTGCCGATCGGCCAACAGCACAGGAACGTCATGATTACCAGGAACAACATAGACGGGAAAAGGTAGCTGGGCTAAACATTGTTGTAACCAGGCGTGGTTTTCTGGTTCGCCGTGCTGGGTTAAATCTCCTGGCAACAACAAGAAATCTAAATCGAGTTGTGTTAAATGTTCTAGTACACTTTTAAATGCTGAGATACTTACTTCCACCAGATGAAATCGGCTGGGATGATCCCAGATTGTGTGAGGAAGTGCCAGGTGTAAGTCGCTGACTACCGCAAAGCGAAAATTGAGACTCATTGATTTATGAAAATGTTAAAAGCAGGGGTTAAAATAAGCCTTTTCCCAAAAGTATAACGCTTGCTTTGTTTCCCTGCGTAGAAGTGCGTATATTTAATATTTATATACATTAAATATTGATTACACACTATGGTGACGATTAACTTAAGGGCTAATGATAACCATTAATCTCCAAAAATTATCAGAAATTTGATTGCTCAAAATTATTAATTAACCCTCGAATAACTGGGTGATGATTTCTATCTGCACCTAAACAAACAATTAATGGGTAATAATTCAATAGTGTTAGCGGCACGAAATACGATCGCATAGCTCATTCTAGACATCGCTTTGTTTTCTGCTACTCCCCTTTTCGATAAAATAACTGAGCAGATCGGTAAAGAACAGGTTCAGAATCATGGCTCAAGCTAGTATTGGGATTATAGGTGGTAGCGGTCTTTACAAAATGGATGCGCTCAAAGATATCGAAGAAGTGCGAGTCGAGACTCCTTTTGGTTCACCATCTGATGCTTTGATTCTAGGGACTTTGGATGGTACACGGGTAGCCTTTTTAGCGCGTCATGGCCGCAATCACACGCTTTTACCCTCTGAATTACCGTTTCGCGCTAATATCTATGCAATGAAGCAATTGGGTGTGAAATATTTAATTTCAGCTAGTGCTGTGGGTTCCTTGAAGTCAGAGGCGAAACCACTGGATATGGTGGTGCCAGATCAGTTTATCGACAGGACAAAAAATCGGATTTCAACGTTTTTTGGTGAGGGAATTGTAGCTCACATTGCCTTTGGCGATCCGATTTGTCAGAATTTGGCAACTGTGTTGGCAGATGCGATCGCATCTCTCAATTTACCAGAAGTTACTCTCCATCGCGGTGGCACTTATGTATGCATGGAAGGGCCAGCTTTTTCTACTAAGGCAGAATCGAATCTTTACCGCAGTTGGGGTGCAACAATCATTGGGATGACGAATTTACCAGAGGCGAAGTTGGCAAGGGAAGCGGAAATTGCTTATGCAACCTTAGCGCTGGTGACAGATTACGATTGTTGGCATCCAGACCATGACAATGTGACAGTGGAGATGGTGATTGGCAATTTGCTGCGGAATGCTGTGAATGCTCAAAAGGTGATTCAAGAAACTGTGCGGCGCTTGAGTGAAAATCCACCACTGAGTGAGGCGCATTCGGCGTTGCAATATGCAATTTTGACTCAATTGGATAAAGCACCACCAGCGACAAAGGAAAAGTTAGGGTTATTGTTGCAGAAGTATTTGTAGTATTGCTGATGAATGAGCGATGTTTATGACGGGCTACGCTTACGCAGTTTCTTAATACAGTTTTGCGTAAAAGCGTAGCGTTTTTAATGCAAGGGAACGCATTGACAATGCAAGCCGACGCATTAACAAGGCGGCCACCGCATTAACAAGGCAGGGTATTGCCTTTCATTAATTCGCTAGGAATTAATGAAATGCTGTATTTAGATTAAAACAAGAGCGATCGCTACGAAGAGCTATTCGGTGAGGTAACATCATCATGAAATTATAGAGGCGATCGCTCATTACTAAAATCTAATCAAAAGACCTCTCCCTTGTTTTACTACGCAAAACCGTCCCTCTCCGACTCGGAGAGGGACAGACTTGAACTAAAGTTCAAGGCAGGGAGAGGTTCATCGAACTCACGCGATCTTAAATCCTGCCCACATAAAACTAAAATAAAGCCTGCATAAGCAGGCTTTATTTTAGTAACCCCAGACTTTAATCTGTGGGCGCTTTTATATTTTTACAAGAGATTCAATGACTAAGCTGTTACGCATTTAAGTTGTATATTAAAGGAGCGATCCTTGTCATTAGTTATTTGTTTTCAAATGACAGATGACCAATTGACTTAGGACAGTCTTAACGTCAAAATGTACAATTTAGAAGCGCATCAGCTTAATTTCAATCGACTGTGTTCTTAACTGCTTTGCCTGCATCTTCAGCTGTGCGCTTAACATTTTTACCAGCATCCTCAGCTCCACGCTGAACATTTGTCGTCACGTCTTCAGCAGCATTCTGGGTATTACCCTTGATATTTTCAATTCCTCGCTGAGTTCCCTTAACAAGACCTTTGCCAAGTTCTTCAGCTGAACCACCTATATCTTCACCCAGGTTCTTGACTCTTCCACCAAGAGATGTCCCTTGTTTGTAATTTTCGCCATATTGCTCTGGGCTGTCAATTCCCTTCCGATCGATATTCTTTTGAGCATTTTTTACTAGGGCCTTAGCTCTGTCATTAGCTGCCTTTTCATCTTGCGCTCTGGGATCTACATCACTAAAGTTATTTATTCCACCAGTAGGGGAATTCAGAGGATAATCTTTTGTGGCATCGTATCGTTCAATATTAGGTGCTTGAGCACCAGGTTGTGGTGGCTGTGTTGCTATTCCTGGAGCACCACAAGCCTGTGTCATAAATAGAAAGATTCCTGCTAAAAAAACAGTTGCAACTTTCAAGGGACGAATATTTTTCAGCCAATTCATTGCTTTTCTCATACTTCTAAGTCCTTGCATTTTTGTGACTAAGTTAAACTTCAACCAAGATGGCATTTGGAATTAATTTTACATCCAAAGCATTCAGAAAAAACAAGATTTTTATCTGTTTACTGCTGGATTTCGCTGTAATTCAGGTCTTGCTTTAGCTTCATCTGCCTTGTTATTCAAAAAGCCGGAAGCTTCTTCAACAGCTTCTTTTACAGTCTCAAGCCGATCTTTAACCCGCTCTCCTACATTTGATTCATTCTGAATCAAACCACCGGGTTCAGGCTGGCGGAAGTCTTTATCTGTGATCAATGGCAGTTCTGCTTCTTTCTGGACTCGACCTGCTGGTGTCTCGCCACCAGGATAAAGGATCTCAGATTCTGTATTTGTAGCAATCAACAATTGCGAACTTGGTTGTAAGCTAGCTTGGTCACGTCCCTGATTGGCTTTTGGGTTTGCTATTTTCGGATCGGTAGACATTCTATAGTTGCTATACTTGTCTCCACCATTCTTATAAGGGTTGTTTGCTCCACCGGCTTGTACAGCAGGATTTTGTGGATTTGCACCTTGAGCATTTGCCCCACTACAAGCAGTGCTAACTATCAACAATAGTCCAGCTAAAAAGATAGTTAATATCTGGCGCAATCTTATTTGTTTCAAGAATACTCTCACTGCGTTCACTTAGTCCTCCTTACCAAAATATTAATAAACTAAGAATTTGCTGAATCATTGGATTGGTCAGCAAGTTATTGTGCTTGTTTTGGTTCGCTCACTTTTGATAACCTGTATTCAGCATATGAATAATAAAATGCTCTTTACCTCTAGCGCAGGCTACATTTTAAGGAGTACAAAAATAATATTTTTATCTAACTCTAGAGAGATATAAAATAAAGTAATATACTTTTCGTAAAAAGAACTACATGAAGCTGTCTGATACTTCAAAATATTTGGATATATAGCTGATACACCATAAAACTTAAGTATTCAGCCCTTGTTGCTCTCAACGTTAAATGACTAAATTCATGAAGCAATTTTTACGCTGGATAATTTTGGGAGGAACGCTGTTTTTTTTAGGGAAAGCTCTGAAGGACAATTGGATTGAGGTAACTGCTATCGGCATTGATGATGTAGGATGGGCAATTATGGCGATCGCAACAGGGGTAACTTTACTAGCTCATACTTGGGCAGGCTGGATCTGGACTTGGATTCTGCAAGAGTTAAATCAACCTGTATCATCTCCCCAATTCATCCAAGTTTACCTAAAAACGAACATCGCAAAGTATTTACCAGGCAATATCTGGCATCACTACGGACGAATTGTCGCCGCTAAAAATGCCAATATTCCTACAGGTGCAGCCACCTTAAGCGTTTTGCTAGAACCGCTACTCATGCTAGCGGCTGCTTTAATCATCATTGTCTTATGTAGTAGCCAATTTGCAGCAGCTAATACTACCCTTGTTATCCAAATACTACAATTTCTGAGTTTAGCTGTAGTCCTTAGTGCGATTCATCCGTGGTTTTTGAACCCCGTTATTCGTTTTTTGTATAAATTAAAAGCAAAAAAGTCTGCTGCTACAACTCAATCAACTGTTCCCTTCAGTCTTAAAAGCTACCCTTTGCGCCCTTTGTTAGGAGAAGTGGGCTTTATGGGACTACGCGCCACTGGGTTTATACTAACTATGTTCGCCTTGGGTTCGTTGAATGCGAATCAAATTCCTTTGTTATTCGGGGCTTTTAGTTGCGCTTGGTTGTTGGGGTTTGTTATACCTGGTGCGCCTGGTGGGTTAGGTGTGTTTGAAGCGACTGCGTATGAACTTTTACGACACCACTTTCCATCTGCTTTAGTATTTAGTGCGATCGCTCTATATCGCCTCATCAGTATTTTAGCTGAAACTGCGGGTGCTGCCTTAGCTTGGTTAGATGAACGCCTTGCGAAATCCTGAATCAGGCAAAACTCATTTTTATCTATCTACTTTCATCTGTGAAAACACACGATAACTATCCAGATTTAATTGCTGATTACTGCTTTGTTCTTCTTTCATCTTAATCAAGTTATATTCTACATTTTCTGCATAAATTGCGAAAGTGATATTAAAAATCTCGATAAAATTTATTACCCCTTTGCATTCCTCTTCGGAATAGTTTTCGTAAAAACGAATCAAATGAGCAATCCGGGTTTCTAAATGTCTCCGAGAATTTCTACAAATCAAAATAATCTTTAATAATATAATTACTAGGGTGAGAGCATGACCTTGACCAATTAATAAAATAAATAATTGCGAAGGTTCTTTAGAATTTTCTGTTGTAAAGTAATCAATCACTCGATTACAGGTTCTCAAGAACAATTCTTTAGTGATAATTTCTTGATTATAATTTGTCTTCCATAACGATAAATTATGTGCAAACTGCCGCCGCCAAGTTTCGACTGATTCTTGATTTTCTACAGGAAAAAATAGGTATTTTTCTAGGCTTGTTTTAAATTCTTTCAGAGTTTGATTTTCCGTTTGCTTGATAAATATATGGGCAATATTATCATGGCTAAATACGCCTTTTTTTAAGACAATTGCTTTTATTAAGCGCAGAGCTTGATCTCCCAAAATACTGGGATTTTTATAGCGTGTTGTGCTTGAGACAGCAGATTGAGAACGAGCAATATACATTGCTAGTTCAAACTTAAATTTGTCTTTAATCTGTTTAGAAAGCCTTCTAGCAGCTTCTTGTTGCTCTTTAGGGTTCTTATTATTAACAGATTGATCGATCAATAAATAGGAAGTGTAGCGATTAGCCCAATGACCTTTAGATGATTCTTCATATTTAGTAGCAAATAATTTCAGATCCTTGTAATCTTTGCTGTTAGCAAACTTCTCTAACCAGATTTTACAAGTTTTTACTACTGGAGGATTATTGTCTTGGATTTTCAGATTTTCATGAACAAATAAATTAACTAAGTCTTGGATATATTTGTCTTTTCGGTTAGTTTTCCAATTATTAACTATGATGTAGCAACACCGCTTAAGTGTATTGTATAATTCTTCCTCGTTATCATCTAAAAAAACACTATATATTCCAGGTATATAATCGGAATCTTCGCAATCAAGACCGTCTATAAATAAATTTTTGAATTCTCGTAAAACATCTTCTGGTGGCAATTTATTGACAATTCCCATAAAGAAGCTATAAACCTCTTCTTGGGCAGTTTGCACATCTAATTGTCTAGAGTTAGACGTAACACAATGGGAATTTTCCTGACTAATTGATAAACGATTAGCGGTCATTTCAGTTATCAGGACAAAAAGACTTCCTGTTCATATTATTACCAGCTTAACCTTGGCGAACAGGAGCATCAATCTATTCTTCAGAAATTCAGTCATCTTTTTACATAAATTTGATTAACTAGGGCTATAAATAAAGTATTAAAGATAAATTGTTTAATTCTTCATCAAATGGTTCAGTAAAATTACCTGTTTATCCATAGAAAAAACCACACATAAATATATGTATATGGGCGAGTTTATCTATAAATTTAGATATAACCCGCCCATACTGTACAGTGACTAATTATTTGTCGCCGTGACAAATTAATGTCATCCATTAAATCCTTACTCAGTAAAGGTTATAGCGGTTTAGAAGAATATGGGTTGTAAACAATGACAGAAGCTCAAGCGATCGCATTTTGATGGATTTTGAAGATGCTGTGACTTTACCCATAACTTTGCCGCGCCTGGAAGCATAACTTTGCCGCCAACTGTCACTTAAAGGATAAAGTGGCCGTTTTTAAAGGATAAGGTGGCCGCACAGCAGAACTCAGTAGGGAAGGGTATTCAAGAAGTTTAAATGCGTTCGCCGCAAATTGTATAGAACGGAAAAATAAAGATTCCAGCTTGATTGGGGCGGCCACTTTATCCTTTAAAAGCGGTCATCTTATCCTTTAAGTGACATGAAGCCTTTAGGTATTTTAAATTTTTAGTGGGGGTGGAGGGACTTGAACCCACACGACCTTTTACGGTCAACGGATTTTCATTCTCCCGCAGTTTTCACTGCACCTGATGACAGTAGCCTGCTCAGATTTTGAGAATTGGACTCTCCCTTTACCCTCGACTTAACGTTAGGGTAGCTCCCGTCGGGTCTCTGCACCTTCCGAACAGTTCATGAGTTAGGAGTTAGCAGTTATGAGTTTAAATTTACTCACCACTTGACACGGGCTAAACGCCTCGCTACCCCTAACATGACTCAGGACTTTTTTCGGCTTGGCTCAGGATTGCCATGTCTGTCACCAGATTTAGGTTTCCCTGAGTTTGAGAGCTTCCACTTGAAGGATTTCTCTTTCAAGGCTCAATTATTTAAGTCCGTAGCGTCTACCATTCCGCCACACCCCCAAAGGTGTTTGGCAACTAGTGTAACTAGTTATTTTTTAGAGGTAGCAAATACCTCCTTATCTATTCCACCATCAATTGTGTCTTTTGTCCAACTAGATTGAAAATATTTTTTCCAGATTGGGCGATCGCTTCAGAGAGTTGAAAGTCTTCTTAGTTTTCTCGTAATCATCTGGATGAGTTTTCGATTTTGTCTGACTAGAGCATTTTTTGTTAGTGGATTCACATAATAGCATGATATTAGCTTTTGTCATGAAATCCGTTGAATCGTCCTCAGTAAAAGTACTCCAGCCCGCCAAAGCTGCGCTTTCGCCTCTTCGTTAGCGGTTTCGAGGAATTCTGGCGCAGTTATTTTGAAAGCATTATGACTATACTTCTCTCTTGTCTGTCTCTTCAGCCTATGATGGAAAACAGATGCTTAAGACTTGAAAGTTATGATTGTCGCCCTGCTATATCTGATTTTGGCTGGAGCTTACCTTCTGGTAATCCCCATTGCTGTTTTGCTGTACCTGAAGCAGCGTTGGTATGTAGCTAGCTCTATTGAGCGTGTCTTTATGTACTTTTTGGTGTTTTTCTTCTTTCCGGGTCTGTTGGTTCTATCGCCGTTTGCAAATTTTCGACCCCAACGGCGACAAGTTCAAGTTTAACGAGATTGGTAGGTCATAACTCTCATGCGACGGATTGACGCGATTGGAATTGGCTTGGGTGTTTTTATTGCCGGCGGTTTGGCATACTTAGGATTGCAGCTAGTCGGTTTGGATAATCAAAAAGCTGGTATATGGAGCCAAGTCTTGCTAGTCAGTGCCTTAGTTGGCTGGTTAGCCACCTATTTTTTCCGTGCGGTGGGACAAAAAATGACCTACCACCAACAGCGGGAACAGTATGAGCAAGACTTTCTGCAAAAGCGGCTAGACGAGCTTACTCCCGAAGAACTAGCACGAATTCAAGCCGAAATAGAACAAGAAGAGCAATCTCAGGTGTAAAGTTATCATTGGTCAGTTGTTATTTGTCCTTTGTCATTAGTCATTTGTCCTTTACTAATGACCAATGACCAATGACCAATGACCAATGACCACTGACCACTGACTATTGATACTTGACTAAATGACTGCGATTTCTGATTGCTTTAAAACTCTTGGGCACAATCGTGAGTGCGCTCTGATTCCGTTTATCACTGCTGGCGATCCAGATTTAGAAACAACAGCAAAAGCCTTGCAGGTTTTAGATCGTAGTGGAGCCGACATTATAGAAGTGGGTATACCCTACTCCGATCCTCTGGCTGATGGGCCAGTCATTCAAGCTGCTGCTACCCGTGCTTTGCAAAGGGGTACGAAGTTAGAGCAGGTGCTAGAAATGCTGCAAGGGATTACTCCCAAATTGCGATCGCCGATTATTCTGTTAATCTATTACAACTCAATTTTGCACCGGGGAATTGAAAAATTTCTTGGGCAAATTGCTGCTGCTGGAGTCGCAGGATTGGTAATACCTGACTTGCCTTTAGAAGAAGCAGCAGGATTGCTCCAAGCAGCTAGTGAGATGGGAATTGACGTAATCTTGTTGGTAGCTCCCACTAGTTCTGCCCAACGGATCGAAGCGATCGCTCGTTCTTCTCAAGGATTTATTTATTTAGTCAGTGTGACTGGGGTTACAGGGGTGCGATCGCAACTGGAAAACCGCGTGTCCGATTTACTCAAACAAATTCGTAGTGTTACTGATAAACCGATCGCAGTCGGCTTTGGCATATCTGAAGCCGAACAAGCCCGACAGGTAAGGGAATGGGGCGCAGATGGCGCGATCGTGGGTAGCGCTGTTGTTAAACGGTTAGCCCAAGGCACACCAGAGCAAGGACTTTCGGCGATCGCCCAATTTTGCCAAAGTCTCAAGGCAGCCATCCAGACCACCAGCACCAGCACAAATACTTCTCTTGATTAGACGGAGAAAGTAGATTAAAAAAGTATAACAGTGCAGTTTTTGTATGCTTGTTTGGTAGACAATTTGACCGTTATGGTCTTGAATATTAACATCAGATATCATGATGTAAAAAAACTAGCCGATCCGGTCGCTTATAGTTTGAGTATTATGTGAAATTAAGTAGGCATAATTTATGAGTGTGAGAGTGAGTCAGTCACAAATAGTTATAATTAGGTCGCAATTGAGGAGCAAAGGCGATGAGTGAGAGTATGGCGTTTATCGGTGGGGTTGCTGTAGCTGGGCTGGCGGCTCTGGTATTGCTCAAAGGAACAAATACCCCTCTACAGCCTAACTTTGCTGTTGCTCCGCAAATGCCAGGGACTGTAGTAGCGCCGGGAATGCAGCCACAAATGTATCCTTATGGGCCTTATGGGCAACCAATGTATCCCGGTCAAGTTCAGCCACCGACTACTCCCAATACTGACCAGCGTCTGGAGATGGAGAAACTGAACACGCAGATGCAGTTGGAGCGTTTAAAAAACGACAATGAACAGCTGAAGGTGCAAAATCAACAACTCCAAGGTCAAGTTCAAAATTTCAATACTCAGCAGCAGTGGCAACAAGCCCAGCAGTATAACCAACAAAAAGTAACAGCATTCCAGCCTCAAAGTTCTTGGTGGTCTTCACCTGTGCTTTGGGCTGTGGGAGGTGCAACTCTAACTATTGGTGGTGGTGTTGTCGTCGCTGGTGTATTGGCTTTGTTCTCGCCACGGCAGCGTCCAGCCCGTACTGTACAAGTGATTCACCCTTACCCAGGAAATACACCGCCCTTGGTTCCAGTCCGTCGTGCTGAGTTTCTGCCTGCTTCGCGGATGGAAGCAAGACGAGTTGAAGCCCAAGAATACGACGAGATGCACGGATAGGGAAAATAAAACCACAGATAAATATCGTTTCCAGATATAATCTGGAAACGATATTTATTGGGCTGCTGCTGCGAATTCGGGCGATGGCAGCCCGAATTTAGTTGTTCCCAGTTTCTGGCTGGGAACGATATAAACTGTGTTTACTGATAACTTTTAAAAGCTGCTTTTAGGAGTTTGTGTGCTATTGGGACTCTCTGTGGTTTAAGGTTGCTTAGTATCGGGAAGTTTCTGTTGGGTATTTTTCTGATTACCTTGATTTTCTAGCTGAGTTAGTGCTTGTTTTGCCAGATTTTCGGCTGCTTGTTTAAATAATGGTTCTATTCTATTTCGCCAGTATTTAGTATTAGGTAACTTTTCTGGATGGTTTCTATAATCTAAAACTTTATCCCATTTACCATCATCTATTGCTTTATTAATTTCATTAGATACTGCCTCTGCCTTTGCCCAATCTGACTGCCACTGGGCAATCATTTTGCTCGTCTCTTGGATACCAGAAGCAGCATTTGCCGGAACCGATCTTAAAAGTGCGATCGCTCCAATTATATCCCCTGAATCATACTTCTTTTTTGCTTGTTCTACAATATTGGCACTGTTATCATTAGGCTGCGATCGTTGTGATTTCTCAGCATCATCAGTTGACTTCTTCGGCTTTTCTGGTATTGGAGTTACCACATCCTGAGATTTTGGTTTTGGCTGCGGAATAGTTCGAGTCGCAATCAAGCTACTATCATCTACAATCCTAGTTGCAATGCCCTTTTCGCGTAGGCAAGAACCCCATTCCTGATTATTAGTTATCACGGTCGGGTGTGCCCAAGCCAAACGACCAGATTTAAGCTTAACTTCTATCCAACCTGCTTTTGTTCGCTTGCCAGTCACCTCGAAATTGGTGTTATTAGCAACAGTTTGCACAATATTATTAGAATTTATCGAACTAGGTTCAGAACGGATATTAGAATTTCCGACAACAACAGCCGAGCATTTGTTTGCTAAAGCCGTATCCTTACCTGTAAGATTTAAAGCAAAATTTTTCACATTTGGATATACATTTGCTACCAAGGCAGCTGCACCACCCGCTAGTAATATGCCAATTAATATCGGCCAGGGGTCGGATTTACTAGAGTCTTTACGCTCAGGTTTGGCAGGGATAGGATTTGCTGGTGCAACTGCAATAGTTTGCAGGCGAGATACTTGAGGCTGAGATTTGGCTGCTTGGTAACTAAAATTGTTGGCGGCTTCTTGAGGTGTGGAAAGTGCAGGTACTGGATTAATCGCGTCTTTACACGCTTGCAGTGCTTCCGTAGCATTTTGATAGCGGTCTTTGAAGTGATAACGCACCATCTTGGACAATACTGCCGCCAGTTGATGGTTCACAGTTACTGAATGCTGCCAGATAACTTCCCCTGTTTCCGGGTCTTCTTGCAATTCTGTTGGCTGTAATCCTGTTAATGCTTGAATGGCGATGATGCCAAGGGAATAGATATCGCTGTTAGGACGGGGTTTACCTTGCCCTTGTTCTGTAGGCATATAGCCAGGAGTACCGATAACCACTGTCGCAGATGCTTGTCCGCCCACTGTTACCAGTTGTGTACGCAGTTGTTTCACTGCTCCAAAATCAACTAAAACTAACTTATTATCTGAGGCACGGCGAATGATATTATCCGGTTTGATGTCGCGGTGAATCACGCCTTGGCGATGGACAAATTCCAGAATTTCTAGAACTTCTTGCAACAGTTGAATTACTTGGCTTTCACTCCAGCGCTTGCCAGGTATAAGTTCCTCAGCTAGGGTATGTCCTTCAATATATTCTTGTACTAGATAGAATTCTTGGTTTTCGTCAAAGTACGCCAGCAACCTGGGTATTTGGTCATGGTTGCCCAGTTTTTCTAAAGTTTCGGCTTCACTGCTGAACAAGCGTTTAGCAGTATCAAAAACTCTGGGGTCAGTTCCGGGTTTGAGATGCTTGACAACGCAGATAGGATTGCCTGGTCGCCTAGTATCTTGGGCAATGTATGTTTGACCAAATCCTCCCATCGCGAGGACTCTAATTACTTGGTAACGATGGTCTAGTAGCTTGCCGATCATATTCTCTCCCCAGAGTTATTACCTAATTTTCCAGCTGGTAATAAATATCTCCAAATTTTCTTCATTGAAATCCGCTATCTTGAGAAAAGATTTAGATTAAAAACGCAGCTTTTTAATAAACGCAGACTGTTTATTTTTCTTTTAGTGCCCCTGTGTATTACCAATGCCACCTAAAATAACAAATCCAGTTGCATGGCAGCAGGCTGAAATCCTCATGCAACCTGCTTTCATTCGCGTTATCGACAATATCCGCAAGCAGCTCGATCAATCTTCTTGGACAGGAACTTACCATGATGTCCTGATTTGGCCGCCTAGCACCACTGATGAAATCAAAGCATTGGTGACTGAGCTATTGCAAGCAATCGAAACTGCAACACCCCAAGAAGCAGATGAAATCAGAGGAACTCTGGCTCGTCTGCCGATGCCCCATCCAGGATATCATCTACGTTTGCAGCGTCAACAGCAAGAAGCGAGTATCGATTTGTGGGAACTGTGTTATCAGGTGTGTTTTATTGAATACACCCCACAGAAGGAAGTTGCTGATATTGATACTAGTTTAATCGATGAATTCGGTGAAGTCGATTGGCTGCGTTTGGATGCTAAGTCAAAGAAGTTAGTTGAGCAGGCGTTTGCTAAATTGCCAGATAGTTGAAGCCCTGACAATAGAATACACGAACAAAGCCCACTTGTGTGGGCTTATGAGATAAGGCGATTCGCTTTTTCTTCAAGCAGCAAAATCTTTACTCATACGGCTGTAGTCAATTGAGTTGTTAGATTCTGACTGTGTTTTCAATTTGGCGATAAATTCTTCCATCCCTGGTATTTCTAATTGATAGAATGTGATTTGATTATCTGGACTCTTAGCCGAAATATTTGTAATAGCTTGTGGAGTCATCTTAGTTATTTCTGAGACAGTTTTATTTTGGACAAGAAATTGCTCCATTCCTGGTATTTCTAATTGAACAAATCTAGAATCATTTTCCATTGGTTTACTCAAACGCTCTTGTGTATATGATGCTCATTACGCAGATACGCAAAGCAATGGACACCTATAAAAAAATATGAATACGCGCAATACGCAAAGTACGCAGATTAAAGAAAATGCGGTATTCTGAAAAGTATGAATAGTCGGCAGTTTAATGAAGCTCTAGAAATGCTAAGGAAAGCACCTCGTAAGGTAGAGGTGTTGAAGTATTTGCTGGCTGGATACACTAATGATGAGATTGCTCAGTCTAGGGGACGTGCGGAAGGAACTGTACGCAAGCAAATCTCAAATGTATATAAAGATTTTGGTATTAAAAGCGAATTTCCAGGCGATCGCCCTTTAAGAGACAAGTTAAAGGCTTTATTTCTCAAGTACAAACCTGAGTGGGTAAGTAATTGCTCTCCTGCTATTACTAATGAAGCTAGCAACCAACCGCAAAAGATAAACTATGACGGCGTGACTTCTTTAGCTTTGTCAGGTGACGAAATTGTAGAAGAGTCTGGAGAGGAATTGATGTTTTTGGCTATCAATATACTTGAAGCGCTCGGTTTTGAGCAAAAGTTTAAGATGAACAAGGCATCACGATGTATAGGGTATAGACTTAAAAATCCTGGAGAGAGAGATAAACGATATCAACTATTTCTCAAACAAAGTCTAGACGCTTTAAGTATTTCTATTAATAAACTTATTTTAGATCCCTATCTGCTAAATTTTCACTATTGGGTAGATTTACCTCACATTTTCTTCGAGAAAACAGCAGGAAGATTCTTAGTATTACCCGGTAAAGCAGATTTATTTTTGGATTCACTTAATCCTAAATACTGGAACATCTTAGAAATTGAAAGAAAAACAATAGGTAATTATTATCTTAGTGAACGACCAAATTTAGAGATGTATGATCATATTACAAATGATTTAAGCACAATATGTTTAGATGGATTTAGTGAATACAATTTGAGCGATAGTAAAAGCTACCTATGTATTTGGGAAGATAAAGAATTCGATTATACATGGCAAATGTTCATAGATTCAAGAGAGGTGTTAGAAGAAATTATTAGGTACTTTGGGAGAATTTTACTAGATATGGACTGGAACCAAGTATCTGATGATATTGATATACCTTTTTAACAAAGTCAATAAATATAATCTTGATAAAATATTACTATTAGCGCTTAATGCAAAAGCAAAATTCATAGATGGATATTGTTTATCGTCTACAAGGTGTTGAATTTGAATGGGATGAAAATAAAGCACGAAGCAACATCGAAAAACATGGTGTTAAATTTGAAGAAGCGACAGAGGTATTCTTTGACCCTTTCTACCAAGTGGGTGATGCTACCGTTAATAATGAACAGCGTGATTTAATCTTGGGTTATTCTCTTTCTCAACGCTTATTGCTCGTAGTTTATCTAGAACGCAGTAAGCGAACACGCATTATTTCTGCCCGTCCAGCTACTAGCACAGAAAGAAAGTTATATGAACAAGCCTGATGAAGAACTCGAACTACACTTAAAACCTCGTCCTACAGAAACACTATCAATAAAGATACCAATAGATACATTGGAATCGCTCAAAAAAGTTGCAGCTAATCGAGATATGACACTTGAAGCATTAATCAAGTTTTACATTGGGCAGAGTTTGCGGCAAGATTTAGCTAAATTATTTTCTGAGCGCGTACTTGAATCAACTGCTGAAGTTCTAGCAAGGCATATTGAATCGAAAGAGGAAATTTTAACCATCATTCAAGAAATTCAAGCTGAAGCAACTCTTTAGTTACCTGCCAGCAAAGACTAACAGATAAATTAAGGAACAAAAAATGTCTAATAAAACAAACTATACCGAAGCTTGCAATAATTTTGAAAAAATTTACGAAGAGGCAATTAGCACTCGTGAACCTGTAGTTGTTAATCGTGAAGGTGCAGAAAGTGTATCCGTCATACCTACTGCGGAACTTAATAGCATTATAGAGACAGCATATTTATTCCAATCACCTGAGAATGCAGCACGTCTTTTAGATGCTTTACAACGTGTTAAGGCTAAGACTAATATGCCTCAAACTATAGACGAGTTGCGTAAAGAGTTCTCGCTTTACGAAGAAGAGTAAATAAATTTAATGTCGGATAATTTAGAACCAGATGCACTTCCCCAATCTGAAGTTTCTCAAGAGGATAATTTAGAACGCAACCTCGTTTTTGACTGGAAGTTTCTGGAAGACCTTACCTACTGGGTAGAAACAAATAGAAAAACTGCACTCCGCGTCTTATCTTTAGTTGAAGAGATTAGGCGGAATCCCTTTGAAGGTACAGGCAATCCTGAAAGATTGAGATACTATGATGCAAATGTATGGTCGCGCCGAATCACTCAAACTGACCGGATTGTTTACGTAGTAAGTGATGACCGAATCGAGTTTATTCAGGCACGATACCATTATAGCGATCGCTAATTTCATCATTAAATAATCTAATCTTAAAAAAGAGCGATCGCCATGAATCGCTGTTATCACTCTTATAACGACAGGTTTAATGTTCTTAACAAAATAATGATTTTACTAACGACAGCTTTAACGTTCTTCACAAAATCACGATTTTCATCAACAAAAGAATGATTTTGCTAACGACAGCTTTAATGTTTTTCACAAAATCGCGATGTTGATAAGATTTTGATTAACGTTAGAAGAAAACCAGAGGTAGATTGAAGCCGCAAACGCTTATTTGCTAAGATTTCCAGTGCGACAACATTCAAACAGGGCAATTTCTGATCGCTATGCCAACATCTACACTTGACGATAAAGACGCAGCAGCTATCCAAGCCGCCAAAGTTGGGATTGCAATATGCGATCGCACCGCTTGGGGACGGATTAAAGTAGCTGGCGACGATCGCCTCAATTTCTTACACAACCAAAGTACTAACAATTTCCAAATACTCAAGCCAGGACAAGGTTGTGATACGGTTTTTGTTACTTCCACAGCCAGGACAATTGATTTAGTAACCGCATACGTTAGAGAAGATGCGGTAATCCTGCTGGTTTCACCTAACCGCCGCCAGTTTTTGATGGAATGGCTAGATAAATATATTTTCTATGCCGATAAGGTGGAATTATCTGATATTACACAATACACCAACACCTTCAGCCTGATTGGGCCAGGAAGCGATGCTGTTTTAGAAAAGTTGGGTATTAGCGAACTCATCGGGCAACCTTACGGTAATCACCAAGTATACACCATTGCTCCCGCCGAGGGAGTGCGGATTGCTGTAGGTAGCGGGTTAGCTGCGCCCGGATACACCTTAACTTTCCCTTATACTGACAAAGAAACAGTGTGGAACAAACTGTTAGAAGCAGGAGCAGTAGAAATGAGCGATCGCGCTTGGGATGCTTTGCGAATTTTACAAGGCCGCCCCGCCCCAGATGCAGAACTCACAGATGATTACAATCCTCTAGAAGTGGGTTTGTGGCAAACAATTTCTTTTACTAAAGGTTGCTATATTGGGCAAGAAACTATTGCTCGGTTAAATACATATAAAGGTGTAAAACAACACCTTTTAGGTATCCGCCTCAATGCCCCTGTGGAAGTTGGAAGTGCGATCGCAGTTGCAGATGAAAAGGTTGGCAAACTTACTAGTTACACCCAAACCGCTGATGGTTACTTTGGACTAGGTTACATTCGCACCAAAGCTGGTGGTGTAGGTTTAAAAGTCAAAGTGGGAGAAACTGAGGGTGAAGTCATAGAAATCCCGTTTGTTTCTCACGAATATCCGTAAGTAATTCAAATCAAGATATCTTTCTCTTTCTCCCCAGCACCGTAACAAAATTCATCTACCCAAGAAGCTATACTACGGGCATTTGTAGTTGGTAAATTTATTTTGCTCTTAACCTCTTGTGGTTGAATATTCGGTTGTTTGCCGTTACTTTTAACCTCAGTAGTAATTGCTAGCGATCGCACTGGTTTGCTGTTACTAGAAATCCCAGTGGTAATTGCCAACGATGCACCCACAGGGATTCGGACAGGTGGCGCGTTGCTTTTAACCTCAGTAGCTAACGCCACAGATGGCATAGTTTTGGCTTTGCTGTTCACCTCACTAGTCATTGTCGCCGATTCTCGTGAAGGTAACTGACCAGAGTGCCAGCGTACTGGTTGATATTTCCTTAGTAAACTGGAGGATGGCGTTTTTGCCGGAGTATCTGGAGCAATTTTAGTTCCATTTGCTACTATCAACTCAAGTTTGCGTGTGCGAACTACTTCAGTGGTAGCTGTAATTGATGGCACAAGTTCATCGGCGCGTGACAAGTTGGAATCTAGAGTCTTAGCAAGAGAATGAAGCGCAATCTTGCTGGCAGTTACAGCAGATGATAGATGTTTATCCTCAGAATACTTCTCATCTGGCGGCTCGCTTTCAACTTGGCTTATAGCCATAGAATGCTCTGATTTGATTAAACGTAACTCTTCATCGGGATTGAAGTTAAGACCTAAAGCAGCGACTATTTTATCTGGATCGTTATTCAGATCCACCATAAAAGAAAGTATTTCATCAAACTGGGGTTCTAAAACAGACAGTGTTGCCAAAATAAAACCGGATAAAGGGCGGCGCAGACCATCGTAAGTGGCCCAAATTCGCATTTTGACCAGCCAGGAAATATTTTGCTTGTAGTAAATAAGCCACTTTTGTTTTAAGGATTGACGCAGCTGCTGGATATTCATTGGATGCCTCACTTCAGTCAAAAAGATTGCAGAGCTTAATATTAAAAATTTAGCTTTCTTTCTGGGGATGAAACCGATAATAGAGCATCTGTTTGACTCTTTGACCACCTAGCAAATGATTTTCTATCAGTAGAGATACTTCATCAGAGTGAACGCCGCTATACCAGACCATATCAGGTAATATCAGCACCATTGGGCCATTGCCACATTGTCCTAAACAGCTGCTAGCCGTTACAGTTACACCAGGGATTGGCAAAGCTGTAAAAGCGGCTAAAACCTTGGCTGCACCTTGCTTTTTGCAAGTACGATTTTGACAAACCCGCACACATTTAGGAGAAGAGGGTTGGTCTATTGTGGGGAAGTTTGATGGTTGAGTTGTCATTTGTCCTTTGTCATTTGTCATTTGTCATTTGTCCTTTGTCAAAAGTTGGAAGCTAATGACCAATAAACTCTTGGAGAGGCTGCGCCAACGACTAGGCTCAGTACAAGTGACTAATGCCTAATAACTAATGACAAATGACTAATGACTAATGACTAATAACTAATTTATTGAAAGTCCTTTTGAGGCTAGCCATTCCGGGTTGAATATCCGCGACTGATACCGAGAACCACTATCACACAAGATGGTGACAATGGTATGTCCTGGCCCCAATTGCTTCGCTAAGGCAACAGCTGCCGCAACATTAATACCTGTTGAGCCGCCCATTAGCAACCCATCTTTCCTCAGCAGTTGGTAAACTACTCGCAAAGCTTCTTGGTCATCGATTTGAATGGCATCATCAGCAGGTGCGCCTTCCATATTGGCTGTGACACGACCGTTACCGATGCCTTCAGTGATGGAATTTCCTTCTATCTTGATTTCGCCAGTTTTGACATAGCTATAAAGTCCACTACCTAGCGGATCGGCTACAACACATTTAATTGCTGGATTTTGTTCTTTTAAGTACAATGCTACACCAGCATAAGTACCACCAGTACCGGTTGCAGTTGTCCATGCATCTATTTTACCATCTGTCTGCGTCCAAATTTCTGGCCCTGTGGTTTCGTAGTGGGCGAGGCGGTTAGCTAAATTATCAAACTGATTTGCCCAAATGGCATTTTCCAACTCAGCAGCTACTCTGCCCGATAGCTTGACGTAGTTGTTCGGGTCTTTGTAAGGTACGGCGGGGACGGGACGAACTTCTGCTCCTAATGCTGTCAGCGCGTCTATCTTTTCTTGTGACTGGGTATCGGGAATAATAATTAGGCATTTGTAACCTTTGGCGTTGCAAATATGTGCTAATCCAATGCCAGTATTACCAGCGGTTCCTTCTACAACCGTGCCACCAGGTTTAAGTAAACCTTTCTTTTGGGCATCTTCGATGATGTAAAGTGCGGCGCGGTCTTTGACGGAACCTCCAGGATTGAGAAATTCTGCTTTCGCAAGGATTTCACACCCTGTTTCTTCGCTAAAACTGTTTAAGCGAATTAAAGGGGTGTTGCCAACAGCGCCAACGAAGCCATTCTTTATATCCATTTTGACTGTACTTGTATGAGTCTTTATAAAAATCTTGGCTGATAGCTGTAGTATGATTTACAACTGATTTGCCTAAAATTCTATAATACTTACATTGGAGCGCTTGCCGTTGGTGTACTTCCCTCACTCCTAACTCCTCACTTATTTACTTTCCGTAGTAAACTCTGGCATTACCGTATCCGATATTTCGGATATATTTGTTCCATTCCTCAGCTTGAAATCGATTTTGGAAAGGCCCGACTGCTACGTGCGGGCCTCGTGGTTGCGTCCTTTCGAGGACTCCGCCAGATCGTCCTAAATCTTGCGTAAATTGGCCTAAATTCTGCCTAAGTTGTGCTGCGATCGCAGGTAATTGTTCGGAAGTGGTGGGAATGGCGACATAATATCTAGAGACTCGCCTATTAGAATTTATATTATTACGATCGTCTCTATAGTTATAGTTGCCATTGTCTGCATTTATTTCCTGTCCATTACCAAAGCTGATAATTCGGGCGTTATATATGCCTCGTGACTGTAGCTCATTCACCCGTTGTTGGGCGTTGGCGACTCTGTTAAAAACACCTGACTGAATTACAGTCCGGCCTTGGAACTGGCGAATGTAAGCACTGGGTTCAATCTGACGTATGGCTTGTAGTGTCTGGAAATCACTACCATCAACGTAAACTAAATAGCGCTCAAAGTTCTGGTTATATTGACTAAACTGTGAAGGTTGAGAGGGCTGAAAATTCTGCTCAAATTGATTGTTTTGTACTGGTTGGGTAGGCTGAAAGTTCTGCTCAAATTGATTGTTTGGTAATGGTTGAGAGGGTTGAAAATTCTGCTCAAATTGATTGTTTTGTACTGGTTGGGTAGGCTGAAAGTTGACTTCCGGTTGATTGAAGTTCTCTGCTTGACTTGGTTGTAACTGCGGTGATGGTTGTTGACCAAAGGGAATTGGCGGTGGCGGTAAAATCTCACCAGTTTCTTGAGCCAGTAGCACGTTGCGGTTGGAGATTTGTGCCTGTGCTGGGGTAGAGTCGGGAATCAGTACTAACCACCCTCCCACTAACAAAAAGAGAAGTCTAATAGTGGGCTTCCAACCCTCAGAGCTTCGGCACAGCATCTGAAATGGGATAAATTTACTTGATATTCCTCTCGACATAATAGTTAGAAAGCAGTCAAAGTATTTTTAGGTAATTTCCATCAAGAACTAATTAGTTCACCGTTGTAGCAACTATATAGCGTTAACGTAAAGTTACCTCATCTACGTGGCAAAAAATACATCTGTAATTAATCTTAGATGAAAGCTGTTTACGGACGCGATCGCTTCCGTTATGGATGGAAGAAACAAATCAAATTCTCTTCCCTCCTGCCTCCTACCTCCTGCCTTTAAAACTGAAGCGCTTTAGTAGCAAGGCTTTGAAGAGTATATGCTACAATTGGACAACCACGCATATCGTGTCGTGCTTTGTATGAAAAAAGTCGTCGTTGGTCTTTCTGGTGGCGTTGACAGTTCTACCGCCGCAGCTATCCTGCACCATCAGGGCTATGAAGTGATTGGTTTGACTCTTTGGCTAATGAAAGGCAAAGGTCAATGTTGCTCTGAAGGTATGATCGACGCGGCCGAACTCTGCGAACAATTGGGTGTTCCCCATCAAGTTGTGGATATTCGAGATGTCTTTCAGACGCATATTGTCGATTACCTGGTGACTGGTTACAGTGCGGGTATTACACCTTTGCCTTGCTCCCAGTGCAATAAAACGGTGAAGTTTGGGCCAATGGTGCAATATGCTCGTGAAGAATTGGGGTGCGATCGCATTGCCACCGGTCATTATGCCCGAATTAGCTATGACGAAGCAACTGGACGTTACCAGTTATTAAGGGCTGTTGACCGCAATAAAGATCAGTCATACTTCCTCTATGATTTGTCTCAAGATTTACTAAGAGCAACGGTATTTCCTCTAGGGGAACTAGAAAAAACTGACACGCGCCGCATTGCAACTGAATACGGACTGAAAACTGCTGATAAACCAGAAAGTCAAGACTTATGCTTAGTGGAAAGTAACGGTTCCATGCGGGCATTTTTGGATAAATATTTAGCTCCCAAAACAGGTGATATTGTCGATGTTACAGGCAAAGTTTTGGGACAGCATGATGGTGTGCATCATTACACCATTGGCCAGCGCAAAGGCTTGGGAATTGCTGCTGCCGAACCCCTGTATGTGATTGAATTAGATGCGGAAAATAATAAAGTAGTAGTAGGCGATCGCACCAAGGTAACTCAGCCAGAATGCACTGTAAATCGGGTAAATTGGGTTTCCATTGCCGAACCATCTACCCCAATTCATGCCGAAGTGCAAATTCGCTATCGTTCAACGGCTACACCAGCGACGGTGATTCCGTTGGAAAACTCCCGTGTGCGTTTGGTGTTTGATGAACCCCAAATCAGCATTACCCCCGGACAAGCGGCGGTATGGTACGACGGCGAGAAAGTGTTAGGTGGCGGAATTATTGAACAGTTTAGTTAAGAATCACCCCTTTGTAGAGACGTCGATTTATCGCGTCTCTTCCCTTAACCGAACCGTCTTGGATGATACACCCTTTTCATCAACAAAACCATAATTTTCGTAATAATTGCCTTTTATAGAATTGCCAAAGGCTTAACCTCACTTCTTGCGGTATTTGGAAAACCTCTCTCTAAATCTGTCTCCTAAAAGGCTACGGTGTACACACAGTGTATTAAGGCGATCGCTTTCCGATTAACGATCCCAATCTACCCCTACGCTTGTCACCACGCCCAAATAATCCAGTAGAATTTTTGCATGGGTTGTTAGAAAGCATTGCCCGCATAGAAGCGCGAGGGTATGAATTATTACAAGAAATGCGAGCAATTATTGGTGTGAGTTCTGAGAGATTAAGAGAAAAAGGTTTTTTAAGAAGGTTTGACCTGCGCGATCGAGATTATCATCTAGGGAAAAGGTGAGGCTGCGGACTCGGATTTGATCGCTTTTAACATCTAGTGGCTGTGTCAAGTCTTTGGGGTATATCAAAAAGGCTTGCTTGCATTTTGTTGTGTTGGCGTAGCTGATCATTTGATGAATATCTGTATATCCTGCCTGTTCTGGGGCTTTATACTTTGTATCCAAAACTGCTATTGTGTTGCCAGTAGCAGCATCACACAGTAATATATCTATATTGAAGTGCCTATTTTGACTAATTTCTATTGGATGTTGCTGTTTGAAAAAATAGCCTTGCGGCGTGTTTTTCTTAAGCCATTCTGCAACAAAAAGTTCATATAAATGTGCCATATCGACGAGAAAGGGTAGGGTTTTGTAATTTCCCCTTTCATGACTGGGACTACTATTTTCTAAAAAGAATCGACATAAGTTATGTAACAGTTCATAGTCGAGATTGAGGCGATTATACTGTCTGGCGATACAATCTTCTGCGCTACAAGGTTGCAGCGTTACTAATCCTTGTAGAGCGTGATAAGCTTTTCGTATTGTTGGTGATACTCTTTCTGAACATAAACTGCTACGACCAATGATATAAAGTGTCCATGCCAAGATTTGATTTTCTTTAACATCAGCCGTATGTTCTTCGTAATTGCATTTAAGTTTAACATTCCACGGCTTTTGAATTATCTGTTGCACATCTAGCCTTCCCCGCACATAAGAAAGCTGCTGTGTTTTAGGCAAGTAAGTACGATATAATCCTTTGCGGCATCGTTCTAAAACTTTATCGGCTAAGATATGAGCCAGATTATTATAAAAATTCTCTAGAGATTCACAATCCATCAGCCCTTCGAGAAAGTGAAACCCTTTTAAATTGTAGGCATATTCCAGCATTCCGAAGAGGTTTTGGATAGGCACTTTCGGATTTATTTTTAGATGCAACTCAGGAGTGGCAGGAATGTAACCTACCCATCCTTTAGCTTTCAGTTGCCACTGATATCCTGTTCTTAAGTTAGGAAATTCTACATCAACTTGATTTTCATATTTCTGATATAACTCCATTCCAGCTAATTCGTCTATTTCATCACGCTGAAAAAAGTTAGCTTCGTATTCTGTAAGTTCAATAATTCTTGGTTGTGCTGGGTTTATATGCATAGTTTATTCTTGATTTCATCCCAGCGAAACTTATCTACTTTTTCTAGCTGGTTAAAAAAGTATTCTTCTAAATATGGTTCAATTTCCATGCGCCATATATCTTCTATATCTTCACGTAGGCTGTCTGTTAAAAAGAAGGAAATACCAATTTCGTAATTTTTATCTGCGATCGCCTGATTTAATTGCTGTAAAATGTTAATTAATCCCTCTATTGCAAAACCTCTTCTTCGGTGATAATTTCGCAGCACCTCATAGTTTGAGCGAAGTTCAATAAATGCAAAGCGGCGGCGTAGGGCATGATCTATATTGGCAATAGACCTATCTGCTGTATTCATTGTCCCAATAATGCGGACATTTTCTGGAATGCGAAAGGTGTTACCACCAGCTAGTGGAATTTCTCTATTTCGGTACTCAAGTAAGTACATTAGTTCACCAAAAACTTGTGCGAGATTAGCACGGTTTATTTCATCAACGATCAAAACACAAGTGCCTTGGCAAGACTCCGCCTTTTTGCAGAATTCTAAAAAGCGCCCTGGAACCAACGGATATGTCAATTTCCCATCTTGACTTTGGGGGCGGATACCTTGAATAAAATCTTCATAAGAGTATGCTGGATGAAATTGCACTAGTTCCGAAAAACTATTACTACCGCCGATTAAGTGTTTTGCAAGTTTTTCAGCTATAAAGGTTTTGCCTGTTCCAGGTGAACCATATAAAATTGCTTGACCTTTACGATTAATTGTGTGTATCCAGCTTTCTAGCACTAGTTGGGAAACTCCAGTATCTTCAGTACATTTGTTTAAGCTATAAGGTTCACTTATGGTTAGATTAATATCAGGTATTACCTCCTTAGATACTGCTTGTAAAAATAACGGAAGATAATGTTGAAACCATTCTTTAAACCTATTAATTAATTCTTCTTTAGATGAATTTAATATTTCTGTTTTATTAAAATAACAACTTTCATGAATCTGTGGAAAATCAAATGCATATACATCTTCAGCAATTATCTTTGCTATCATTATAGGATTGATTTCTAAAATATTTTTTGCAAGAAAGGAACCTGCATTATTTATTAATCTTATGTCTATACCTGAATCTATTAACTCTATACTTAACAATGAAAATATATCTAAATATTTGTATAGGCGAAATTTACTAGGAGAAACTAATATATAAATATCTACCTCAGTTCGTCCATTGTCTGTTGTTATATAAAAATTCTTGGCAGCAATTTCAGTTGGTATTTCTTGATATATAAAGTCGCAGAATTTAATAAATGGAGTTTTTACTATGTTTAAAAAATCTTTATATTCTTGAGAATTATAAATATTATTATCATTGTGCTTATTTTTGTATTGTTGAATTACTTTAAAGGTATTTTCAGAGAAAAATGTTTTTTCTTCGTGATTATTATCCATAAAAAGTAAAAATTGCTAATATTTTATGTTATAAATCGTTTCAATGTACTTATTGAATAAATAAAACGCTAGCGTAAAAATACTTAAAGTAATAAGATATGCTTTCTTAGTAGTTTCACAACAAATTTTCACTGGGTATATTAAACGATCGCAGTCATAGTAAAAGAATGCCAAATTGTGAGTTGAAAGTAACCGGATGCTGCGGCGCTATAGTGTAGAAGCTAATGACAGCAAGCGTAACACGGAGACAAAAAAGTGCAAATCACTAAGCGCAATGTTGAATTAAGAGTAGATGGCAGCTTAATGCGTGTTTATGTAGCGGCTCCCAAAGCAGCAGGAAAATACCCTGGTATTGTCTTCTACAGTGATATTTATCAGTTAGGCGATGCAATGATTCGTCTAGCTAACTACTTAGCAGGATACGGCTATGTAGTAGCAGCCCCAGAAATTTTTCACCGAATTGAGCCAGTTGGTTTAGTAATTGAGCCAGACGATCTGGGACGGATGCGGGGTAATGACGATGCGCGTCGAACCTCGGTAGCTGATTATGATGCCGATTGCCTTGCTGTGATTGAATTTCTGAAAACAGAGACTGCGGTTTCTCCAAATAGAATAGGCACTCTCGGCTTTTGTATTGGTGGACATTTAGCTTTTCGCGCAGCATTTCAAAGCGAAATTCGGGCTTGTGTTTGCTGTTACCCTACTGGTATTCCCAGTGGTAAACTGGGTAAAGAGGTAGCCGATACAATCCAAAGGGTAAGTGAAATTAAAGGCGAGATGCTAATGGTGTTCGGTACTCTTGACCCTCATATACCAGATAGCGATCGCCAAACCATAATCAAAGCAATTGAGAATGCTAACATCCCTCACCAAGTTTTCTTATATGAAGCAGAACATACCTTCATGCGCGACGACGGTTATCGTTATGATTCTAGTGCTAGCACCGCAGCTTGGTCTGAAATAGTAACTTTTTTGGGGCGCATATTTGCAGACTGAAAACTCCTATTATTGCTTTCTTCGCGTCAATTTTGAGTTGTTTGCAACGCTAATAACCCAGCACCATAAGCAGGTTCATACCTCGGAAATATCACCTTTACATTAGGAAACTTCTTAACAAGAGACGCTGCAAATCTTTCATGGATTTTGCATCTACCGCACCATACACTTCCTGTTGTAACTACTTCTAAAATTGAGTCGGCAGTAAAAATTGCATCAATTACTGTAGATGTAGCTTTTACTAATTCTTTTACAGCATCATCAATTATCATATTCGCTACTATATCACCTGACGCTGCTGCAAAATCTACAACTGGTGCTAAAGCAGCTATCTGTTTAACTCCCCATTCTCGGCGATATACTACTTCTATTAAATCTTCTATACTTTCCAAATCAAGATAATGTTTGAAATCCACTATCAAACTCGTTGGAATCTCTCGTCCATCATAAGATTTTAATGCTGCGTTCATGCCTGCGATCGCAATTTTATAAGCGCTACCTTCATCTCCTAGAATATACCCCCAGCCGCCGACTCGCTTAGTATGTCCTTCATGATTTCGGCCGAAAACTATCGAACCAGTACCGGCTGCAACCACAATTCCTACAGGCTGACCAATTCCACCAACTAAAGCAATCAAAGCATCGTTACAAATTACAATATTCGCTGGCTGTAATGCCCAAGTAATAGGCAATTTGTTATTCTGTAACTCTTTAAGTAAACCTTTCACTACTTCGATATCTGTTGCGCGACCTACACCCGCTAAACCCAAACATATCGCGTCAATATTCACAGAATTTGTACTTATTGCTGCCTCAACCGCATCGTGAATTGCTAATTGAATAGATTCTAAAGTTGCTTCGATACCTATACTCTGATAATTAGATGGCCCTGCTTCACCACGACCTAGCACTAGATGCAAATCATCCATTAAGACACAAATAGTCTTGCTACCACCGCCATCTATTCCCAAAACATAACTCATGAACTGTAATAATGTTAATTATTTTGACGCTTCAGTTCTTCTTTTAAAGGAATAAAAAATAGAGCAATCATTCCAGGAATGGTCAGCAAACAAACCAAGACAAAAAATAATGGATAGCCAAGTTCTTTCTGTAAATAACCACTAACTAAGCCTGGTAACATCATTCCTAAAGCCATAATGCCAGTAGATATGGCAAAATGAGAAGTTTTATATTCACCTTGGCAAATATACATTAAATAAACACTAAAAGCTGTAAATCCAAAACCATAACCAAATTGCTCCAAAGAAACCAAGGGATACACTAATGTTAGTGAAGGCTTAGTGTAAGCCATATACACATAAAATACATCAGGTAAATTCAATGCTAAAGCCATAGGAAAGAGACATTTTTTTAATTCATATTTAGAAATTAGCAAGCCTCCTAAAATTCCTCCACAGATTAAGGATATTACCCCAAATGTACCGTAGACTAACCCGACATCTGATGTTGATAGCCCTAAACCGCCTACTTCTGGTTTGTCCAATAAAAATAAAGAGGCTATCTTCACAAGCATTGCTTCACCAAGTCTGTAAAGCAAGATAAATGCTAAAATATTTATAATTTTATCTTGAGCAAAATATGAGCTAATAATTGACCAAAAAGGTATATTTTCCCTAGTTTGTATTTGTCGTTGGTTATCTGATTCAGGTAAAGGTAAAATTAGGCGATGGAAAATAAACAAGATTGCTAAAATTAAAGCTGAGAACCCAATAGCTATAGTCCAGCTTAAAGGAATGTTGTTCAGAGACACTTCAAGCTGACCTGCTAAGACTACTAATATTCCAGAGCCAAAAATGACAGCCATTCGATAAAATAATGAGCGAATGCCAACAAATAAGGCTTGTTGTTCTGGAGATAAAGCCAGCAGATAGAAGCCATCTGTGGCAATGTCATAAGTTGCAGAAATAAATGCTCCTATTGTTAACGTTGCAAGAGAAATGAAAAAGAAATTTGGCAGTTGCAAGGAGAAGGCTATCAAACCCAAACAAGCGAACATTGCAAATTGGGTATAAAGTATCCATTGACGTTTGGTAGAATAAATATCGACAATTGGGCCCCAAAACATTTTGATGACCCAAGGTAGATAGAGAAAACTTGTCCACAAAGTAATTTGAGTATTATCTATTCCGAGCTTTTTGTAAAAGATTACGGAAACTGTATTGATGATGATGTAAGGTATGCCAGAGGCAAAGTAGAGGGTGGGTATGTATATCCAGGGCGAAGGGGTGGTGGTTTGAGGTTTCATATTTTCCTCTAATTATCGGTGTTATTAAAATTAGCATCCAATAGGACACCAATAAGATAAATTATCTGTAATTTCCCCTTCAGAAAGGCGGATTCCTACACCTCCAGATATAAATTTGTCATTACCATTGTTATATAACCAAGCTCCCCAAACCTGAGTCATTGACTTGCCATCAATTTCTAATTTAGGGAATTCTAATAACTCTTGATAGACATAATTCTGTTGTGTATACCAAGGGTGATTATTACTACTACGCACAGAGATGTTTCCTGAATTAACTGCAAATCCTCCTTCACCTTCTCTTCCTAAAATAGGTTTGGCAAAGTATGAATTACCTATTGCTGTTGCACTCAGTGATGTTTTAGGAAAATATTCCCAAACTGTCCCAGCATCTTTGCCAGAAAAAAAGTCATATCCCAAATCTGTAATCAAGGCAAATATACTTTTTGGTTGCAGTGCAAAGGCAGAACCAAAGTTCGCGATCGCAATTTTATTCTCAAAAATTAATTGCTCTAGAGCCGGCCATAATCTTTCACCTTTCTCATCAGTATCATGGATTAGCCATTCCACTGGATACCATATAAAGAGTATATCTATTGGTTTTTTTGTTCTCTGGTCAAATAGATACTCACCATCTTTGATGCCAAGATATTCTAAAGGTAAAATGGTACTTTTGGACTCCAAGTAATTTCTTAGCCATCGCATAGTACCTAAATCTTCGGCATTATTCAAAGCTGTAAATGCTACGCAACAATCTCTAACTGGTTTACCCAAATTTAATGCGGCTCTATTTACATGCTGATTAAGTGTTATTTTTAATATTTTTTGAGCATCTAAAACGGGTTCTTGCAATCCAAAATGTCTGGCGACTTTATTATTGCCGTCCGTACACTCAAACCAAAAACTAGGAGTTTGGGGATTAGTTTCTACTACTTTTTTTATCCCCGTTTCTTGATTCCAGCACCAGTCAAGACGCATACAAAATGGTGCGAGGAAGTCATATTTAACTAACTTGATAGTAGCTTCCGGAAATCCATAGTAAAGTAGTGTATCCTCATCAAGAGTGCGGATAATTTCCCACGCTTGGGTTAAAACACTACCGACTAATTCCGACGCTTGCTGAATTTCTTGTATCGTCTGCGGTAAAACTTTATGGCAATAATAAAGAGCGTAAGGTGTTTCTTGGTCAGTCAGAGGTATACCTGTTCCTTCTTCAATAGGAGCAAAGTTATACCAACCCATTTTCATCGACTGAAATAGACGCTTTCGTTGAGGACTGTTGAAAATATTCATAACTCTCTTATCCACCCGCATGACCACCGCGACCGAAACTACCAAAACCACTACGTCCCTTGGCAGAACCTCTGGAAGTCCCGGCTTCTGATGAATCACCAAAACCGGGTCTTGTAATGCTACTCCCACCAGAGTAACTACTTGTTCTGCCGCTACCATTAGATGAGGGTGAACAGTTATTGGGTTGTTGTTTAGAGTTCGGCGACGTTGTGGAGATGCAATCTGACTGTCTTGCTTCTGGGGTTGTCGCACAAGAAGCAAGTAGCGATACAGTCATAACGAATACTATGAGTTGAAATAAACCTGGTTTCAATTTCATGAGTCTTTCTGGATGAATATACAGATATCAGCTACGGAATTTATGCAAGATAACTACAAGGATCAAAAATAGATTTCGCATTTCCAGATAGATTTTTTAAGGGTACATCCACGATTTAGAGAATTGCTAAACAAACCCTCTCCAACCCTGTGGCAAAATTTATTAGAGTCCTTCCATAGTTAGTTTTCCCAGCATGACCGCAACTATTCCCAATCTCCCCAGTCTCTACGACCCCTTTTCCACTGAAGCCAAGTGGCAAAAATTCTGGGAAGACAACCAAGTTTACAAAGCTGACCCCAACAAAGGCGGCGAACCCTACTGCATCGTCATTCCACCGCCGAATGTCACTGGCAGTTTGCACATGGGTCACGCTTTTGAAAGTGCGTTGATTGATACGCTCGTGCGCTACCACCGGATGCAGGGGCGCAATACCCTGTGGCTACCCGGAACTGACCACGCCAGCATCGCTGTGCATACTATGCTGGAAAAGCAACTCAAAAAAGAGGGTAAGACTCGCTACGAATTGGGGCGCGAAAAATTCCTAGAACGCGCTTGGCAATGGAAGGCGGAGTCTGAGGGAACGATTCTGAATCAACTACGACGCTTAGGTGTCTCGGTGGACTGGTCACGGGAAAGGTTTACCCTGGATGAGGGTTTATCTAAGGCTGTTGTGGAGGCGTTTACTCGTCTTTACGAGGAAGGCTTAATTTATCGTGGCGAATATTTAGTTAACTGGTGTCCTGCTTCTGGGTCGGCGGTGTCTGATGTGGAAGTTGAAAATCAAGAGGTGAATGGAAATCTGTGGCACTTCCGCTATCCCCTCACCGATGGTTCCGGTTTTGTAGAGGTGGCGACAACTCGGCCAGAAACGATGCTGGGTGATACGGCTGTAGCGGTTAATCCCAATGACGATCGCTACAAACATCTCATTGGCAAAACTGTAACTCTGCCAATTCTACAACGAGAAATTCCGATCATTGGCGATGAATATGTTGATCCCACTTTCGGCACAGGCTGCGTGAAGATAACTCCCGCCCATGACCCGAACGATTTTGACATGGGTAAGCGTCACAATCTGCCGTTTATCAACATTATGAACAAAGACGGCACTCTCAACGCCAATGCTGGGGAGTTTCAAGGACAAGACCGCTTTGTTGCTAGAAAAAATGTGGTTTCTCGCCTAGAAGCAGATGGCTTTTTGGTGAAGATCGAAGATTATAAACATACCGTTCCCTACAGCGATCGCGGTAAAGTACCTATTGAACCTCTCCTCTCGACTCAGTGGTTCGTCAAAATTCGCCCCCTAGCTGACAACACTCTCGAATTCCTCGACCAGCAAACTTCTCCAGAGTTTGTCCCCCAACGCTGGACAAAGGTCTATCGTGATTGGCTAGTAAAACTCACTGATTGGTGTATCTCTCGCCAATTATGGTGGGGACACCAAATTCCTGCTTGGTACGCTATCAGTGAAACGGGTGGACAAATTACTGATAATACGCCGTTTGTAGTAGCGAAATCGGAAACCGAAGCCTGGGAAAAAGCGAAATCACAATTTGGTGAAAATGTCAAGATAGAACAAGACCCAGATGTGCTAGATACTTGGTTTTCTTCTGGACTCTGGCCGTTTTCGACTTTGGGCTGGCCGGAACAAACTCAAGATTTAGCAACTTACTACCCGACTACCACTTTGGTGACAGGCTTTGACATCATCTTTTTCTGGGTAGCCAGAATGACCATGATGGCTGGGCATTTTACGCAGCAAATGCCTTTCCAAACAGTTTACATTCATGGTTTGGTGCTGGATGAAAAAGGTCAGAAGATGTCAAAGACCAAAGGTAATGGCATTGACCCATTGTTATTAATTGATAAATATGGTACCGATGCCCTGCGGTATACCTTAATTAGAGAAGTAGCTGGCGCTGGTCAAGATATCCGCTTGGAATACGATCGCAAAAAGGATGAATCGGCATCGGTTGAGGCATCCCGCAACTTTGCAAATAAGTTGTGGAATGCTGCCCGGTTTGTGATGATGAATTTGGATGGACAGACGCCGCAGCAATTGGGGAATCCAGTAGCTACCGAATTGAGCGATCGCTGGATTATCTCGCGGTATCATCAAGTTATCAAACAAACCACTAATTACATCGATAATTACGGTTTAGGGGAAGCAGCAAAAGGACTCTACGAATTCATCTGGGGTGATTTCTGCGATCAATATATTGAACTAGTGAAATCCAGATTGCAAGCAGATGCCGATCCAGCATCGCGGCGAGTAGCACAGCAAACCCTCGGCTACATACTAGAAGGGATTATGAAACTGCTTCATCCCTTCATGCCTCATATTACTGAAGAAATTTGGCAGACTCTCACGCAACAATCAGCAGATTCTCCGCAAACTTTACCATTACAAATCTATCCCCAGGTAGATGCAAATTTAATTGATTCAGCTTTAGAAGAACAGTTTGAATTACTGATTGCTACTATCCGCACAATTCGGAATTTGCGAGCTGAGGCGGATATTAAACCAGGGGTAAAAGTGACAGCGAATTTGCAAACTGAAAGTGAAAAGGAGCAGGAAATTCTCACTGCTGGACAGTCTTATATTAAAGATTTGGCGAAGGTTGAGACTTTAACTATTACTGACAAGCAAGAAAACCAAACTGTTGCTGCGAAAAAACCTCAAAGGGGTTTGAAGACAATCAGTTTAATTATCGTGGCTATTATCTTTGGTAGATTGGGTTTAGCTGCGGGAAATGCCATTGATGACATTCCCATCGTCGGAACTTTCTTTGAACTAGTTGGTTTTGGTTACACAGCGTGGTTTGTTAGCCAAAATTTACTCACTGCTCAAGCTAGACAAAAGTTATGGAGACAGTTTTTTCCGCAGAAAGAATTAGAACAACCACAAGAACCAGAAAATGCGATCGCAGGTGTAATTGGTACAATACAGGTGCTAATTCCTCTAAGCGGTGTGGTAGATATTGAAGCTGTACGTGCCAAACTAGAGAAAAGCTTGAGTAAAGCTGAAGCTGAAGTTGAATCCCTGAGTACCAGATTAAACAATCCTAGTTTCGTAGATAGAGCTAGGGCTGATGTGGTACAAGGGGCGCGGGATGCCTTAGCAGAAGCACAGAAGCAAGCTGAAATTTTGCGCGAGCGTCTGAAGGGGTTGTCGTAGCGATCGCCTGCGTGGCTTAGGATAACTGTAATGGGTAATCGGATTATTAATTCCCAATTACCCGTTACCAATTAACAAGATCCAAATCTCAATTCTAGGACTTATTATTTTATTAAAATTTTTTAATTTTTAATTTTGAATTGGAGCAAAGCGACTCTCATGCTATATCTAGCCCAGGTGCGTAAAAACGATTTTTTAGACCAGCACCAGTTACGCTTGTTGGCGCGTCAAGAAGCTGATAACTTGTGGGCGATAATTCCAGAAGAGGCTTTCATTCTGCTAGGGAAGGGAAAAGTTATGAGTGAAAACTTGCTTGTTTTAGTAGAACTTTCTCCTACAGGTGACATTGAAAGAATAGAAGACGCTACCAACTGGGTACTCCATCTAGTACAAAGCTACCTCACCATCGGCATTACCCCAGAATTTTTACAGCATGAAGCCGAACGAGCAGAACATTGGCGACAATCCCTGACATTGCAAAACCAAGACTTAGCGCGGCGTTCCTTAGAATTGGAAGCTCGTCGCGAACAAATTCAAGCCTTAGAAGAAAGCCTCAAACGCGAGAAAAACGGTTATTCCCAAGAAGAAAGTTAAAAGTTTGCAATTGTATTGGCTATAAAGCCACAGTACCGCCAAAGTATAGGGACGCGAAATTTCGCGTCCCTACGTCGGTTGATACTAGGTTAATTGTCTTAGCTTTCGTTAGACAATCACAGTAATATTTGTATTACTAAGCAGTGCTTTATTCGATAACTGGGCTATTTGAACTTGTACTGTACCACCCAATCCATCTTTATCAAAGAATAGGTTGCCCGTACTTTGATTGTAGATGAAGCGATCGCTTGCTGTTGTAGCGATCGTACCAAGTCGGAACAAGCCCGAATCGAGTGTCGTATCCTGAGATTGGGTCAGCCCGAATTCCGCCTTAGAAATGAAGATAGTATCATCTCCAACAGTAAAATCAGTAATAGTATCATAGCCTCCAGTGCGGGTATCAGTCAGATATAAGCTATCTTGTCCAGCTCCACCAGTCAGCGTATCTTTACCAATTCCACCAAAAAGGCTATCGTTTCCTACATCGCCTAATAAGCTGTCATTACCTGAACCACCAAAGAGGTTATCATTACCATCTCCTCCTGATAACGTATTAGCCCCAGTATTTCCAATCAGGATGTTATTAAGGCCGTTACCAGTAGCAGTGATTGCCCCAGTTCCAATCAGGGTCAAATTCTCTAGGTTATCTCCCAAGACCCAATTTACCGAAGAGTTAACTAAATCTGTGCCTGCATTTAAGCCTTCAACAATAATATCGCTAACATTGTCTACAGTGTAGATGTCATTGCCGACTCCACCATTGAGACTATCAATTCCTGTACCTCCATCCAAGGTGTCATCGCCTGTACCACCCAACAAGGTGTCATTGCCTGAGCTACCAAAAAGGTTATCGTTACCATCTCCTCCGGTCAAGGTGTTCGCAGCAGCATTTCCGACCAGGATGTTATCAAGGCTGTTACCAGTACCAATTGTCGCGCTTCCAGTCAGGGTCAAGTTCTCAAAGTTCTCTCCTAATACCCAATTCACAGCAGACTTGACTAAATCTGTGCCTGAATTTAAGCCTTCGGTAATAATATCGCTAACATTGTCTACTGTGTAGATATCATTACCGGCTCCACCATTGAGAGTATCAATCCCTGTACCTCCATCCAAAGTATCATCGCCTGCACCGCCTAACAAACTGTCATTACCTGAACTACCAAAGAGGCTATCGTTACCATCTCCTCCGCTCAACTTATTAGCACCAGTATTTCCAATCAGAATATTATTAAGGCTGTTACCAGTACCATCGATTGCTCCGGTTCCAGTCAGGGTCAAGTTTTCCACGTTATCTGCTAACACAAAACTCACGGAAGACTTAACTAAATCTGTGCCTGCATTTAAGCCTTCAGTAATAGAATCGTTCAGGTTATCTACAGTATAAATGTCATTGCCGGCTCCACCATCAAAACTGTCAGTTCCTAAACCTCCATCCAAGGTATCATTACCTGCACCGCCCAATAATGTGTCATTGCCTGAGCTACCAAAGAGACTATCGTTACCATCTCCTCCGCTCAACTTATTAGCACCAGTATTTCCAATCAGAATATTATTAAGGCTGTTACCAGTACCATCGATTGCTCCGGTTCCAGTCAGGGTCAAGTTTTCCACGTTATCTGCTAACACAAAACTCACGGAAGACTTAACTAAATCTGTACCTGCATTTAAGCTTTCAGTAATCGTATCACCGAGGCTGTCTACGATATAAGTGTCATTGCCAACTCCACCATTAAGACTATCAGCTCCTGTACCTCCATCCAAGATGTCGTTGCCTACACCGCCCAATAATGTGTCATTGCCTGCATCACCCAATAAGGTGTCATTGCCAACTTCTCCGCTCAAGATGTTAGCACTAGTATTTCCGGTCAGAATATTATTAAGGCTGTTACCAGTACCATTGATTGCGTCGGTTCCAATCAGAGTCAAGTTTTCCAGATTATTTCCCAACACCCAACTCACCGAAGACTTGACTAAATCTGTGCCTGCACTAGTAGATTCAATAATAGTGTCGCCAATGGTGTCCACAATATAAGTGTCATTGCCTTTACCACCAATGAGACTATCGTTACCTGTACCACCATCTAAGAAATCATTTCCATCGCCGCCATCAAGCGTGTCGTTATCACCTAGTCCGTTGAGCGTGTCATTGCCCAGCAATCCTGAGATGATATCCATGATCGCCGTACCATTCAGGCTGTCTGCACCTGAAGTACCATTAATCAGATTGAATTGATTAATGGTCAAGTTTACAGTGGCAGTACTGCTGCCACCCTGGCCATCACTTATGGTATAAGTGAAGCTGTCGGAGCCATAATAGTCTGGGACAGGGGTATAAGTGTAAGTACTATCAGGATTTTTAACTAAGCTTCCTTGGCTAGGTTGGGTAAAGCTAGTAATGCTCAATACGTCATTGTCCGCATCTATATCATTGCTCAACAGAGTCGTAGCGTTAATGATAATAGGTGTGTTTTTGTTTGTGGTGATGCTGTCGTTAACAGCGACAGGAGCATCATTCACCGCCGTAATATTAATATTGCGGGTAATGACGGTACTACTAACAGTCCCATCATTAACTATAAAGCTGACAGTACGAGGTGTGAGACTGGGATTATCACTGCTGTTGGTATAAGTAATGGAACGTAGTGCAGTTTGATAATTAGCAACACTAGAACTGCCAGTTAAAGTTAAGACACCTGTGCTGCTGTTATAGCTGCCTGTAATCTCATTTTGATTGATAAAGGTGAGGGTATCTTGAGCAGAGACAAAACCACTGGTAATGCTGATAGTGGCACTAATCAGGTTGGGGGAGTCTACATCACTGACGATGATGGCTGAGTCGATGGCTGTAGTGGCGTTCTCTGTATATGCCAGGGCAGAGTTAGTGGCAGTGGCAATGGGCGCATCATTCACTGCCGTAAAATTAATAGTGCGGGTAATAGCTGTACTATTATCAATCCCATCATTGACCGTAAAGCTGATAGTACGAGGTGTGAGACTGGGATTATTAGTACTGTTGGTATAAGTAATGGAACGCAGTGCAGTTTGATAATTAGCAACACTAGAACTGCCAGTTAAAGTTAAGACACCTGTGCTGCTGTTGTAGCTGCCTGTAATGCCATTTTGCTCAGTGAAGGCGAGTATGTCTTCGGCAGAAACAAAGCCACCGCTAATCTTGACAATGGCACTAACTAGGTTAGGGGAGTCTACATCGCTAACGATGATGCCTGAGTCAATGGCTGTAATGGCGTTTTCGGTGTACAGCAGAGGAGAGGTGGTGGCAGTAGCAACGGGCGCATCATTCACCGCCGTAATATTAATGTCACGTGTTAGAGTTTTACTACTAACATTCTCGTCATTAACTATAAAGCTGATGGTACGAGACGTGAGACTGGGGTTATCACTGGTATTGGTGTAAGTAACCGAACGCAGTGCAGTTTGATAATTAGCAACACTAGAACTGCCAGTTAAAGTTAAAACCCCTGTGCTATTGTTGTAGCTGCCCGTAATCCCATTTTGGTTGGTGAAGGCGAGGGTATCTTGACTAGAGATGAAACCACTGGTAATACTGACGGTAGCAGTAGCCAGGTTGAGGGAATCCTCATCGCTGACAGTGATGGCTGAGTCGATGGCTGTAGTGGCATTCTCAGTGTATGCCAAGGGAGAGACAGAAGTAGAGGTGATTATCGGAGGAATGCCACTTTTGTATAGTTGGGCATATATTCCCCCCTGATTATCTATTTCGTCACCCTGGGCTATTGCCTCGTCTTGACCATAGCTAGTCCAGGAAATCACAAAGTCCCCCTTTCCATTCATCGCTACTGTAGGAGTACTTTGGTCGTTGGGGGTGTAAGTATTGACCTGAAATTCGCCCCCTTGAGGCACCCCATACCGATTGTAGCGTTGAGCATATATCCCAAATCCAGACTTATCCTGATTATCGCTTTGCCAGGAAATGATAAAGTCCCCATCTGCATCCATCGCTATTCTGGGGTTAACTTGGTCGCTAGTGGTTTCACTATTGACCCGAAATTCGTTCCCTTGAGTCTTCCCATCACTGCTGTAGCGTTGGGCATATATCCCAAATCCAGAACTATCCTGATTATTGCTTTGCCAAGAAATAACAAAGTTTCCATTTTCATCCACCGCTACTGTGGGGTTAACTTGACTGTCGATGGTTCTAGTATTGACCTTAAATTCTGAGATGTCTTTAGCATTCCCATTACTGTCGTAGCGTCGGCCATATATCCCATTGCCAGACAAGTCTTGACCATTGCTAACCCAGGAAATGATAAAGTCCCCCCCTGCATTGATTGCTACTGTGGGGTAATATTGAGCTTCGGTAGTGTATTTATTAACCTTAAATTGGTCCCCTTGAGCCGCCCCATAGCTGTCGTAGAGTCGGGCATATATCTCAAAACCAGACCCGTCCAGATCAAAGCTAGTCCAGGAAACGACAAAGTCCCCCCCTGCATTCATCGCTACTGTGGGGTTCAATAGCAAACTGTTGATATCGGTATTGACCTGAAATTCGTTACCATCAGGTTCGCCATCACTTTTGTAGCGTTGGGCATATATGCCATTGCTAGACCCGAACTCATCATAACTAGTCCAAGAAATAATAAAGTTTCCAGCTGCATCTATCGCTACTGCGGAGTTAGATTGAGCGGTGGTGGTGGTGGTATTGACCTGAAATTCGTTACCATCAGGTTCGCCATCACTTTTGTAGCGTTGGGCATATATCCCATTACTAGACCCGTTCTCATCAAAACTAGTCCAGGAAATGACAAAGTTCCCAGCTGCATCTATCGCTACTGTGGAGTTAGATTGATTGCCAATGGTGGTGGTATTAACTAGGAATTCAGTCATGAAAAAACCTCTAAAAAAACTAAAATTTTGATTTCAACAATTACGGTCTGATTAAACAGATTTCTTAGTCATTAGGAATCACTGCACTCGGTCGCAGTCAATAATTCAACTCTGGTGCAGTAAATGCTTGGCGGATTTCTTTTCGTTCCTGATTCAAAACCATCGGACGCTGTACACCAGCAAGAAACTGTACATCATAAAGTTCTTGACAGCCTGCGGTGAACTTCAGCATTCCCACCTGTTGCCCATTTCGTAAATCCACGACTGCCACGCCACAGAGCAACTGCTCAAATCGTTGGGTTATGGGCAATCCTCCGAAAATATGCCGTTCCCGAATCCTATCACCTCAATTAAGCAGACAAGTTGCTCAGAGGAACTGATTAAAGGTGAACAAATTTATGCCAAAGTGTACTAGTGATTGATGTCATTAGTTTTGATGAGTTGTGAAAGTTTGTAGTCAGGGCTAAAACCCTTGAAATTGACTGATAAATCGTTCACTACGAAACTCTCAGAATTGATGACACAGACCACTAAGCGTGCCATCATTGTCAATAAACAAGCTTGTACCAGAAACTTAAAGGAATCGACCCCAGAAAATAGGTCGCGCCGCCATAAAGCTGCACTGGATCTAACTTTGCAGATATTTTGAACTTAGTTTTTTATAATGTCCTAGCGGTAAATATTGTTTGGTAATCTACTGTTATAATAAAGACTTTTCCCTTTAAAAATAAACTGTATATATACTGAATGTAAAAATTAGTTAAAACTTCAATAATTTAAAAACTCGATCGACAAGTTTTATTACTATGACGGCAAATTGCGTTGTTAGGGTAGAGAAAATGCGTAGATGTAGCTTGTCGTATACATCCCCATGCTTCGTATTAAATATTTAGCCTAAATACGTATAACTATGCGATTTTTCACTCGAAATCAGTAGAGGTAAAAGTAGCAAGTTTGACATAGGGTACCTTGTAATTGCTGAAATTCCTGCTAAAAAGGATTATAAAAATAAAATTACTATTTGACTCACAATTACTTAAAAAAGTTTTTTTAGTGTGCCATTTAAAATTTACGACGAAAGTAGGATGAGACAACAAGAGTGTGGTGTAACAGTATGGTTCACTGGTTTAAGTGGTGCAGGTAAAACTACTATCTGTCAATTCGTGGAGAAGGAACTGCGGATACAGGGATACAGAGTTGAAGTTCTAGACGGTGATGCGGTACGTCAAAACCTATGCAAAGGATTGGGTTTCAGTAAAGAGGATCGAAAAGAGAATATTCGGCGCATTGGCTTTGTAGCTCAACTTCTTGCCAGAAATAATGTCATTGTATTGGTTTCGGCAATTTCACCGTATCGCGCAATTCGGGAAGAAGTGCGCCAAATGGCTCCATTTCTCATTGAAGTTTACGTCAACGCATCATTGGCAGTTTGTGAACAGCGAGACGTAAAAGGGTTATATAAAAAAGCAAGAGCTGGAGAAATTAAGCACTTTACTGGTATTGACGATCCTTATGAAATACCACTCTGCCCTGAAGTCGAATGTAAAACTAACCAGGAAAGCGTTGCTCAAAGTGCAACTAAGGTCTTAGAAAAGCTAGAAGAGTTGGGTTATATAGTTGCTAGAATGAATGATTTATGAGTTAAATAAAGTTTTTAACTCATAACTTTTATTAAGATGCTAATAATTGCCGAATTAACCTGGCCACAGCTTTCTGCGTGAAGCGGTTGGCAATTTGTTGACCTAAACGTTGTACATCTGAATTTACCAATAACTGAGCAATTTGGGATGTAAGTTGCACTGGGTCAAAACCTCTTGTTTCTCGGAGAATACCTAATATACGTTTGATATGCTCCAAGGTTTGCTGTTGCTCAACTGTAGCTGCTGGAGTTTTATTAACTGCTGTCAATCCTACCCGTTCTCGTAACAAGGAGGTAAAGTTATGTAAAACATTTTTACCTAAAGCATCGAGTCCGTTAACAGATTCATCTACTAGCTTGTCACGAATAAAAGCACCGCGTTCAGATGATAGAAATTCTATCCCCTGATTTAGCACTAAATTAAAGTTGTAGTCTTGACTATTACGCGCATTTTTTAACAAGTTTTCTAAACGATTCCAGCGAAATTTGCCATCTTTAAATAGCAAATCTTGCAATGATGCTCTTAATTGCGGTGCTGGGTCTGTTAACAGACGTTTAGAAACGTAGGGATAAGCTTCGCTAAGAACTTTAAAGTTTGGATCTATATATATTGCAATACCTTCGAGCGTCACCAGGGAACGAATAATTAAGGCGTAGTAGGGCGGTACGCGGAAAGGATACTCATACATCAAGGCTGATAGTTCATCGGTGATGCTTTTAATGTTGAGTTCGGCAACGCTGGCTCCTTGGGCATCAGCAAAAACTCTAGCAAAAGCTGGGATAATTGGTGTTAAATCGGTTTCTGGTGATAAGAAATCTAACTTCACGTAGTCTTTTGCTAATCCTTCAAAGTCGCGGTTGACAACGTGGACGATCGCTTCTATCAAACCATAACGCTGTGGTGGCTTAATCTCGCTCATCATCCCAAAGTCGAGATAAGCTAATTTGCCATCGGTTGTCGCTAACAAATTACCAGGGTGGGGATCTGCATGGAAAAATCCATGTTCTAGCAGCTGGCGCAGGGAACACTGCACACCCACTTCAATGAGATAACGAGCATCTATCCCTTGGGCACTAATTTCTTCTGTCTGGGTTAATTTAGTGCCGTTAATCCACTCCATCGTCAGGACGCGACGATTGGTATATTCCCAGTAAATTTTCGGTACGTATACGTCTTTTATATGACCATATAACTCGAAAAATCGCTCGGCATTTTCACCTTCATGGATGTAATCCATCTCTTCAAAAATGCGATCGCCTAATTCATCAAGAATCCCAACTAAGTCACTTCTTACCCGTTTGACTTTTTTCTGCACCCAAGCGGCGAGGTTACGCAAAATATACAAGTCAATGGTGATTCCCTCTCTTAAGTCGGGGCGTTGAACTTTAACAGCTACTTCTTCACCAGTTTTTAGCTTACCTTTATACACTTGCCCCAATGAAGCCGCAGCAATTGGCTGTGCCGAAAGTTCGGCGTAAACCTCTTCTGGAGGTGCGCCTAATTCTTCTTTAATAAACTGGTAAGCAATTTCGTTGGGAAAAGGCGGTAATTGGTCTTGTAATTTAGTTAATTCTTCTAGGTATACGGGAGGAACTAGATCCGGTCTGGTGGATAAAGCTTGTCCAATTTTGATGTAAGCAGGCCCTAATTGGGTCAGCAATACTCGTAGCTGAGTGGCTCGGCGGCGGTCATTTTTAACGACAATTCCCCGTTTACTATCCGACCACAATCCAAACACAAAGGATAGAGTTGGCCCCAACACGGCAAAAATCCGCCGTAAAACTTGCACTTTTCTATTTCGATAATGCGCCGCTATGCCCACGGGATCGTAAAGCGTCTCAGGTTGGGCTGCTGTTCTCACCTTTTGAGCTGCTAAGAGTCTTGGTGAGCGTACAACTAACGTTGATGTACCATCTTCTGGCACTACATCAATAACATTTAATTCGTCGCCTCGGCGATTTGTGCCGTTGCGACTGTCCTCCTGAATCGGTCGGGAACTAGGGGGAAGTGTCTTAACAATCATGAAGAAGGCCACCAGTCAGAACGATCACATTAAGTATTGTAACAATATGTTTAGAAATTGGGTATTGGGAATGGGGCATTGGGTATTGGGCATTGAAAGAGGCAGAGGGGCAGGGTGCGGGGGGCAAAGGGGAAAATTCTCCCTTGCTCCCTGCTTTCGTTCGACTACGCTCACGGCAAGCCTGCTCCCTTGCTTCTTTCCCTGCTCCCCACTCCCCACTAGTCTGCTACACTTAAACGGGCATACTAGTTCAATAGTATTAGGTATTGCTAGTTGCTCAGAGATGAGACTTATTATCCTGTAAATTAGAATTATCCGGCATCTGCCCTCATGGAGAATTTGGCTTGATGTTGCTTTGCCTGCGAATTGAAAACTTTGCCCTAATTGACCAATTGGAATTAGAATTTGGCGCGGGACTAAATGTGTTAACAGGTGAAACCGGCGCTGGAAAATCGATTATCTTAGATGCCATTGATGCTGCTTTGGGCGGTAAAGTCTCTAGTAGAGTCATTCGCACGGGGACAAGTCGGGCGATGGTAGAAGCTACTTTCACCTCAAACGCTCCTTTAGCCGCTTGGTTGACCGAACAAGAAATAGATTTGCTTGATGAAAATTCTGTAGTCATTAGCCGAGAAATCACAGCCACTACGAGTAATGTCCGCAGTCGATCGCGAGTGAATGGTGTGTTGGTAAATCGACAGATCATGGCAGGAATGCGCGATCGCTTGGTGGAAATCACCGCCCAAGGTCAAACTGTACAAGTGGGACAATCTGCCCAAGTCCGCGACTGGTTAGATTTGTATGGGGGCGACTCTCTCATGCAGCAACGTCATAAAGTCGCCGCAAGCTTCAGTGCTTACCAACAGGCGCATTTAGCACTAGAAAAACGCCGGACATCGGAACGGGAACGATTGCAACAACTCGACTTGCTTACTTATCAAGTGCAGGAATTGGGAGCAGCCAATCTGGGCGAACCTAATGAATTGGAACAGTTGGGACAAGAACGGGAACGCCTGAATCATGTCGTCGATTTGCAACAAATGAGTTACAAGGTTTATCAGGCTTTGTATCAAAACGATCATGAAACTCCCGCCGCAGGTGATTTATTGGGAGACAGTGAGGCGACATTAAATGACATGGTGGAATACGATAACCAACTACAACCCCTATTGGAGTTGGTACGGGACGCGCAAGCTGCGGTAATGGAAGTGGGAAGGCAAATTAATGCTTATGGAGATGGTTTAGAAGCCGATCCGCAGCGATTGGAAGAGGTGGAAGAACGGATTCAGGAGTTAAAGCAAATTTGTCGTAAGTATGGGCCGACACTACAAGAAGCGATCGCTTACTACCAACGTATCCAAGCAGAATTAGCCCAACTTAACGACAGCGAACAATCTATCGAAAGTCTGGAACAGCAAGAAAAGGCCTGTTTTGATAAACTTACCCAAGCAAGTAATCAGTTAACTCAATTGCGGAGTAAGGCGGCGGCTAATTTAGAATCACGTTTGATCGCTGAACTCAAGCCCCTAGCGATGGAAAAGGTGAAATTTCTGGTTGAAATATTACCAGCTTTCCCAACTGCGATGGGAGCAGATAAAATTACCTTTATGTTTAGTTCCAACCCCGGTGAACCACTGCAACCTTTAACAGAAGTTGCCTCTGGTGGTGAAATGAGCCGTTTTTTACTGGCGCTGAAAGCTTGTTTTTCTCAGGTTGACGTAGTTGGGACAATGGTATTTGATGAAATTGATGTCGGGGTTTCGGGAAGGGTAGCCCAAGCGATCGCGGAAAAATTATACCAGCTAAGTCAACGCAACCAGGTGTTATGTGTTACCCATCAACCTTTAGTTGCGGCAATGGCCGATCGGCATTTTCGGGTAGATAAGCAAACTATCAATCAAGGTAAAGGTAAAAAAGCCAACAATGATAATGACGAACAGCGTACCGTTGTTAGAGTTACTACCTTGGATAATTTAAACACCCGTCGGGAAGAACTAGCGCAGTTGGCTGGTGGTAAATCTGCAACTGATGCGATCGCTTTTGCAGAATCTCTATTATTACAAGCTGCTAACCACCGTAGCACGAAGCATACTTGACCAAATAGTTACGAATTACTAATTACTAATTACTAATTACTAATTATAAATTTAGGCTGCCAATTCTGAAAGCCGTAAACCAGCAATATTCTCACAGGAAAAAGTCTCTTTGCCCATACATCGCCGACAGATTAGCTCTATAATTTGCCCTGCCCAATTGCGGAAAAACCATTGGCACAAGGAATCATCTTCTTGAGGTGTTAAAGACAGAGGAATAAAACCTTTCTTCTGCCATACTTCTGCTGCTGTATAGATATCATCAACAAGAATTGCAACGTGATGGACAGTATTAAAACCTTGCCGTTGGAATAAGCTAGCAATCTGTTCATCTGGTGCGTTAGGCGCAAGCAGTACCAAAATCATGCCTGACGGCATTAAGGCTGAGAGAAAGTACATACTAGCATCTTCAGGCAATAGGTTTTGCTCAGGACAAAAATCATCAGGCCATTTTCCTGGCCCTTCAGTAATTTTGGCATCATAGTTAATCAGAGCTTTAGCATAGTCTGTAAGAGCTTCTGAATCAGGAAACAACAGTACATAGTGATCTACAATAACTCGTTCACCAAAGAGATGTATGCAAAATGATGAGTTGAGAAATTCTGGAGTCTTGCACCCATCTTTATACAATAGCAATCCATCATTTTCTACAAAAGGCGACTCCTTATTCATTGAAGTTTTGGCTAAGTTAAAACCTTTTCTAGGATTTAATGGAAGGTTGTTGTTCATAATGCTCACCTATAAAAACAATCTATAGCATTTATTCAAATTTGAGGCTTAGAAACAAGGTTTATATCTACTATTATAGTCAAATACTTTGAGCTAATCTCAGACACCCGCAAGGCAATTATAGTAACTAATAATACTAACTGTCTCTAAACTGGCGCCGAATAATTCTTAACTTATCTCTTCCTTTTATTCCCGATGAAAGCTACGTAGTAGCTTGTCTCTTTGTATTCTTCTGAGCGAGACGCTGCACCTAGCAAGCCAGGAACAGCTTTGTTGCCCTCCCACTTTAGATAATTTTTCAAGTATACGAGCAATCTGTTATTTGAAATTTTTAAATACAGCATTATAGTCTCTCTACTCATGAAGCCAATTTGTCAAGTCCGATCTATACAAATTTAAATGAGTTTATCCTGCAAATTGCAATAGAAAAAGTATCTAAAGATTTGACATAAGCATCTAAAGATTTTTCATTGCATAGAACGGTAAGTTTTTATATATTTTTTAGGTAAATAGCATTAATTACAAGTGTTTTTTGGAGTTAGTAAATTTCCTAAAAAAACTCTGTAATTTAGTCCGAAAAGCTCAAGATTAGAAATTAAAAAAACAATAAAAAAGCTACAGATGAAGCTTAATTCTGCTTTGTGATATTGATTAATGAAGCCAAATTTATGTCCTAATAGGAGAATTAACTCTAATGGCATCTGATTCAAATTCTGTTTTTGGTAATACCGTTAATAGTGGTGATCAGGCTAGCAACCCCAGCGATCCTTTCGCATCTGGAGGCGCTTTTGGCATCCCAACGGCTGACAGCTTCGATTTTGATAAGTATGGAATTCCCAAAGAAGGCAGTTTCGATCCTGCTAAGTATGGCATCCCAACGGCTGACAGCTTCGATTTTGATAAGTATGGAATTCCCAAAGAAGGCAGCTTTGATCCTGCTAAGTATGGTATTCCAAAAGAAGGCAGTTTTAGTTTAGGTAGCGCTGGCATCCCAACGACTGATAGCTTCGACCCTTCTAAGTATGGTATTCCAACGGCTGATAGCTTCGACCCTTCTAAGTATGGTATTCCAACTGGAGGCAGTGTACCAAGTTTTGGTGGTGGTGGCCCAACTGCTTAGTGGCAATTGTATAACTTGAAGGGCAAATTCAAGTTATACATAATTCCAAAAGTCTGGGTTGATCTATCTTTTAATTATGTGATGTGCAACTTTCACTAAACAAAAATCCCATCCTAGCAAAAGATAACAATTATAATTTTGTAGCTTTTACATAGGATGGGATTTTTATTATCTATGGAAGACTTAGTAGTGGATATAACTCCATCATCTAATACTGCCATTTTAAATTTATTTATACTCTTGCAAAGCTCCTAACTTACGAATTCCTGGCCAAATCATAGCTGTAGCAATCACTACTAAAATTGTGCCAATTCCACCACCCACAACAGAAATCACTGGGCCAAATAAAGCCGCAGTCAAGCCGGACTCAAAGCCGCCTAATTCATTTGAAGCACTAATAAACACGCTATTAATAGCAGCAACTCGACCACGCAAATGATCCGGTGTTCTGATTTGAACTAATGTATGGCGAATCACAACGCTAATACTATCTAGTGCGCCACCAAGGATCAGCATCAACATAGATAGCCAAAAGGAACGAGAAAGCCCAAAGATAATTGTGACAACCCCAAAGCCAACCACTGACCACAATAAGGCTGGGCCTGCTTTGCGTAACGGTGGTAAATATGCCAGGGTAATCGCCATAGTCAAAGCACCGATGGAATGGGCTGCTTGGAGATATCCTAATTCCACTGGCCCCACGTGTAAAATATCTTTGGCAAAAATGGGGAGGAGCGCGATCGCACCACCCAACAATACAGCAAACATATCTAATGTAATCGCTGCTAAAATCAACTGATTCTGCCAAACAAACTTAGCACCAGCTGCAAGTGCTTTAAATGAAATTGGCTCAGTTGCGCGGGTGACTTTTTGCTGTTTGATCGCCAGCGTTAAAATAAAACACAGTAAAGCTGCGATCGCTGCTAACACATAAACCCCTGTAGCACTTCCCAATAGCGCAATCCCAAATCCTCCGAAGGCTGGGCCGATAACAGCAGCCAATTGAAAGCTACTACTATTCCATGTGGCTGCATTGGTAAAAGCAGTGACAGGTATCAATTGCCACATCAAAGCATCACTGGCTGGTTTGAGGAATGCCCTCGCTACACCTGTAAATACTAAACAGGCGTAAATTAGAAAAATTGCACCTTTAGTATAAGAAAGTACCCCTAAAGCTAGGGAGCAGAGGGCTAGCAACATTACCGAGAGTAACATGGTCACTTTGCGATCGCGGCGATCGGCAACATCTCCGGCAATTAGGGTGAGAACAATCATCGGTAGGACTTGCGCCAGTCCTACACCACCTAAAGCGATCGCTGAGTTAGTCCGCTCATATAGTTCCCAGCCAATCGCTACAGTTTGCATTTGCGACCCCACGAACAGCACTAGCCGTCCAATGGTAAATAGCCGATAGTCTCGAAACTTAAAGGCTGCAAAGGGATCGTGTTGTGCAACCTCAAAGTTATGGGGCTTTGAGTTCTGTTTTCTCGAAGACATTTTTTAGTAGAGTTAAGCCTTCTTCAATGTTGGAAATTTGGTCTTCTGAAAGACCTTTAAGCAGATCGGTAATATGAGCGCGAGTTTGATCTTGGGATTGCTTGAGATGGTGTTTTCCATCTTCAGTTAAATTAAGCAGCACCCGCCGCCGCTCTTGAGGATGAGCAATCCGTTTCACGAAGTCGCGTTGTACCAAGCGTTCTATAGTTGCTGATGCCGTGGCAGAGGTGACACCTAAATGCTCTGCTAAGTCAGATAATGAAGCACCAGGATTCCGGTTGATAAATGCTAGCGATCGCAATTGAGGTATAGATAAAAAAGCGGCACTATGGGCACGCATATCCGCTCGGATAAACCGCATCACCAATGGAACTGTTTCCATTACTCTAGCGGCACATTCTTCGGAAGTTGCACCTTGATTAGGTTTATCCAAGGTCATGGGCTTGTTGTTCTCCTAGTTACATGGCCACCCGTGGATAAAGTTTTCCACCTAGAATGGCCAAAATTATTAATGTGAATAAGAGAATTGTACAATCCAGACCAAAGCCATAGATGCTAGTGCCATTCAACAGCATGGTGCTACGTAACCCGTCAACCAGATAAGTCAACGGATTTAAATGGGAAATGAATTTTAACCAACTGGGCATCAACGAGATCGGATAGATGGCATTGCTAGCAAAAAATAACGGCATGGTTAACAATTGTCCAATACCCGTCATCCTTTCTCGGCTTTTCACCAAACAGCCAATAATTAATGAAAAAATACAAAATGTTCCCGCCCCCATTATGACTAGCAGTAGCACTTGGAGAATAGCTAGGGAATGAAGATTTAGTTTGACACCTAATAAAAATGACAATCCGTAAATGAATATTACCTGGGATAAGCACCGTACCCCACATGCTAAACCTTTGCCTAACACCATCGCTACACGGGGTGTAGGACTAGCTAAAAATTTATGTACAATCCCTAAATCTCGCTCCCAGATTAGGGTCATTCCGCCACTGAAAATTGCCACAAACAAAATACTCTGAGCCAAGATGCCAGCAGAAATGAAGTCCAAATAGGGTAAGTTTCCTGTTGGAATCGCACGAGTGCGGGCGAAAACTTGTCCAAAAATTAGGAGCCATAGTGCTGGTTGCACAGCCCGAACAACTAAATCAGTGGGATCGTGGCGGAGTTTACGTATTTCTAATTCTGCGATCGCCAGAGTTTTTGTAACTAGCTCTTTAATTGCAGAGATCAAACTTACTCGGACAGTGGGTGGTGCTTTAACCCAACCGTTGAGCAGTACGTCTGGTTCTTGCTGTGTCACGGTAGTTGACTCCTGATGTTAACTGGTCGCCTGTATAGTGAATAAAGACATCATCCAAAGTTGCATTTGGGTTATCTAAAGAAGCTTTTAAGTCGCTTGGTCTACCTGTGGTAACGACTTCACCTTGCTGCATAATCGCCACTCGGTTACATAAGCTATCTGCTTCTTCTAAAAAGTGGGTTGTTAAAAATATAGTTGTGCCGTAATCAGCACAGAGTTGTAGTACAAGTTGCCATACTTGAGTTCGAGCTATGGGATCTAGTCCGACAGTCGGCTCATCAAGAAACAAAATTTGGGGTTGATGTAGAACTGATATGCCAATTTCCAGTTTGCGGATCATCCCACCAGAGTAGTTTCGTACCAAGCGTTTCGCCGCATCTTGCAAACCCATGTATTCTAGAATTTCATAGATGCGGCGATCGCGTCCTTTGGCAGGTATTCCATACAGCTTGGCGAAGATTAAGAGATTTTCGTAACCCGTAAGACTACCATCAGCAGACAGCGCCTGGGGTACATAGCCGATAGCCCGCCTCACAGGATTAGATTGACGAGCCACGTCATAGCCAGCTAAGGTTGCTTTCCCTGCACTGATAGGCAGTAAGGTTGTCAACATCTTAAGAACTGTACTTTTCCCTGCGCCATTGGGGCCAAGCAGTCCAAATACTTCGCCCTGTTCCACAGATATGCTCAGGTTATTAACTGCGGTGAACTTCCCAAAACGGCGTGTGAGTCCCTGAGTTTCCAAAATCAACCGTTTTGGTTCTTCTTGAGGTTGCGATCGATTTATTTTTCCCGTCAGTATTGTCACAAGTTTGATGTACTTCTATTAATTAGTAAATCTAACTATTAGCTTCTCAATAGATTTACCAGAAGTCAATAGACTTCTGGAATAAATTTGAATCAGAGTAAAAGGAAACTCAGTAGAGTGGCGGCGAGGTCATTGATAGGGGAAGTATTACTGACAAATTAACCGCAAACACTTGCTAGGGATGGTTAATAGGTAAAAATTTTCAGAATGCTACTGCTGCTTAGTTAGGAAGTCTACGTTGCATTTAATTTTCATCAACAAGCTGCAAAACCCTCATATATAAAGGTTCCGCCACCCAGAATCCTGCTTGGTTAATCAGAGCATCTAACAAAGGCTTCACAGCAAAAATCAGCTTTTGACTTTTAGCTTCAACCAAGATTCCTAAAATCCCTGTGTAACCAAGATTTAGCCTAGCTGCAACCATGCGACCACGACGTTCATCAATCAAAACTTGATCTACTTTCATTTCCAGCGCTAGAGCGATCGCTTCAGCTTCACCAATATCTAGTTCATTGCTGAGTGCTTCAACCAATATTCGATCTTGAACTGGACGAGTTAGAATCCAGATAAAAGTTTGGACTTCAATTGCACCTGCAACTGGAAAGTTGGGATCAGTCAGTTCTCGGTAGACAGCTTCAGGAATAGAGTGATGCTGAGGTTTTACCTTTTTATTTCTTGATTTACATTCCAAAAGATACAAATGAAGGAATTCTGCTTTTACAACGTACAGGGAAACATGGTATTCGCACACACTTTGGTATTTTTCTAGATAAGTATTTTTCTGATAATTTTCCAGGCTTTTCTGTCGAGATAAATACTTTAGTTCAAGAAGAAATAATTAAGAGAATTATATACGGAGGTACTATTAAAAAGCTTCGATGTGTTAAGTATCAAGCTCCGCTTGATCGAGTTGATGGACTTGATGAAGGTCATGAAGAAATTCCCCATAACATGGAAATAGTATTATCTGCGAATAAAATTCCTTTCCTGGGTAAAATTCAAAACTTTTTTAACTCAAAAGATAGTGTTAAAAGTCTCATAGAACTTCGGGATTTTAACTTTGATTACGACACCGTAAAGGTTGATGTTGATCTTGATGGAAGTCTTATAACCTTTGATTTAGGTTGTCTCCAGAGAGCTAAAGCTTACTATGATATCTCTGATAAAGTAGTTATAGATTCTGATGATTATCCAACTTTCCAAAGTATACAAACAATTGCGAAAATTTACCTACAAGAAGTTATTAATCAAATGTATCCCTAGCAAATATAATGTTAAATAAAATTTCTGTTTTTAGTATAATTCAAGACCATATTGCGACACTTAAGAGTAGTAGAACAGGGAAGATATACTATCCAGATATTATTTTGTTCTTTATTATACCAGCTATTACTTCTGGTGTAATGATTTCTCTAGGAGTTCTTCTAAATGATGGTTTGGTTAATGCTCTCATTACTTCTTTCTCAATATTTTCAGCTTTATTATTCAACTTGCTCCTATTAGTTTATGATATTTCAGAAAAAAATCAAGATCAGAAACAAACAACGGATCAAGTTGAAATAAGAAAAAATATTCAACGGCGTGAGTTACTTCGGGAAATTTATGTCAATGTATCTTTCTCAATATTAACTTCTACCATAACTGTAGTTATATTATTAAGTGACTTCCTAAAGCCTATTAGCTGTACTTTATGGATAATAAATTTATGCTCATTGCAGAGGCTACTAGCATCAGTATGCTACTACTTTTCTGTTCAATTTATTTTAACTCTCTTTATGGTTTTGAAACGAATATACAGACTTCTAGCGAAAGCTTTTGATTAAAGGAATTACCTATGGTTAGTTACGCCTACGCACGATTGTATAGAGGAGAGAGCGATCGCTTATTGTATATCGTAGTTTTAAGAGCGATGCCAAGATAGATACAAAGTAGAGAGCAAAATAATGCTAAAAACATTCAGAGCTTGGTTGAAAGGAAGTCGTTTAGAGTGGATTGATGATGTACCTACATTAGGAGAACAACAAATCCCAGTTCATGTTACATTGCTCGAAAATGAATCAGTCATAGATAAACAAGCACGGGGACGAAGAATGGCTGAAATATTAAAAAAACTTGCTGTGAGTCAAGCTTTGACTGATGTTGATCCAATTATTTGGCAACAAGAAACTCGTCAAGACCGTTCACTTCCGGGACGATAAAACGTGCTGCTCGATAGCAATATTATTATATATTCTGCTCAACTAGAAAACGCCCAATTGAGAGAGTTAATTGCTGAATATGCACCTGCGGTATCAGCACTCAGTTATTTGGAAGTGTTAGGCTATCATCTGCTTAAAGAGGAACAACGTCAGTATTTTGAGGAGTTTTTTCAAGTTGCTCAGGTTCTACCAATCTCTCAAGATGTGTTAAATCAAGCGGTAATTCTGCGACAACAGAAACGAATGACTTTAGGTGATGCAATTATTGCCGCCACTGCTTTAGTGTATGGATTAACTTTGATAACAAGAAATACAGATGATTTCCGTTGGATTACACAGGTGAGATTATGGAATCCGTTTGAGTCTGATAAACCCAGTTAAGAGAAAAGTGCCTAGACGTAGCCCGTCGTAGACATCGCATCTGGTAATTTTGAGAGCGATGCCTACGGCTGGCTACGCCTACACATTAAAAATTATTGATAAATTGAGTGCTTCTTGACAAAAACCTGATTAGTAATCACAATGTAATTACAATCAAGGATAGGTATCCTCATGGGGACAGCAATTAGAACCCGTATCGTTAAAATCGGGAATTCTCAAGGTATCCGCATTCCTAAACTTCTGCTAGAACAAAGTGGTATTGGTGAAGAGGTGGAAATTGAAATTCAAGATTGCCACCTAATTATCCGTGCTGCCTCTCAATCGCGTCAGGGGTGGGAGGAAGCATTTGCAACTATGGCGAAGCAGCACGACGATGCACTGCTGCTCGATGATGCGATAACTACAGAGTGGGAGCATCGAGAGTGGGAGTGGTAGTCAATCGATTTGACGTGTTTTTGGTTAACCTCGACCCAACGATTGGCAGTGAGATTCAGAAGACAAGACCCTGTGTAGTAATCTCACCAGATGAGATGAATAAATATATTGCCACGATTATTGTTGCTCCGATGAAAACTAAAGGACAGTCTTATCCAACTCGTGTCACTTGTGAGTTTCAGGGTAAGGATGGGCAAATAGTTCTAGATCAAATTCGTACAGTTGACAAAACTCGATTAGTCAAAAAGCTAGGTCAGATTGACTCTGATGAACAAAAAGCAGTTTTAGATACCTTGGCTGAAATGTTTGCTGAATAATATGCCTAATAATTCTATAAACCGGATAGTTATACCAATTCTTTATGGCTAGGAGTTATATAACATCTCTGGTTATCTTCAACATTTTATTTCCACCAGGCTGGAATTCGTATTCAACCTTTCCAATATCTATTTTATAACCCATTGAAGTGTAATATTTTACTATTTCATCTAAATGTTGTGAGTGTTTCCACATTAAAGTTATCAGGGGAAATATTCGAACTTCTTTAGCAATACGCAACATCTCACCTACTGAATTTAAGTGAAAATCGTAATCGAGATGATCTGAATATAAAAATAATAAATGCGAACAAAGGGCTAGATCAAACTCTTGATTATCATAAGCCAATTTTGGCAATTCACCGACTGCATACCTGTTACTCTTTTTGCCAGTTTCATAATCAGACAAAAATTCTCGAATAACTTTGACTCGATTGTGTCGCAAATCATCTGGAGATTTGTGATAGCTCCATACCCAATCATTCGATGTAGCCTTAACTTGGTTAATAATGTTATCTACCACTTCATTGAATCTTTGCAATATCTCATCGCCAGAAAATTGGTAGAGTGGATCAATAGAAACTACACTTTTACCCTGACGTGTCATTTCTGCATTAAAGCTTGCCGGGCCATCCCCAATTCCAATAATTTTTTTATTTAAATCTGCATTTGTTAAGTTGAATATTTTTATATATTCATCCATTGACCTTCCAAAAGGAACTACTTTATCTAGAACCATTGCCATATAATTTTCCTCACAAAGGACTGATTAAACAAGATAATAGTAAACTCAAAATGTTTTATCCACTGCTAGACGGCAATCATTCAGAAGCGCGTTAAGTTTTTTTATAACTGTTAAAGGATTTCTACCTATAAATACAGCAGCGATCGCAGCTTCATAAGGATTTCTACCTGTTTTTTTGACAGCATTTATTGCAGCTTGATTTGATAATCCTCGCACACTAACTAGCCATGCCGCTAATACATGTCCAGTACGTCCAATTCCACCGGAACAGTGTACAACAACTTTCTCATTTTGTTTCTCAGCTTCTATTAAGAAAGGAAGTATTTTCTGTGTGAGGGTTTCTAAATCAGATAAATGGAAATCTGCAATTGGTGCCCAACAAATTAGCTGATTCCCAAATTCCTGTTTGTATATGTTTAGAAGATTAGAGTAAGAACCTAGCTGTTGTTCATCAAGAAGACAGCAAACACGCTTGATATTTTGGCGCTTCATGAACTCTATCCAATCCTGAACATTCTTGTCAGTGTATCCAGGTCGCGCAGCACCAAAGACTATTTGCTCCTTCTCCCAAGCTGGGGCAAATTTGTACATATTTAACTGTCTAGAATCGAGGTTGATAAATCTTACCAATGGCAGAAAATAGCAATGGCTGCGCCAACGCTTTCAGCGAACGCCGTTTAAAAATCTTTCTACAGCCAATGCCAACTAAAGTAACTATACCTAAAAGCCTAATACAATACCTACGTATACACACTATATTACTTTAGAGTTATACTGCACTGCATCTAATCTACCTGGAAAATAATAAGGTAGAACGAATGCTAAGAATAAAGTTTTTCAATAAATTTTATATTTTTGTGAATTGTCTTGCTGCCTATACTACCTCTAATGCTTATTCTTAGGACTTTTGCAGCTTACTTCGCTTACTCCAGTAGTTACCTTGACTAATCAATGAGGTTAAGAGAAACTAACTAAATACTGATGCGTGTGCTTATAATATTAATAAGTTTTGTAAAGATTCTGAGATATATATGTTGAAAAATGGAACATTAGTTAACAAATGGCAAGTTTATATCTAGTAAAAATGTTCCTATGGCTATATTTGTAGCCTTCTGCTAAGGCAGTAGAATTTAAGCGTACTTATCCTGGTTGGCCAAAAGAATGGAGACATTAGAGTTCATAATTTATCCAGACGGTCGGGTACAAGAGAAAGTCACTGGCATTGTGGGTAATTCTTGCGCTGAAGTTACAGCAGCAATAGAGGCGCAGCTGGGGCAAGTACTTAATCATGAGCCAACCTCAGAATATTTCGCCGCCAAGGTGCAGCAACCTAATGTGGCGAATACACACACCACTTACAGCGATTGGTAAGTTTTCACAGTAGTTTAGTGTTATTAATTCACAACCACCATGTCACACTTTAGCCAAATTAAGACTCAAATCCGTAACCTTGATTCTTTGAAAGATGCTTTGACTGAATTGGGCGTAGACTGGAAACCCGGCCCGCGCGAAGTCCGTGGCTATCGCGGTCAAACCCATCCTGCGGAAGTTAGTATTGAGCAGGAAAATGGCTATGACATCGGCTTTAGATGGAATGGCAAGGAATATGAATTGGTGGCTGACTTGCAATATTGGCAACAAGATTTGTCTGTAGATGGATTTTTGCGCCAAGTAACACAGCGCTATGCTTATCAAACAGTTCTGAAAGAAACTGCTCGTGTTGGTTTTCAAGTTTCTGAACAACAAAAAAATGAAGATGGTTCAATTCGCCTGGTAGTACAGCGCTGGAGTGCGTAATGGCTGATTTTCTGCCGTCACTGGAAGAACAAGAAGATAACCGTTCCGGTTTGGAACCAGAATTAGGGGGTTTTTTACGGGATGCCCCAGAACGTTCTGGTTTAGAACCGGAATTGGGTGGTATGCTACGCCAAAATGGTGTTTATGTTGACGAAATCACCTGTATTGGTTGCAAGCATTGCGCTCATGTTGCGCGTAACACCTTTTATATTGAACCAGATTACGGGCGATCGCGCGTGGTTCGGCAAGATGGGGACGCTGAGGAAATTATCCAAGAAGCAATTGACACTTGTCCGGTTGATTGCATTCATTGGGTTGATTACACTGAACTGAAAAAATTAGAAGACGAGCGCAAATATCAGGTAATTCCTTTAGTGGGTTATCCTGTAGAACAGGCAATTGTTGCTAGCGAACGTCGGCGTAAAAAGCAAAAGTTAAAAACCAAAAAATCCCGTTATTAAGATAAAAACGTTAAATCAATATAATAAAGGACTGGAATATCCAGTCCTTTTGTTTTTCGTTATGTAGTTAATTTCTGATGTCCGGATAATTTTGAATTCCCTGTAAGAGCTAACTCTCTTCATTTGAAATTTAGAGGATTGTGTTGTGAAAGTAATTTTTCTACTTTTGCCTTGTTTAACCTATGTAGTCAGTAGAAACTGGCACAGGATTTGTACCAGTTTTACAAGTGGCATTAAAAGGATAGTTTAGTTATTCATCTGGAAAAGTCTGTACCTTGCCATCAGGACTCAGAACAACTCGAATTCTGACATTTTGTCCATTTTTATTAGCGGAAACAAAAGGTTTGCCAACTTCAGGCATCCCAGCGTTATCAACGAATTCTCTTGCTGCCTTATTAAGGGGGAAAATTCGTTCAATTGTGCCGTCAACACCAACTATCAAACTGTACTCTAATGTTTGTCCCAGCCCAGTAGGTGGTTGCCAACGCTTCGTTAGGTATTGTCTAGCTTCTGCTACTTGAGGTGTGTCAAATAATGTGCCAGTAGCTACTTCTCTGGATGTGGGGTTTTTATTTGCGTCCCCTAATTGATCGATAAAGGGATTATTCTCCGCAGTCCTAGAGGAGGGAAGTTGTGAAGCAGGTTTTTCTCCAGCAGAAGATTGCTGTAAGGAACGGATTCTTTCGTCTAGCTGTTGTGAGGTTAGCGGGGAGGGTTGGGTTGGGGTATTGACACGATTCTTATTGGGTATGGTGTCAAGAGATGGAGGGAGGACTGGTGAGATATTAGTTGGTAAGCTATTGGCGTTAGAAGATAGTCTGGGTGGCAAATTCCGCAGTTGAGGGATATTACCAGCACCGGGTTGGGAACTTGACCCAGTTGGATTCTGTGCCAGATTTGGTAATATGGCAATTTCCTGGCTTGGAATTTTGCTGGATGCTGAAGGCATCGCTCGATTACTGGGAAGGGTTGCAGTCGTCCCTTGAGGTATTGTCAATGTATTTGGTGGCGGTGCAGAAAAACTATTAGAACTAGGGGCTGTTAGAGGTGCTTGGGGTAAAGTGGATGTGGAAAGGGGAGGGGTAGAACCTAGCAAATTGTTTGATGGAGGGGTTAGCCTAGGTTCAGGGGTGGGAAAGTTTAGTGAGGATGAAGGTTCTAGAGCAGTCTTTACTGCTTCTGAATTTGATGTTTTGGCTGTCTGCTGTTGCTTTTCTCTAATATTGTTAGCATATTGCCAAGTAACTGGTAAAAAACCTACACCTAATACTAATACTGCGGCAACAGGTGCCCAAGCAGGGAACCTCAGAGTCGAATCTGTGCTGTTGAGAGTTGGAAGTGCCATGACATCAGTTGAGTATTCATCTAAAGCACTTGCCAAATCGAATAGTTGCAGCAAACTGAGTTGAATTACGGGGCCAGATGAATAGTTGGCCAGAGAACCAAGAAATAGGTTGTGAGTTAAATAGCTACTTGGTTCTAAGTAGATATTTGCTCCTGGAATCTGGTTACTAAAAGCATTTAATGTTTTTGTTGAAGACTTTAATTCTGGATCGTCCAGTGCTGTGCTTGACTCCTGGGTACTGGGGAAACTCACCCAAAAGCTTTCTGGAGACTGTTGGAGGAATTGCTGTACATAGTTAGTGACGGCATCACATAAAGCTTCAAGTTGCTCGCGATCGCCCCGAATTGGAACTCTTTGTTCTTCTGGGAGTCGGGGATCGTCAAAACGTAGCTCAAAACTCAGATGTTTGAGGACAGTTTTCCCCATCCAACGAGACAGAGGTGAGCTTTGCGCGAATACTTCTAGCGTGCAAGTCGGTGGTGTGTAGCAACGAATAACTGAATTTGATAGAGGCATGACAGGAACTACGAAGAAGACTATATTGGGATTTTGCAAAAATTGAGCCAGTTGCTTGCAAAGAAAAGTTGGAACGGTGGATTCTTCCACTCAGAAATTTGTCAGGTTCCTTCTGTTATGCAAACTGGCGTGCAAGGAGGAGGCATTATTGATAGTGCATCGCTCAAGAACTAATGACCATCAAAAAGGAATCCTTACCTAGCAAACTTTTGAAAACGAATTTTGGTTGAGGAATTTCAAATCTAAAATTTAAAATTTTGTTGAACGGTCTATAAGTGCTAGCCAGAGACGGCGATGCCCACCAGGAGCGCTGTAAAAAAGTAAATCTACAAGCAGTTTTAAGGCCAGGTTAGTTAGTAAATCCGTTGAGATTTGCTCGTCCTCTTCCATCCGCTCTTGGTAGGTGTTGCAAAAAGCATCAATATAGTCTCCAAGTAAAGCAGCCTGGTGAGGTTCCCGGTTATTTTCTGCCATTTGTTCTAACAGACCGACAGCACGGCGAATCAATTCCTGGTGCTGTTTGGCTAGGTAGCAGACGATCAAAACAAGCGATCGCGCTTCTTCGACATCTAGCTTTTTTCGCCCTCCTTGACCTTTGCGTAGAGGATTTGATTGGCGCAATCGCCATAAAGCTACGCGGTCTGGCACTCTTGATTCTAAATTCAGATCGGTTGCCGCCGAAAGCATTGCCTCTGAACCAATCCCAGTTAAGGTTTCTAGCGCTAACAGCACCAAGTCTAATTGGGTTTTGATATTGTCCCATTGAACTGTGTTTGGGGCTGGAAGCTTGATTAAATCCTCCCACTGGGAATTTGGAGTGGCTGAGTTGGCGGCCGAGTGCATAACTTTTAGCATAGGTGATCGAGCTGATAGGGGATGTTGCTGTTACCCATTTTGAAACCAGACTCTTAAGAATCAAGCTTGGTTTCCCATAGATAGCTATGAGCCAGAGGCTTCAGCTAGCTTTTTTATCTGGTAAACAGTAGGTATCTTTGTCTTACTCTAGATGAAAATTTCTTTTCGACAAAGTAAAAAATTATCAATTCTAATTAAGGTTTACCCGACTTTCGTTGCTAGCTTCGTATCAGAGTATAAATAAACTATTGTTTTGAATGCTAACCGCTAGCGATCGCTAAGTAATTATGTAGAATACCTCCTAATTTGTTTGCATTTTTAAATTTTGAAATTTCTTGATATTTATTACTTGGTCTTAATATATACATAATTACTCTACAAATATTTTTCCTGTTTGCTAAAGGCACTTTTTGCTGCTGGACATTACCCCAACTAAGTTTTACTTGTGTGCGGCCTGTTATTTCAGTATAGGCTGGGCAACATCAGGACGATTGACGCCTCCATAAATAAAACCGATGACAAACTTAAAAATTTGATAAAGTCAGCCTTTGAAGATGTTGACAATTGATTTACTCCAACTTAGTTGGTAATGCAACTCTGACCACAAACCACGCACATATCAGAACTTATTTATAAAGTTAATGGGCAGAGGTAATAGTTTAGACATTCACCAAAACCTATGCTTAAATATGGCTTAATTTCATTACTTCACCCAAGCGAATCACTCTATAATCATCACCAATCTATTTAAAATGGTAAGTTGAAAACACTTTCAGGAAGAGACTTTAGAGGATTTCCATAGAGAAGTATACTGTTCTTAAGTCCAGATAAATTCCTAATACTATCTGGTAATTCGGTTAGCTGATTGTTTATAAGCTCTAACTTTTCTAACTTAGTTAGGATACCTATACTCCCTGGTAATTGAGTTAATTTATTGTCATTAATAATTAGTTCTCTAAGATTTCGCAATTCACCAATACTCTCTGGCAAAGAACTTAAAAATCCCCTTTCAAGCCTCATAACTGTTAATTTTTGCAGTTTGCCAATAGTATCTGGTAACTTATGTAGTTTGGGATTGCGGCTGATTTCTAAATAATCTAAATTACTAAGATTACCTATAGTATTAGGTAGTGACTGTATAACTGTAGAGTTAATTATCAGTTCTTTTAAAGAACTAAGTTCTCCAATATTGTCAGGTAACTTCTCAAAATTAGCAAGCGGTCTCATTGATTCCATCAACTCTAACCGCTTAAGATTTTTGAGTTTACCAATACTGTTTGGTATTGCTTTCAAGCGTGAACAATCAGCAATGTGCAAAACTTCTAAATTTTTAAGATTACCGATACTTTCAGGTAGATATTCTAATTCACATAAATCATAAATCTTAAGTATTTTTAAGTTAGTTAGCTTTCCAATAGTTGTTGGTATTTGTTCAATTCCATAAACTACATTGTGCGATTTACTATAAATTGTTAATTCTTCTAAACTTAATATGTCGCCGATAGAATCAGGAATAACAGAATCCCTGTACCTATGAGAAAAACTCAAGTTTAGCCTCGTGATTTTGGCTCTTATGTCACTTTCAATTACGGCTTCAGCTTCTTGTAGAGTTTCTATTTCTATATCCATATAATTTATGATATATCTTATTTAATTAGAATATTAATGTCTGGTACTTATAGGTATTAGATAAAAGGTAAATAGCGTGGTTTGCTAACCTGTAAACCACGCTTCGTAAATCTTCTAATGTTTAGTTTGGTAAGGGATAAATAGCAAAATATCACTATTTTTATCCCACTAGCCATAACTTTTTTGAGTAGGCATTTCTGATAATTTAAACTAAATCGGGCTACTAATTTGCTGTCTTATCCACACACGAAATGCTTTCATTGTCGCATTTCTGCCATTGGTTTTACTTAGCATCAAATATTCGGGAATCACTTGGTTTATTGGGAGATTGGGAAAAATATAACTGGTATTTGATTCTACATACTTACCATCAAAAAGCACGTTTATTTCTAACTTACTTCCATTCCATCGCCACAGTTCCGTTACTCTCAAATCTTGATAATTATTGAAACGAGTGCGGGAGGTAATATCAATTTCAATAGCCAAATCTGGAGGCGGGTCAATTTCTAAATTTATTCTATCTTTGCCCCTAACTCTAGCTTCATTTTGGATATAGAAACAATCATCTGGTTCTACCCCAGCATCCATACTTTCCTTATCAAAAGTTGTAGAACCCAAACTCCAAAATTCCAGATCGAGTTCTTCTAATAAAACTTTTACCAAGTCGCCAATAATAACTTTAGCTACTTCATGCTCTGGCAATGGAGCCATTATTTCTAGCACCCCTTGACTGTAACCTATCCGCGAACTGCGATTGTCTCCTAGTTCTGCTAAAATGCGTTTGTATGCCGACCAAGAGACATCTTTAATCAACAACTGATGACCGGCTCTAACAATTAGTTGATTGAGTTCAAGTAACATAGCATTCCTGCTTTTTATTTGATGTGAGCAACGGTAACACCAGTGCCGCCATCTGCTTGTTCTGCTGGTTCGTAGTTGTTCACTCTGGGATGCTGTTGCAAAAATGCGTGAACTCCTTGTCGAAGTTTCCCAGTACCGTAACCATGAATAATCCAGACTGGGCCTGTAGCTTCCGAAATAGCTTTATCTAAAATGTATTCGGCATCAGCTACCCGTTTACCACGTAAATCGATGGTATTTTTGGAAGTCCGAATTTCTGGGACAGCTGGCGGTGGGGGGGTTACTGCTGCTGGGGCTGGTTTGGCTTTAACAACCGGTTCGGGTTTTTGACCATCTAGAGATTCTACATCTTGCAACTTCACGGTCATCTTCATTAGCCCAAAGCGAACGCTTAACTCGCCATCTTCATCGGGGGCAGCGATCACTTCTGCTATCTGTCCCAATTTGGGAACGCGGATGCGATCGCCTACTTTGGGCATAAACCCAACTTTTGGTTTTGCTGGCGTTGCTGGCTGATATTGCTGGCCAATTTGATTCAAAGCATTAGTTGCTTGCTGCGCCTCTTGGGCTGTGGGCGTACCTTTCTGCAAACGGCGGATAACTTGGGCAATTTCACCTTTTGCTTGAGCGATCGCTTGTTGCACTGCTATTTCCTGTGAAGCCCGCAAACTGCTTTCCCTTTCCTCCAAACTTGCAGCTTTTGCAGATACTTCTTTATATAAACGTTCCGCTTGCTGCAACAAAACTTGGGCTTCCGCAGCTTTGGTTTCTTGGCGGCGGCGTTGCGCTTCTAAGCCTGCAATTACCTGGTTAACTTCATCTGTAGCTTCTCCAACTTGGGTTTTCGCCTGTTGTACAACTTCTGGCTTCAATCCCAAGCGCAGGGCAATAGTCAGGGCGTTAGAACGTCCGGGGATGCCCCACAGCAGACGGTAAGTAGGCGATAGAGTACTTTCGTCAAATTCTACAGAGGCATTTTCAAACCGATCGTCTTCGTATTTCAGGGCTTTTAGTTCCCCGAAGTGAGTGGTAGCGATCGTTAGCTGGGAATGGTTGGCGAGATATTGCAACAAGGCGATCGCTAAAGCACTACCTTCTACTGGATCGGTTCCTGCACCGACTTCATCAAGTAAAACTAGGGAATTGGGCATAGGGCATGGGGCATTGGAATCTTTTTCATCTTCCTCTACTTCCCCAGTTCCCAATGCTTCCAAAATCCGACTAATTCGGCGGATGTGTCCAGAGAATGTGGATAAACTCTGCTGTAAGGATTGTTCATCGCCAATATCTGCCAGCACTTTATCAAACCAAGGTATTTCTACTGGTTCGCGGGCGGGGACAAATAAACCCACTTTGGCCATTAATGCTGCTAACCCCAAGGTTTTTAAGGTTACAGTTTTACCGCCAGTATTGGGCCCGGTAATTGTCACTACCCGAATTTGCGGACTAATCAATAAATCTACAGGAATTACTGGTTGCCCTTGTTCGTGCTGTTGTTGCCACACTAACAGAGGATGTCGCAAGTTCCGCAAGGTAATCATTTCCCTGTCTTCGCGCTGGATAAATCGCGGGGGGTTTGCTCCTAGCCAGAAACTATATCGCGATCTAGCGGTTGCCAGATCCAAAGTAGTAGCGATCGCTAACAACCTTTCTAAATCTGGTTTGACTGCGGCTACTTGTTCCGTCAAAACACGGCGAATTGTTTCTTCTTCGGCTTGCTCTCTTCTGATGATCTGCCGCAGTTGGTTGCCTAGAGGTACTACTGAATTCGGTTCCACATAAAGGGTGGCACCGCTGGTAGAGGTATCGTGAACTATACCGGGAATGGCATCTTTTTGGGGTGCTTTTACGGGGATAACAAAGCGATCGCTGCGTTGGGTAATCAGCTGTTCTTGAACTGCGCCAGATTTTGCCTGTAAGATATTTTGCAGCTTTTGAGTAATTTGGCTGCGTACTCGCCGCGAGTCTGTGCGAATTTCTCCCAGTTTTTGACTCGCGCGGTCAGTTACCTGGGCCCGTTCATCAATACAGCGGTGAATTTCCTGTTCTAGTTCGGGATAAGTCCGCAAATCGGCAACCAAATCAGTCAATATTGGCAAATCTTCTTGATTGTCGATGACACGGCGCAAATTTCTGGCACCAGCGAGGGTGGTAGCGATCGCTAACAGTTCTTCCCCTGCTAAAACTCCACTGCGTTCTGCTCGTTCTAGGGAATCGCCAATATCTTGAATTCCCTCAAATGACAGTCCCGTGGTCAGGCGAGTTTCCAGTTGGTAGATTTCTTTGGTTTGCTCTAACAACAGTTCGCTTTGGGTCTGAGAATCAGGTATTTTCAGATGACGCGCAGCTGTCGCCCCCAGCTTCGTTGCGGCAAAAGTGGCAAGGTGCTGGCACAGGCGAGGCCATTCTAATAATTCTAAGGTTTCAGATTGGATCAAGGTTTCAACATCTAATCTGAAATAATGGTAACAATTCTAGCTCCTAGATGGATAAATCTTAAAGGAGAAAATTTTGCTTTAATCAAATCAGCTAGATAGTCCGTGGCAATAGCCAAGTAATAACTGGCACATTAGACTATCTTTTCTAAGAAAATATTCCAACACCAACTGCCATTGAAAAAAACACAGAAACGAATTAGGCAGCAAGTATTTCTTGGGCTAGAACGTAAGGCTGAACGATGAGAGTATTAAATCGTTTACTGCGATCGCCATTCCATTCTCCCACTTGTACTGTTGTGGGTTTGGTAATCAATTGTTTATCAATCCACTGTTCCACTGATGGAATGTTATCACTGGCGATCGCTACTCCAACATCCACCAAGTCTAGCTCAAGCGCCACCAAAATTACTGCATCTCGTTGTACATGAGGAATTAACCATTCCCACTCTGCCTCATCCAAAATTTCTGTTAATTCCGCTCTTAAATCCGACATTACTTCCCAATTATTTGTAAATGGCTATTTTTACATTATTCAGTAGTTCCGAGTTCCTGACAAATGACCAATAACTAAACTTCAGATTTCATTTCATCTATTTCAAATAAAGACACAATTACTCCAGCGATGGGAATAGATATAAAAACACCTAATAATCCTGCTACTTTAGCCCCTACTAGTAAAGCAAAAAACACCACTACAGGATTAAGATTCAGCGCGCCTTGCATAATTCTGGGCGCAATCAAGTTGTCTTGTATCTGCTGGAGGACAATACAAGCTATTAATACTTTGACTGCTAACCAAACACCTTGAGACAACACGAATAGAGTAACTGTGCTTACTCCTAATGTTGCTCCTATACCAGGAATAATATCAACAATTCCGACTATTATTGACAATATCAAAGCAAAAGGTACTTTTAATAATAAAAATACTAGAAATGTTGAAATTGTTAAAAATGCGCTTAATAGTAACTGACCTCTAAAAAATCCCAGAAAAGACTTTCTAATTATATTGGTAAATCTATTACGACGCTGTTTTGGAACTATTTTCAAAATAAAGTTCCATAATTTGTCTCCATCTAATAGCATGAAAAAAGCCACAACTGCAATCAAGATAAAAGTGACAAAGTTCGTCATGAATCCTTGTAAAATAGCTAAACTATTAACAAGACTTGATACAGCCTGATTCCGCAATTGTTCTTGAATAAAACTTAAATCTATTTGTAAATTACGGTTTCGTAACAAACCTTCTATTCCCTCTAATAAAGGTACTAAAGAATTTAAAAATGCAGTGATACTATCAATTAATTGTTGTCCTTGAGATAAAACCGTTAAGCTTACAGTAATTATCAGACCGCCTATAATCACAATACTGAGCAAGAAAACTACACCAACAGCTATACCGTGGGGCAAAAACCGCCGCAGCCCTTGTACAGGATAACTGAGCAAAAAAGCTAAAATTGCTGCAAATGTAAAAATAACAATGACCGATTCAAAATAAGCTAAAAGTTGTACAATTGCCCAGCCAGAAGCAACCAAAAGCAAAAATCGAACTAATGCTAGATTATTTAATCGCTCCCAAAAACTCTTGGCTTCAAAGCCGCTCATAATAATTCATAATTCGTAATTCGTAATTCGTAATTTGTGGTAATTAAACCATAAAAACGCTAGTTGTTTAGCGCGATCGAGTGAGCCACCCTGTAAGATTGATAATTTATTTGTTGGCAGTCCTTTAGTTTATTGCTAGAGGAATAGAGTTTAAGATTAGAGTAATCTAATAGCGATCGCTACCTCCCTAAAGCATATATCTGTAGTATCTCTAGATTCATCGTCCTAAATCATGCATTTCGTTAATTACTGTGGCACACTTTTGTGTCAACGCTTCCAATTCCTCTTTATTACTGGAACTGGGAGCATCAATCAATTTACCAATTCTGACGGTGATGGGAACTGCGTGAGGTAGGGACGAGCCTTTTTGTAAAATCTTTTCAGTACCCCAGACACTTACTGGTAATATTGGGGCTTTTGCTTTCGCCGCTAGCAGCAGTGCGCCTCTTTTGGGGTCTGTAATTCGACCATCTGGGGTGCGAGTACCTTGCAAGAAAACACCGACAGCCCAACCTTTATTGAGATATTCTAGGGCGGAACGGATGGCATTGCGATCGGCATTTCCCCGACTCACTGGGTAAGCACCATACAATTTAATCGCTTGCGCCAAAACGGGGATATTAAATAACTCTTCTTTCGCCATGTACGCTACCGGACGACGTACACAATTAGAGACAATCGGCGGATCGAAATAACTAGCGTGATTACTTGCTACTAATAGAGGCCCTGATTTGGGGACATTTTCCGCACCATAAATATGGCCCTGAAAATAAGCGTGAAGCATGGGGCTGACGACTGACCATTTAAAGGCGTGGTAAAGTGCCAGACTGATCAACGGTTCGCGGTTTTTGTCCACAGAAGATAATGCAAATCAAACTGAATTTAGCATACGCGATCGCAACACCCAGATCAAACGCAAAAAAGTTAAAGATGCAAATCAGCAACGCACGCCTACAGAAATTGCTTCACATCCCAACACAATTTGGATTCATACTTGCTTGGTATCTGAAAACCAAATCAAGATTGCGATCGCAGAGAATGGTCTTGGAGTTGCAGACACAAATTTAACTAGGTTATTTAACCTTTTTTTGACAACTAAAGATGTGGGTAAGAGATCCAGCTAAAAAAATTAAACAGGTAAATCAGTAGCACTTTGGATGTTTTGTAAAATCAAATCAGGGGTATTACGTTTAATCAAGCCAGTTAACACTTTACCAGGGCCAATTTCCATTACTCGCTCGATACCGTTGGCTGGTAATTGCAGACAAATTTCTCGCCATCTTACAGAACCAGTCATTTGTTTGTTCAGGCGTTGTTTTAAAATCTCGGCATCAATAGATGCAGTTGGCTCGACATTAGACAGCACTGGCACAATCGCGGGTTGAAATTCCACAGATTCTAAAATGTCTTGAAATTCCGCAGCTGCTGGTGCTATTAAATGTGAATGAAATGCTCCAGAAACTTTTAGGGGAACCGCACGCTTTGCTTTAACTTGAGTCATCAGCGCTTGTACAGCCTCAGTCGTGCCTGAAATTACCACTTGAGCCGAACTATTATCATTTGCTATCACCACATCAGGCGTTTGAGCAATAATTTTTTCTAGCTGTTCGCGGTCAAAGTTCATCAAAGCTGCCATCATCCCATCGATGGAACTATCCATAAGTTCTGCACGACGCTTCACCAGATATAAACCAGCCGACCATTCAAAAACACCCGCTATATAAAGAGCAGTATATTCTCCCAAACTGTGGCCAGCAACTAAATCTGGCTGGTGTCCTCGTTCTCGAAGCAGGTCAGCAAGAATGCTTTCAACCACATAAAGACTTGGTTGAGTATACAGCGTTTGTGATAACTTCTCTTCTTGAGTTTGACAAATTTCAGTTACAGACCAGCCCAAAATATCCTCAGCTTTGGCAAGCTTGTCTTTAGCGGACGGTATATCTAGTAAATCCATTCCCATTCCCAGCGTTTGGGAACCTTGTCCGGGAAACACCCATGCAGTTTTTGTCATTTGTCAATAGTCAGTGGTCATTGGTCATTGGAGACTGGGGATTAGGGACTGGGGATTAGGGACTGGGGATTAGGTACTGGGGAAGAGTTTCCCAATACCCAATACCCAGTCTCCAATCCCTATCTTCCCCATTGAAAGATTGCCGCGCCCCAAGTAAGACCGGCACCAAAGCCGGATGTCGCAACGATGTCATTGGGTTTAATTTTACCTTGTCGTACTGCTTCATCTAAAGCTAAGGGGATGGAAGCAGCTGAAGTATTGCCATACTGGGCGAGATTACTTATAACTTTATCTTCTGGGATATTCAGGCGTTGGGCAACGGCATCGATAATTCGCTGATTGGCTTGATGCAATATCAGCCAATCTATCTGGTCAACGCTAAGATTGGCTTGAAACAAGGCTTTATCAATTATTTCTGGCACTTTTTGGACAGCAAAGCGGTAGACTTCTTTGCCGTTCATCGTAATCGGTTGGTAAGTGCCTTTGGTGATATTTACATCAGTCAGCAGTTCTTGGGAAGTACCTGCATAAGCAAGGTTGAGGTAATGGTTTTGAGTACCATCACTTTTAAGTGCAAATCCTAATAAGCGATCGCTTTTGGCAGCTTGTAACACCACTGCCCCAGCACCGTCACCAAACAATACACAAGTCCGGCGATCTTCCCAATCTACCCAACGAGAGAGGATATCTGCCCCTATTAACAATACATTTCTATAGACACCAGTTCTAATGTATTGGGCTGCTGTAACCAAACCAAACACAAAGCCAGAACAGGCAGCGGTTAAGTCAAAGGCGACTGCGTTGGTAGCTCCCAATTGCGCCTGTACTTGACAAGCACTACCAAACAAATCATCAGGGGTGGAAGTCGCTAGCAGAATCAGGTCTAGGTCTTCTGGTTGAATTCCCGAAGCGGCGATCGCTTGGCTGCTGGCGGCAGTAGCGAGTACACTCAAGGACTCAGATGGCAGAGCTAATCGACGTTGACGAATTCCCGTTCTTGTAGCGATCCACTCATCTGATGTTTCAACTAGTTCACTCAATGTCTGGTTGTGTAGGGAAGTCGCTGGTACTGCCGAGCCGCTTCCAGTAATTGCTACGCCTAAGTTTTGCACTCCTAATCTCCCAAGCTATCAGCTTTTTGTCTTTTGTCTTTTGTCAGTTGTCCTTTGTCATTTGTCCTTTGTCATTTGCCAGTTGTCCTTTACAAATGACCAATGACCAATGACCAATGACCAATGACTAATGACCAATGACTAACCGCTCTCGCGCTCTAGGATATATTGGGACTGAATTCGTTGTATCACCTGATTGTCAACAGCTTCTTTTGCCATGCGAATTGCATTAAAAATTGAAGGTGCTTGAGAGCTACCGTGACCGATAAAACAGACTCCTGCCACGCCTAGTAGTAAAGCACCACCATGTTCTGCGTGATCCATTCGCTGCTTAATCCGCTTCAAGTTGGGTTTTAAGAGTGCGGAACCGATTTGACCGTGCAATCCTTGGGGTAATTCTTCCCGCAGAATTTGCAGAATCACTTCTCCGACGGCTTCGGCAAATTTTAACAGTACATTGCCTACAAAGCCATCGCAGACAATCACATCAAAGTGACCGGAAAGTACATCACGCCCTTCAGCATTGCCAATAAAATTAATTTGGGAATTTTCGCGTAGCAGTTGGTGGGCGCGGACGGCTGCATCATTGCCCTTAGAGTCTTCTTCACCGATATTCAGCAAACCTACTTTCGGTTCATCTGTACCCAAGACATACTTACTGTAAGCCGATCCCATAACACCAAACTGCTCTAAAAACTTGGGGCGGCAATCTACATTTGCGCCAACATCAAGTACCAGCACTGGCTTACCAGCAATAATTGTCGGAAAAACTGTCCCGATCGCTGGGCGATCGATTCCTGGCAATCGTCCTAAGCGCAGCAAAGCTGATGCCATAGCGGCCCCAGAGTGACCAGCCGAAAATACGGCATCTGCCTTTTGTTGCTTGACTAAATCCATCGCCACATTGATAGAAGCCTTGCGTTTGCGTCTAACTGCATTTAAAGGCTCCTCATCCATAGCGATCGCTTCTTCAGCATTCACGATCTCTACCTGCCCTAAACTTGTTTTTGATGGCAAGGCAGCTTCTATTTGTTGGGGATCGCCAACTAAAAATATATCTACACCCAATTCTTCTCTTGCTCGCAATGCGCCAGCAACGATTTCACCAGGTGCATGATCCCCTCCCATTGCGTCAATTGCGATCCGTACGCGAGTCGATCCCATTGCTCACAGCTTCTAGAAACCTTACAAATTTTACCAGATGGCAATGCCCGAAAAAGCTTAATTTTCTGACCGCCAAATTAATTCTGTTACTATTGCAACAATTTTTCCTGGCAAGCTCAAGATAGCACGAATTTGGGGATTGGGCATTGGGGATTGGGCATTGGGGATTGGGCATTGGGGATTGGGCATGGAGAAGAGACAAGGTAGACAAGGAAGATGGGAGAGACAAGGGAGAGGCTTGTTCAATAATTCCCCCTTGTCCCCCTGCCCCCCAGTCCCCAGTCCCCAGTCCCCAGTCCCCAGTCCCCAGTCCCTACTCACCAATCCCTAATACCCAATCAACTAGCGTCCGAACGCCGTAGCCTGTTGCCCCTGCGCTGTTGTAGCCATTTTCTTTATCTGTCCACACTGGGCCTGCAATATCTATGTGCGCCCAAGGGGTTTGTTTGACAAATTGCTTGAGGAAAAGGGCTGCGGTGATTGCACCACCTGGACGCGGCCCTGTATTTTTCATGTCCGCAATACCTGACTTTAACCCTTCAAAATATTTTTCTTCCATTGGCATCCGCCAAATCTTTTCTCCTGAAGTTTGGGCAGCTTTTTCGATCTGGGAAGCAACACCATCATCGGGAGTGTACAAACCAGCAATATCGTCACCCAAGGCAATGACGTTGGCACCAGTCAGGGTGGCTAAATCAACGATCGCATCTAATCCCAATTTTTCGGCATACACCAAGGCATCTGCTAAGGTCAAACGTCCTTCTGCATCGGTGTTGTTCACTTCAATTGTTTTGCCGTTTGATGCTGTGAGAATGTCTCCAGGGTGCATGGCATGACCGCTAATCATGTTTTCGGTCACTGCGGAGATGAAGTGAACTTCCGAATCCGGCTTAATTTGAGCAATTGCTTTTGCTGCGCCGAAGGTAGCAGCTGCACCCCCCATATCCATTTTCATGGTTTCGATGCCGCTACCTGCACCTTTAATGTTGAGTCCGCCGGAATCGAAGGTTACACCTTTACCAATAATTGCTAATTTCTTTTTGGGTGTACCTTCTGGCTTGTAAGTTAGGTGAATGAATTTCGGTGGCAAATCGGAAGCTTGGGCTACTCCTAAAAATGCGCCCATACCTAACTTTTCACAGTCTTCTCGTTCTAGAATTTCTAGTTGTAAACCGTATTCTTTGGCGATCGCTTGAGCAGTTTCCGCTAAAGTAATTGGTGTTACCGCGTTGGCTGGTGCTGCCACTAATTGCCGTGCCAAATTTACCCCAGAAACAATTTGATTGGCGCGGGTTATGGCGGCTTCTTGTCCGCCGAAACCCAGTAAATCTACACTTTCTATTTGTGAACCTTTCTCTTCTGGTTCAGATTTAAAGCGAATATCTTGGTAAAGTGCTAATTCCACACCTTCTGCGATCGCTTGGGCACTCGCGGCTGGATCGTTGTTCCACAATGGAAAACTAAAACCCAAAATTTTGCTTTTTTGCTTTTTTCCTACCCTGGCTACAGCAGCAGCAGCACGGCGCAGAGTATCTAGTTTTAACGCTTCTGGTTTGCCTAAACCCACTAAAATCAATTTCCGCACTGGGCTATCAGCATTTACACGGGTGAAGATTGTACTGTTGGCTTTACCTTTAAATTCTTCTTCAGTAATCAGTTCTTTTAAGACCCCAGAAAACTTTTGATCTAAAGTAGCTAGTTCTCCGGTTAACTCTACTGCATCTTCAAATAATCCAATTGCCAAACTATCGCCCGCCCACTCTAGTAAAGGCTTATCACTAGGTTGAATTGTCATTTTGGGATTTTCTGTAAATATTCCTTCTTGTACCAGTATTGCTCAAAATTCTGGTTTCATGGTGAGGGGAGTGGGTATTGGGCATTGGGTATTGGGTATTGGGCATTGGGCATGGGGCATGGGGCATGGGGCATCAAGGGTTAGTAAGTATAAGTTAACGAATTAGTATAAATAGCACTCGTTAATGAGTCTTTGATCCTCGTGAATCCACCTCAGAACTCCGTTAACGAGTCTTTGATCCTCGTTAATCCACCTCGGAACTCCGTTAACGAGTCTTTGATCCTCATTAATCCACCTCAGAACTCCGTTAACGAGTCTTTGATCCTCATTAATCCACCTCAGAACTCCGTTAACGAGTCTTTGATCCTCATTAATCCACCTCAGAACTCCGTTAACGAGTCTTTGATCCTCATTAATCCACCTCAGAACTCCGTTAAC
>NZ_JAVRCB010000029.1:0-112512 GCF_034530955.1 Nostoc sp. DedQUE05 | reverse complement strand
CTGGATAATTTCAGTTATTTACTACTTGCTTATGTCGGAAAGTGACAGAAGAGGGGTAATTAACAGCTAAGTAATCTTAGTAAAGTTCCATATTCTTTATAAATAGTCAAAAAATACTTCGGGTACTAATCTGAATTCTCCAGATTTCAAGCGAGAGATATCTATCCATAATGCTCTATGTTTATGATGTGGCGATTCTGAAAAAATTAAACTTTCCAGTTGATAAAATTTGGAATCAACAAAGTCACATTGATAAAGCTGAATAATTTCATGACCTTGCCTACCATTAAATGTAAACAGGTTCTCTATACAACCAAGATATTTAATATTTGTTAAGTCTGCCTGAATTTCCTCTTGAAATTCCCGTTTTAAGGCGGTGTGGCTGGTTTCACCAAAATCAACACCACCGCCTAAAGCACGATAAAATGTTTCTTGTTTTACGGGATCGTAGCCTTCAGAAACAAAAATGCGATCGCCATTCCGAATTAACCCCAAGGCTATTACCCGAATTTCACCTGCTTTATTCATTTTTGTAACTAATTATCATAAATAGACTGAGGACGACTTTCGCTATCCTCAATAGGCCAATCTGGATTTTCACCACCGATGTACAATTCTTCAATGGTGACATATTCCTGACTTAGCTGGGTGAGAGCGTTGATTAAAATATCCAATGCGATCGCATCACTGGTTCCTAAGTCAAACCAACAACGCCCCCACTGACCCTCATATTCAAACTCACCGATGTTGTGCATCAGTGCTAGTAGGCTTTTATCATACCCTTGTTCATCATAATTCATGTAGCTGATATCGAGTCCAGTGTCCTGCACCTGAAGATTCTCTGCATTAAATGCACCCAATTTACCCAGATAAAACCAGGAATTGAAAACTTCTTCTACATACTGCTTTTCACGCGCAGAAGGATTTGTGCTGAATTTTAGCCAAATCCACACATCAAAAGGATTAATTTCGCGGAACTGAATCTCCATTTTGGTTTAATATCTCAATTACTTGTCTGCAAATAAGCATATCAAAGTAGGGAATGGGGCATGGGACATAGGGAATAGAGAATAAAACTTAATCGCCAATGCCCAATGCCCAATTATCCAGGATTCTTAAGGCTAACAGCACTATTGCGTTCGCGCTCAATTTGTTTGACTAAATCGCCTGGGAGTTGGGATTTTTTAGTCAATGCTTTGTCAAAATTAGCGATCGCTTCCTGGATCATCTGCTGACTTTTTTCTCTTTGCCCCAGTCGCTTCAGTATTTGGGCTTTAAGATAATAAATTTCTGGATTATCAGATGTCGTTTTGATCGCCCGGTTGACATACTCTAGCGCCTGTGGATACCGTTTTAAATCCCGGTAAGCAAGAGCAATACCCCGATCCACTAAATACTCAGGAGCAGCATTTTTTTCTAAGCGTCCAATTGCCTGATCTGGGCTAGCAAAAGGCAAATTAACCGCCAATAATAAATCCATATAACCCTTGATTAAATTCAGTTCTGGATCGTTGGCAGAAATTGCTTCGGCTTTGTCTAAATATTCATAAACTTGCCGCAGCCGACTAAAAGCTTGGGGTACACCATTGACAGTACCTTCACGGGTGATAACTACTGCACCTTCTAAAAAATGACCAACAGCAGTGTATAAATTACCACGCAATGGATCGCTAGCAATCAGTTTTTTTCCAGTTTCTAGAGTTTTCTGACTATAGGTGTCAAGTTTAGCCCAATCCTTATTTCCGTATGCTAAAGATGCGCTCATGGCATAAGCTAGAGGTTCATTTGGCTCTTTGGATAGTGCTTGTTCTAGATAACGCTGTGCTGCTGGATAATTGCCCTGTTGGAAAATCGCTTTAAAAGCGGCTTCTGTTTGGTCGCCAATTTGATGAGGTTCGCTATTGCGAAAGGGATCGCCAGCCAGAGAGGGATTTACCCAGACATTAAGTGCGAAAGCAGCTGCAAAAGCAGTCTGAGCAAAGGTAATGAGTTGAGCAGACACTACTAATTGAGGCAAAGAAAACCTTTTAGTCATTTTAACCCTCAGAATAATTGCGGTTGAAATAGTTGTATGTGTTACTTAGAATGCAAAAATGGTTAATTTCAACTTGCCTTTGCTTCAACCAAAATTTTCTTATATATTGGTAATCTTTCCATGTTTGCAGGCTTGCTCTAGCCATTATTTCAGGCTTAGTCTGCCACAATGGAGAAAAAGTGGATAATTCTTGCTGCTAAATTAAGGTGTTAATCCAGGTAATACGCTGTAAATTTTTTTCTAGAATTTTCCAGACACTCTCAGTGTAGCTAATCAGTAATTTGCTGACTTTTTGGTAATCTTAACAAATGCTTTATCTCCGAAATGTAAATTATCATCCCACAGCGTGCCCAACAGCGATTCTCAAATCGATCAATTTAGAATTAGCACCCCAGCAGCTAGGTTTGATTATTGGCCCGAGTGGTTCCGGTAAAAGTACCTTACTAGAAATTTTGTCTGGACTAGCCGAACCCACTACTGGCGCTCTCTTCTGGCGGGAACAAGAACTTATAGCCGAACAGTTACAACAATTAGCCGGGTTAGTATTTCAGTTTCCAGAGCGGCACTTTTGCGGTGGTTCGATTTTAGAAGAATTGCGTTTAGGACATCCTGAGTTAGGGTCAGAAAGAGTCAGACAGGCGCTGAGTGAAGTGGGATTAGAGCATTTATCGCTTTCTGCTGCCCCTTATGCTTTGAGTGGTGGTCAGCAACGACGTTTAGCTTTGGCAGTCCAATTAATTCGCCAGCCAAATTTACTGTTATTAGATGAACCTACAGCTGGTTTAGATTGGTCAATGCGGCGGCAATTGATAAATTTATTAGCGAAACTGAAACAAGATTGGACGTTGTTAATTGTGACACACGATGCTGGGGATCTGTTAGCGATCGCAGACCGTTGCTGGACACTCAATCACGGCGAACTAGAATCAGTAGACCCAAAGTCACTAGAATCCAAAGTTAAAGAACCTCTACCAACTGTTTGAGAAAAGAGTAGGGGGACAACGGGACAACGGGACAAGGGGACAAGGGGACAAGGGGACAAAGAGAAAAACTATGTCCCATGTCTCATACCAAATGACAAATGACAAATGACAAATGACAAACCTATTGCCTGAGATGGCAGAAATCTGGCAGAAAACTCTCAATTGGCAACCAACTCTTCAACAACAAGCGCAATTTCAAAAGCTTTATGAGTTAATCCTAAAAGGTAATCGCCAACAAAATTTAACTCGGATCGTTGAACCCCAAGAGTTTTGGGAAAAACATCTCTGGGATTCTCTGCGAGGAATTGCACCTCTTTTATCAGCAAATTTCTCTCCTGCTTCCCCTACGATCGTCGATATTGGTACAGGTGCAGGTTTTCCAGGTGTTCCCGTAGCAATTACTGTACCTAATTGCCCAATTACTCTTCTCGATTCCACTCGGAAAAAAATTACTTTTCTCGACAATATATTAACTGAACTTGCCCTTACCAATGCCAAAACTCTTGTTGGTAGGGCTGAAGAAATCGGTCAGCACCGCCAACATCGACTAGCTTATGATATTGCATTGATCCGTGCTGTAGGGGCAGCCTCTGTCTGTGCAGAATATACCCTACCACTACTCAAACAGGGAGGTTTAGCTATAATTTATCGCGGTAATTGGATAGAGGATGAAACAGCTGCTTTAAAGAATGCTGTGAAGCACTTGGGTGGTGTAATTGAATCAATCGAACAATTTACAACACCGTTAAGCCACAGCATCCGCCACTGTGTGTATTTGCGTAAGGTAGCTACCACTCCAGCTAATTTTCCTCGTGCTGTAGGTGTACCTACTCAAAAACCTCTTTGAGTAAGAGTGCGAGAAAAAGAGCCTAATTCCCAAAAATATACCAAGTGCCATTACTCGGTCGCCAAACTGCGAAGTCATTCCTAATAGAGAAATCATAATTGCCAGGGGCAGGAATATCACCACCAACGCCCCATTGTCTAGTAACTGCTACACCTGTAGAACTGTTAATCACATACCAAGTTCCATTACTCGGTCGCCAGACTGCAAAATCAGTTTTACCATCATTATCGTATCTCCCAGGTGCAGGAACATCACCACCAACGCCCCATTGTCTAGTAACTGCTACACCTGTAGAACTGTTAATCACATACCAAGTGCCATTACTCGGTCGCCAGACTGCATAATCAGTTTTACTATCGCTGTCATAATCGCCGGGAACAGGAATATCGCCACCAACGCCCCATTGTCTAGTAACTGCTACACCTGTAGAACTGTTAATCACATACCAAGTTCCATTACTCGGTCGCCAGACTGCAAAATCAGTTTTACCATCATTATCGTATCTCCCAGGTGCAGGAACATCACCACCAACGCCCCATTGTCTAGTAACTGCTACACCTGTAGAACTGTTAATCACATACCAAGTGCCATTACTCGGTCGCCAGACTGCATAATCAGTTTTACTATCGCTGTCATAATCGCCGGGAACAGGAATATCGCCACCAACGCCCCATTGTCTAGTAACTGCTACACCTGTAGAACTATTAATGACATACCAAGTGCCATTACTCGGTCGCCAGACTGCATAATCAGTTCTACCATCATTATCATAATCGCCAGGAACGGGAATATCGCCACCTACACCCCATTGTCTAGTAACTTCAGCTTGTGCTTTAAAATTTACAATTCCAAGAAGCAATGGAACAGTTAAAGCAACCGTTAATAATTTGCAACCAATCTTCATGAGAACATCCTCCTTATAATCAAATTTAAATTCGACATTTAAAGAAAGGTTCTAAATTTCATGTATTGTGATGATTAAATCCGAAATTGCAATTCTTATATAATTTTTTTCAACATAAATATAGCACTATACAGGTAAGATTAATTACAAGATTTGTTGAGATATATTCTTATTTTTAACGTAAAATCAAGCTATATTAAATCTCAAAAAATAAAAAAATACCTGCAATAATTGAAGAAAACTAATTATTAAATAAAATCATTTTCAAAAGATAAATAATGATTAGATGATCGCATCAAAAAACTGGCAACAGAAAGAACATTCTGTCGCCAATTTTTAAGTGCCTGTGACTCTAAATTGTTGTCTGGTTTCAGGCAAATTTACTTGCTGCCGCAAACCGCTTGTTAATCTCATCCCAATTAACCACGTTCCACCAAGCATCTAAATAATCAGCGCGGCGATTCTGGTAATTGAGATAATATGCATGTTCCCATACATCGTTACCCAGGATGGGATATTTACCTGCACTTAAGGGAGTATCTTGGTTAGCTGTAGTTGTTACTTCCAACTTGCCACCCTTGTTACGTACTAGCCAAACCCAACCACTACCAAAACGACCAGCGCCAGCTTCATTAAACTGTTTTTTGAAAGCTGCAAAAGAGCCAAAATTTTGATTAATTGCGGAGGCGATATTTCCTGTTGGTTCTCCCCCACCTTTTGGCTTCATAATTTGCCAGAACATTGAGTGGTTCACATGACCGCCGCCATTATTACGTACTGTTTTGCGAATATCTTGTGGTACACTGTCAAGTTTTTGCAACAGTTCTTCAACAGTTTTACCTTTGAGTTCTGGATGTTTTTCTAAGGCTGCATTCAGGTTTTTCACATAAGTTGCGTGATGTTTATCGTGGTGAAATTGCATCGTTTTGGCATCGATGTGCGGTTCCAGTGCGTCGTAGGCGTAAGGTAAAGGTGGTAGTTGGATAGTACCTGGTTTATTTGGTGTTGTATTTGCTATTGTGTTTGGTGTTGTTTCAGGAATTGCAGTGTTTCTCTCAGGAAATTTCTCTGCCAATGCACAAGCATCTAATGCAAAAGCACCGGCACCTGATGTCAGTAAAAACAAGAAATGGCGTCGATTAATAGTCATATAAGTTTTTGCAGCTAATCCATAAAGTCTCTATTGCAGTTTTTATTCTCTTAGATTCTGGCTACAAAAAATTGTTAATTGTGATTATTTATGGCAGTTTAAGAAACTATTTACAAGACTTGTAATATTAAGTACTAACATTCAAAACGTTATGTATTTTTACTTAAACTATCTTTTTGCAACTAATCATAGGTTAGCACCCAACCACCAAAAAACAAACTCTATCGTCACAAGAGACGCTACGGGGTGTTAAGGCAATTGTGGGGTATTGGGTAGTTAATCGAGGTCGTCAGGCATTTCACCCACATTATACTTTCTTCTTATTTTTTTCCTCGCTTAAAATCAAATATAGGCTAATCAAGTCCTGGGGGTAAGTGTAAATGAAACACATACTTATCTATGTTAGTAGGATCGGACGGGTCAACAGTACGCTTAGTCCCGTATCCCCATACACGTTTTATGTATTTACCGAAGAATGCTCGCGATCCTTCCCGTCCGGTTCCGATATTCCTTTTCTCTATTATCAAATTCATTGAGCGTTGCTCCTTTCGTGAGCAGGGTGACAATTATATGTATTTGACTATTTTCTTTAGCAATAGGTTTAATTTCCTCCTTAGATTTAGGAGCAACATCGGCGTATTTATCAACATTTTTAGTTGTCATTTTATTAATTCTTAGTTGTTTGGTGTTTTGTATTTTTGGTGAAATGTCGAGAAACACCTGTTTATCAATAACGTACTGAAAAAATTTGTTCAACAGTTAGATTTAAATCTGGAAATGTTGGAGACTTTATACGGTCGTCTCCTCTAAACTGTTTACCACGATATTCACCCTCATCACTTAAAGAGTAAATTGTGATTGTTGGTTGTTTGGGGTCGCCTATCAATTCCTTGCTACCCAAAGCAGCATAATCCACAATCCAATATTCTTGAATACCCATTTCTTCATAGTCAGCAAACTTTTTATGATAATCATCTCTCCAGTTAGTACTGACCACTTCAATCACTAATGGAATTGAAGCTGGTTTACTAAGGATAGATTGTTTCTCCCATAATGGTTCATTACCCAAGTTAGAAAAATTCATTAATAAAACATCAGGATAGTACCCTGATATTTTATTTTCTGGCTTCACTGTTGCAGTTTTAGGTATACCGTAATTAAGTTTAAGACGAAGACACTCATACCCTAATATCATTGTTAAAAATGCTACTATTTGCTCGTGTTTGCCTGATGGTGGCGGCATTTGAATAATATCTCCATCGTGTAATTCATAACGAATATTTTCCGGTTGTGTTTCTAAAAACTCTAAATATTCATCAAATGTAAATAGTTTTTGTAGTGATTGAATCATTATTTCATCTTGATTATGGATATAAACACTTCACACTGCTGTAACCTGAAAATTAAGAGTTAACGGGGTGTAGTGACCAAAGGTGAAAGTAAATCGGCATGGGCCAGCCAAGGTTCTTACTCAGCAAGAGATACAGCAAATTTTCGCTATCGGGTTAACAAATGACCGCGATCGCACGACGCAGTAACGGCGGTGTGATGATGATTCTGGATGCGATCGCTAACCTATCCCTCGCCACGAATTACAGCGATTGCCCCCACACTCCGTCACAGCGATCGCGCACAAAACAATTATATTTTACACTCCGAAGCGCTTATAGTATTCTGTCCCCAGTTTTGGGATCAAATACAAACAAGTGATTTAAATCAAGTTGTAGAGAAAGGCGATCGCCTGGACGAAGACGCACATCAGAGCCTACTTGAATATTCAGCATCACCGCCGAACCGGGTAAACCAGCACGAATCAAAGTTTCTCTTCCCAAAGGTTCCACAACTTTAACTTCAACCGATAATAATCCTAAGTTTTGAGTACTGTGTTCTGAGTCAGTATCAGTGTTTATTTTTATATGCTCTGGACGAATTCCCAAATCAAAACTGTGTCCTTGACGCGACTGTAATTTTCCTTTCACAACTGCTGGGATTGCTAATAACTGTCCGCTCACATCAAAACCATTATTTTGATAGATTGCAGGCAAAATATTCATTGGCGGACTGCCTAAAAAATTTGCCACCATCTGATTAGCAGGATTTGCATAAATCGTTTGGGGATCGCCAATTTGTTGAATTCGTCCGCGATTTAGCACGACAATTTTATCAGCCAAAGTCATGGCTTCAACTTGATCGTGAGTGACGTAAATAGTTGTAATCCCTAATTCTTGATGTAGTTGTTTTAATTCTGCCCTGGTATCATCGCGCAATTGGGCATCTAAATTAGATAAAGGTTCATCAAGTAAAAACACTTGGGGTTCGCGAGCGATCGCTCTCCCTAATGCTACCCTTTGTTGTTGTCCCCCAGAAAGTTGTTTGGGTTTACGATCTAGCAAATGATCCAGAGAAAGCGATCGCGCCACATTCATCACTCGTTCTTGAATAATTTTTCGGTCAACTTTCCGCATTTGCAAGCCAAAGGCGATGTTTTGGGCCACACTCATGTGAGGATAGAGAGCGTAGTTTTGGAACACCATCGCCACATCCCGTTGTCTGGCTGGAATATTATTTACCAAGCGATCGCCAATATAGAGTTTGCCAGATGTAGCGGTTTCTAAACCTGCGATCGTTCGTAAAATTGTAGACTTACCACAACCCGATGGTCCAACTAAAACCCAAAACTCGCCATCAGGAATTTCAAAGGTAATGTCCTCGATCGCGGTGACGTTATTGAATCTACGTTTAATATCTTCTAGACGAACGTTTGCCATTATCTGATGAAAGTTAATAGTTAGGAGTTAGGAGTTAGGAGTTAGGAATTTTAAGTTTTGAGTTTAGAGTTTTGAGTTTTAAATTAAAAACCTCTTTAACTCATAACTAATAATTTTTAACTCATAACTGCATCCAAGCTGGGTGAGAGAGTAAAGAAGCAAATACTCGTACTCCTCGGAGTTGATTAGAGAGGGGTAAGTGACCTTTAGGCGCACTCAAATCCCAGGTAAACTCGTTAGGGTATCGCGTCCAGTTATTACCTGCTTTCCAGCCAATTTTTGGCCAGAAATTCTCCCAATTTTTACCCAAACTTAACCAAATTTCTCGCTGCACTGAAAAACCAAATTTACCTTCCGAGTGGACTAACCAGAGGTTGTTAATGGTTTGCAAGTCAACAGCCGAGATATTTTCTACCTCAGTAAAGTACAACCATTTTCGTTGTACAGCCGTTGGCCCTGATAGTTCGCACATTTTTTCGATGGTGACGCGATCGGCTGCTTGGAAATCTTGAGCAGCTAGTAGCTGTTGCAAAGAATTGTAGTTAATCCCGCACTCTGATTTTAGAGGTACAATTCCTTCAGGAAAACAGGAGCGCAAAAATTCTTTGGCTTGAGGTGCATCAGAACTGTAAAGGACTTGGTAAGCTTTGCCATCAATCCAAGTCGCTGGGTTCTCACGTCGTTTCAGTAAAAATTCCATCAACACGTCTAATCCCTCATTACCCAACTCAGCTAATTGTGGGATTATCTGCTGTTGGACTTTTTCAGACCCAGCGATTAACGGTTGTCGGAGGGAGTCGATGTCATTTGCAGGGCCTGATAAAATCATTGGGTCTGTCATGCCATTCTTGTGTTAACGGTCAGTGAAAGAGCGGTAAGCTATCGGGCATTCTTTAAAGTGAAGTACTGATAGCGAAAAGTAGTTTACTATTTTTGATCGTACAAAATTGCGATCGCTTCACTGAATCCCACACTTAATCCCCAAATAATGTACAAGGGGAATAGGGGGAAAATCTGTGCCTTATGGCTTGGCGAACAAAAGACATAGCAAAATATACAAGCCTGCCACATAAGGTTTTTTGAATAGCAGCGTATCGATTAGGAGTGTGTGAACGATGTACGAAAAGATTACCCCCCCCGCAACCGGAGCAAAAATCACCTTCAAAAATGGTGAACCAATTGTACCGGACAATCCAATTATCCCCTTTATTCGTGGCGACGGCACAGGTATAGACATCTGGCCTGCTACCCAAAAAGTGTTAGATGCGGCGGTAGCCAAAGCATATAAGGGTCAACGTCAAATTAGCTGGTTCAAAGTTTACGCTGGCGACGAAGCTTGCGATTTATACGGGACTTATCAGTATTTGCCTCAAGACACTTTGACGGCAATTGAAGAATATGGTGTAGCTATTAAAGGGCCTTTGACTACTCCCGTTGGGGGGGGAATTCGTTCTTTAAATGTAGCGCTGCGGCAAATTTTTGACTTATATGCCTGCGTGCGTCCTTGTCGTTACTATGCAGGTACACCCTCACCCCACAAAAACCCTGAAAAGCTGGATGTAATTGTTTATCGGGAGAATACGGAAGATATTTATTTAGGCATTGAGTGGCGACAAGGTAGCGAAATCGGCGATCGCTTAATTAAAATTCTCAATGAAGAACTGATCCCCGCCACCCCAGAACACGGGAAAAAACGTATTCCTCTGGATTCTGGTATTGGCATCAAACCCATCAGCAAAACTGGTTCTCAGCGTCTAGTCAGACGTGCCATCAAACACGCTTTGCTATTGCCCAAAAACAAACAACAAGTGACTTTGGTGCATAAGGGCAACATTATGAAGTACACCGAAGGCGCTTTCCGCGATTGGGGTTATGAACTAGCAACCAGCGAATTTCGCCAAGAAACTGTCACCGAACGAGAATCTTGGATTTTGAGTAACAAGGAAAAAAATCCGAATATTTCCTTGGAAGCAAACGCCCGCGAGATCGATCCTGGGTTTGATAGTCTCACCGAAGAGAAGAAAGCGCAAATTGTCAAGGAAGTTGAAACTGTTCTTAACTCAATTTGGGCAACTCACGGCGATGGCAAATGGAAAGAGAAAGTTTTGGTGAATGACCGGATTGCTGACAGTATTTTTCAACAAATCCAAACCAGACCGGATGAGTATTCGATTTTGGCGACGATGAACTTAAACGGCGATTACTTGTCTGATGCCGCCGCCGCCATTGTTGGGGGATTAGGAATGGGGCCAGGGGCAAATATTGGTGATTCTAGTGCCATATTTGAAGCTACCCACGGTACTGCACCCAAACACGCCGGCTTAGATCGGATTAATCCTGGTTCAGTGATTTTGTCTGGTGTGATGATGCTGGAATTTTTGGGTTGGCAAGAAGCCGCAGACCTAATTAAGAAAGGTTTAAGCGATGCGATCGCCAGTAGTCAAGTAACCTACGATTTAGCCCGGTTGCTAGAACCACCTGTTGAACCCTTAAAATGTTCTGAATTTGCCGAGGCAATTATTCAACATTTTGGTTAATTCTATTAGGGCTAAGTCGAATTACCCCACCCTAACCCTCCCCTTGTAAAGGGGAGGGAACTGGATCTCTTGTTTCCCGCCTTCTAAAACGGAGAGAACTGGATCTCTTGTTTCCCGCCTTCTAAAACGGAGAGAACTGGATCTCTTGTTTCCCCCCTTTGCAAGGGGGGATTAAGGGGGGTAATTTAACTTGTGCATACAACCCTAGCTTTTTTAAGGGTGGTTAGGGGAGATCGACAAATATTTAATACTCCTCAGACATCCTCTAATAAATCAACCATTTTAAAAAAGCGAAATGGCATTTTATTTGCAAAAAACACCAAAATCAAAAAGCAAACTGGGGTTTGAGTAAGTCAAATGGCATTTTGAGAAAGTCAAAGCTTCGTTTGCTTGCGGAAAACACCAAAATGAGTAAGCAAAAGCTTCTTTTGAGAAAGTCAAAGCTTCTTTTACTTGCGGAAAACACCAAAATGAGTAAGCAAAAGCTTCTTTTGAGAAAGTCAAAGCTTCTTTTACTTGCAGAAAACACCAAAATGAGTAAGTAAAAGCTTGTTTTGAGAAAGCAAAAGCTTCTTTTACTTGCGGAAAACACCAAAATGAGTAAGCAAACTGGGGTTTGAGTAAGTCAAAGCTTATTTTGAGAAAGTAATTGCGGATTTTACTTATTGAATTTAGTCCAAATATGAAGTTTAGATAAAATTATTGAAAAAATTGCTGATAAATTTTGATTCGTCAGATTTTAAAGTAGGCAAAAACAAAGTCCCCGGCTTTTCTAAAAAGTCGGAGATTTTTTTGGGGCAATCCCTTATAAAGTTTTCCTTATTCGGATTTAGAGTTATCGAGAACTCGGCGTAAGTTCTCCATTAATTCGGATTTAACCCAATCGGTACTTGCTTTACCTGTGATTTTGCTAATTTATCAGGTGCGATCGCTCCATTCTCTGTAATGATGGCTGTAATCAACTCAGCTGGAGTGACATCAAAAGCTGGGTTGTAAAAATCTACACCCGCAGGTGTGAGAATGGTATCGCCAACTTGATAGATTTCTGTTGGTTCGCGTTCTTCAATGGGAATTTGGCTGCCATCAGCTAATTCAAAATCAACGGTGGAAAGGGGTGCAGCGACAAAGAAGGGGATATTATGTGCTTTAGCTGCGATCGCTACACTGTATGTACCAATTTTATTAGCAGTGTCACCATTAGCAGCAATGCGATCGGCACCCACAACTACAGCATGAATTAAACCTTGTTTCATGCAATGGGCTGCCATATTATCAGTAATTAATGTAACTGGAATTCCTTCTTGCACGCATTCCCAAGTGGTGAGTTTTGCGCCTTGCAAACGAGGACGGGTTTCGTCGGCAAATAAACGCTCTAAACGTCCTTCTCTCCAAGCAGAACGCACCACACCCAAAGCTGTGCCATAACCAGCAGTAGCTAATGCTCCAGCGTTACAGTGGGTAAGCAGTGTCAGTTTTTCTGGGGTAGTGGGCAAGACTGCTAAACCATTGTCACCAATCGCTTGACAGGTTTGCAAATCTTCAACGTTGATTGCTTGGGCTGTTTGGAAAAGGGTTTGCTTAATCTCTTCTACTGTTCCCAGCGTTTCGTAGGCGGCTTTCAGCATCCGGCTAATTGCCCAAAATAAATTTACCGCCGTCGGACGAGTAGAACGCAACAACTGGGCTACTTTATCTAAGTGTTGCAAAAATTCGGTGCGATCGCTTGTTTTAATTTCCCTTGCACCAAGATACATTCCATAAGCCGCAGCTACACCAATTGCAGGCGCACCTCGCACAATCATAGTCTTAATCGCCCGCGCCATATCTTCACTGCGGTGAATTTCTACAAATGTATATTCATTGGGTAAGCGAGTTTGGTCAATTAGTGACACTGAGTCGTTGTGCCAAATTACGGGATAAACCTGGTTTGTCGAAGGTGTCATAGAAAAAGGTCGTTAGTAAAGGGTCAATATTTTTTACTTTAATGCACCCTGATGATTTCATTCTTAAACTGATTAAACGTTCTGAGTATGCATTTAAAAGCTTTGAAAATTTTAGAGTCAGATGGTCTGATGAAATTGGTATTTTATTTATTAGTTTGGTATATAGCGTTTCCCGACCTGCTGAGGTACTGAGTAAATCACTAATAAAATTAGGTAAGCCTCTGCGTACCTTTGCGTTTGACTCTGCGCTCCTCTGCGTTTAAAAACATTATTTCTGTACCTCACGTAACTAGGAATTGCGATAGTCAAATCCTGAAGAATCAAAAAAATAGAGCAGTTGCACTGTAATACAACTGCTCTAAAAATTACTGAGATAGATATTTACTCTACCTATCTACAGACCCCATAATTACGTCAACACTACCGAGAATCACCACAATATCTGCAACCTTCATCCCACGTAGTAAATGTGGCACAATCTGGAGATTGTTAAAATCTGCGGCGCGAATCTTCCATCGTGCAGGGAAGACATTATCATCGCCAACCAAATAAATTCCCAATTCACCTTTGCCACTTTCTACACGGGCGTAGATTTCACCCTTGGGCATCTTGAAAGTGGGGGAAACTTTTTTACCGATGAATTGGTAATCAAAAGCGTCCCACTCAGATTTTTTCCCTGCGGCTAAACGCTTGGCTTCCAGATTTTCGTAAGGGCCGCCAGGAAGTCCTTTAATTGCTTGGCGAATAATCTTCACAGATTCGCGCATTTCCCGCATCCGCACTACATAACGGGCAAAGCAATCACCGGCGGTTTCCCACTGCACATCCCAGTCGAAATCGTCGTAACATTCGTAATGGTCAACTTTTCGTAAATCCCATTGCACGCCAGAAGCGCGTAACATTGGGCCAGAAAGTCCCCAGTTAATTGCTTCTTCTCGCGTGATAGTCCCGATACCCTCAACACGTCGCCGGAAGATGGGGTTATCGGTTACTAAACGTTCGTACTCATCAACTTTGGGTAATAAGTAGTCGCAGAATTCCAGACATTTATCTACCCAACCGTAAGGTAAATCAGCCGCTACTCCACCAACGCGGAAGTAGTTGTTATTTACCATCCGATAACCTGTGGCTGCTTCCCACAAATCATAAATCATCTCCCGTTCGCGGAACTGGTAAAAGAAGGGAGTTTGAGCGCCTACGTCAGCGAGGAAGGGGCCAAACCATAGCAAGTGGTTAGCGATACGGTTCAACTCCAGCATAATGACGCGGATGTAGCTAGCGCGTTTGGGAACAGCGACACCTGCAAGTTTTTCTGGGGCGTTAACAGTGACGGCTTCGTTGAACATTCCCGCCGCGTAGTCCCACCGACTAACGTAAGGAACGTACATTACATTAGTGCGGTTCTCAGCAATTTTTTCCATTCCCCGATGCAAGTAGCCGATGACTGGTTCACAGTCAACAACATCCTCGCCATCCAGAGTCATGATTAACCGCAGAACCCCGTGCATCGAGGGGTGGTGTGGCCCCATGTTTAGCACCATTGGTTCAGTGCGGGTTTCTAGTCTGGTCATAGATTTCGTGTTCTCCCGTTGTGTTCGTGTAGCGTGCTGAAGGCAAATTTTAAATTGAACCGCTAAGATGCCAACCAGAATGTTTTAGTTTGTTGCACTTCTTCAACTATTATATGGAAGCTCGATATCCACTTAATTGAGGCATCGGATTTTTTTCACCTCATTGTGCTGGGACAAGGGGACAATGCCCAATGCATAATGCCCAATGAATTCTGAGTTTTTACGTAAGTCATAGAGATATTGTGTCAGTTATATTACAGTTTTATGACCCTGATACTCATCTATGACTTTCAATCAAGAGCGTTTTGATAAGCTAATTCAGAAGTTAGAAGTTTTTGCTAATAAACAACCGCGTCTTTATAAATTGCACGTTGCTTTTTTGGCTACTTTAGGCTACGCATATATATTTTTGGTTTTAGGTGTAACGTTGACTTTGTTAGTAAGTATTATCTTTGGGATACTTAATGCTCAGTCAATTTCTAAATTATCTTTCACAGGTCTTCTGTTTTTGCTGACGTTAGCGTTCGTATTAGTGCGATCGCTTTGGGTTTCTTTTCCTCCACCTACAGGTTTACCACTACAACCCAAGGATGTACCCAATCTCTATTCTTTAATTAACGAAATCTCATCGAAGCTAAAAGCTCCACGGTTTCACCACATCCTGCTGACCAACGATTTTAATGCAGCAGTTGTTCAAAGACCGCCCTTAGGTTTGCTGGGATGGCAGCAAAATTACTTAATTGTCGGTCTACCACTCATGCTAGCACTGCCGCCCGAACAATTTCGTGCCGTCTTAGCCCATGAACTGGGACATTTATCAGGAAATCACAGCCGCTTTAGTGGTTGGATTTATCGCCAACGCGAAACTTGGTATCGCATTCTTAAGGGACTCCAACAAAGTGGACACGATCTATCATTGTTAATTTTTCAACTGTTTTTGATATGGTACATCCCGTTTTTTAATGCCTATTCTTTTGTATTGGCACGAATGGATGAATATGAAGCAGATAGATGTGCTGTTGATTTAACTGGAGAACAAAATACTGCTAAAGCTTTGATAAGTTTGGAGGTCAAATCTAGATTTTTAGAAAGATATTTTTGGTCTAGAATTTATAAACAAATTCAGACAGAGATTGAACCACCAAAAATGACTTATATGGATATGAAGCAAGCTTTAAGCCAGAGACTTCATCAGGAAATCACAAGTACTTATTTAAGTGAAGCTTTAACGGGAAAAACCAACAATGCTGATACTCACCCTTGCCTAAAAGATAGATTAAAAGCCTTGGGATATATCGCCGATACTCAGACAGAATTAGCTATCTTTGCACAAATTGAAATTAGTGCTGCCCAAGAAGTTTTAGGAGATAAATTAGAAAGCTTTATTGATTATTTTAGCCAAAATTGGCGAGAAAAGATAGCAACACCTTGGCGACAAAAATATGCTGAATTTCAAAAATCGATAGCTACATTAAAAGATTTCAATCACAAATCACAAAAACAACAGCTAACTTTAGAAGAAGCTAGTCAGCAAGCATTTTTGACGTTGGAACTTGAAGGCGAAGAAGCTGTTATACCTCTATTACAAGAAATTATTCATCGTGATGCTTACCATGCATCAGCTAATTATTTACTAGGTCAAATATTATTAAAAAAACAAGACGCGACTGGAATAGAATACATTGAGAAGGCAATAGAGCAAGACTCAAGTATAGTCATAGGAGGTTGTGAGATAATTTGCTATTTTCTTAAAAACCAAGGTAAAAACAATGAGGCTAAGTCTTATCAAGAACGTGCCGAAAATTATCATAAGTTAATTTTGAAAGGACGGAAAGAGCGCTCTGAATTGAAAAGAAATGATAAATTTTACTCTCAGAATATTTCGGATGTAGAGGTAAATAAGCTTTGTCAGCAGTTATCTCATTACCCGCAGATAATAACTGCTTATTTAGTTCAAAAGAATCTGCAATATTTTCCTGAAAAACCACTTTATGTTCTAGCTGTAAAGCGTGGATTTAGTTTTTGGGAAGGTAGTCGTATTTATGAAGCCGATAACTCTAAAATTGTTCAGAGCTTATTAAAAGAAAATGAATTGCCCGATAATGTATTCATTTTTATTTTAAATAGCAATTTAAGTATGGAGAAAAAATTAAAACGCATATCAAATTCGATGATTTACCAGAAAAAAGGTAAAAAATAGCACCACAAATTTTTGAGGCTCAATATCCAAGGCTGACGCTGGGTGTGGAATTTATGATATTTTCCTTTTGTGTATTTGTGGTTTAAAAACTATTTTTTAGCTATGAACCCGCAAAGACACAAAGAAAAGAATACATAATTAAAGTTCATCTGTGGTTTTTTGCCTAAGTCTCATGAATCGTCAGCTAGCTATTGAAGAACCGACATTTTCCCATCTACCAGTTTTACCGCAGGAAGTTATTGCAGGTCTAGCGGTATCTCCAGGAGGTCATTATCTTGATACGACGGTAGGCGGTGGAGGTCACAGCCGTTTGATTTTAGCAGCTGCGCCAGATGTAAAATTAACGGCAATTGACCAAGATGAGGATGCTTTAGCCGCAGCAAGGAAAGAATTAGCCGAGTTTAGCGATCGCATACAATTTATTCATCGCAATTTTGCCGACTACGAATTTCCCCCCAACACTTTCGATGGTATTTTAGCTGATTTGGGGGTAAGTTCTTACCATTTAGACCAAGCAGAAAGGGGTTTCAGCTTCCGCCAAGCTGCAAATTTAGATATGCGAATGGATCGAGGGCGATCGCTAACTGCTGCTGATGTGATTAATAATTGGGATGAGGCAGAATTAGCTGATATTTTCTTTAAGTACGGTGAAGAGAGATTATCACGGCGCATTGCGAGACGCATTGTAGAACGCCGACCGTTGCACACGACTACAGAATTAGCTGATGCGATCGCTTCTTCAGTTCCCCCCAAATACCGTTATGGAAGAATTCACCCTGCTACCCGTGTTTTTCAAGCTCTGCGAATTGTCGTCAACGATGAGTTAAAATCCCTAGAAACCTTTTTAGATAAAGCCCCAAATGCCCTTGTCCCTGGCGGTAGAATTGCGATTATCAGTTTCCACAGTTTAGAAGACCGTCCGGTAAAGCATGGTTTGAGAAATTCACCTTTATTAAAAGTCTTGACAAAAAAGCCGATTATTGCACAAGAAGAGGAAATTAGTCAGAATCCGCGATCGCGATCGGCTAAGTTGAGAATAGCTGAAAAGGTGCTGTAACTGCAATGCAGGGTTAAACTGTTCCATCTCGTGGCTCAGAACTGCTGCGAATACGCTCAATGAACTGAGAATAATTTTCTAAATCTTGTTCTGACTCTAACGGTGGCATTTCAATCCAATTACCTTCGATATGCAGCTTATCCACATAAGCATAGAAGGCTTCTCGATCTTCCCGATGAGCAAGAACGTAATCATGTAACTCTTTCTGGCTCATTGTATGAAAATTAGGCTTGCTCATCCTATGTATCTCCATTTACCGTTAGGGTATATTTCTATCAAAAAGAAATGGCGTATTGCTAAATTACTCTACGCCATCCTTTAGAATGCATTTTTCTTTACTCGCTTTTGACCTTACCTAGTGAGAAGAAATCTGATAGCCTGATTTTTAAAGCAGAAATTACCAGGATGACAGTTTTCCAAACATTATTAAGATTAACCACCCAACGAGGATAGTCTTTGTGCAGCATCTCCCAATTCACTTCGTACAAATCCCCTAGCCATTCTTCACGTCGTTCGGAGGGGAAGAGGTAAGCAATTGGGCAAGCTATCCACCTACTAGCCCAAGTTTCAGCAGGATCAGATTTTTTATACTTGCGTAATCTCTTTTTTAATTTAAAGAGCTTCTCTAGATTTTCTACTGAGTCTTCTAAATCGTTCACCACTTTCTGAACTATCAACTCTTCCACAACTTTGATAACTTCTTCTGATTTTAAAGATGTTATACTCTCCAGGTGTTGTGTCTTGAGTTGAATTTCTTTAATAGTAAATTCCCAATCGTTATCTTCAATTTCTGTACCTGCTGTTCCACTAACTGGGCTGCCAAGTAAGTAGGTTAGAGCGGAAAGACTGGACGGCTTCGAGAGTCGCAACGCCGCTACCTGTAAGTTTGTAATAGCGCCGTCTTGCTCCACCTCGTTCTTCACGCCCTTCATCTCCCCAACGGGATTCGACAAGTCCTTTCTTTTCCAGAGAATGGAGAACAGGGTAAAGGGTGCCAATCCCCATTTTAGTGTTACCGCCGCTAGCCTCTTCCATAGCTTGCGGAATTTGGAGACCATAGAGTTCTTTGTTGTAGAGTGCGAGCAAAACGATTTCTTCTCGCGGTGAAACTTGGGCATTGGTTGAACCTTTGTTAAGTATTTCGCTTTGATTTGTAGTCACTATTAACACTTCCTATCAGTAAGCATAGTTAGATATTTCTCGTTGTTACGACCCTTGTTATTGGGCAACGAGCCTACTCGCTGTTACGACTCTGTAAAGGAGCAGCGAGACTTTTATCTTAAATTCAGTATATCTTATAAATTTGATAATTGTTGTAAAACATCTATGCAGCTTGGACAAGCCGTACTTGCTGCTAACACTTTAAAACTTGCAGAGCAATTTCTTCGGGGAAATGGTATCAATTTTGCTCAAACAACGATCTGCTAATGTAGCGTTGTTGAAGAGTTAAAAAATAATATATGGAAATTAATAATCTGTTTGCAGCAGGTGGCGTGGTCATGTGGCCTCTGCTGGCATTTTCTTTGTTAGGGGTGGCGCTGATTATCGAACGGATCATCTTTTGGGTAAAGATAAATAATCGGCAAAACAAGGTGGTGCGAGAGGTGCTACACCTTTATCGCCTTGATAATGTCGTTAGTGCTTTAGATAAATTGCACAAAAATACTGATTTACCCCTGGCTCGAATTTTTTTAGCAGCTTTAGAATTGGAGGAGCCGACACCAGACGAATTTCGTTTGGCATTAGAAAGTGAAGCACAAGCCGAAATCCCTTTACTCAAGCGCTCCCAAAATATTTTTGAGACAATTATTGGTCTTGCGCCTTTGTTAGGACTTCTCGGCACTGTATTGGGATTAATTAACTCTTTTGCTTCTCTGAATATCGGAGATGTGGGAGGTAGTAAAACAACAGGTGTGACAGCTGGAATTAGTGAAGCTTTAGTATCTACAGCATCAGGGTTGGTAGTGGCAATCTTTACACTATTATTTGCCAATACCTTCCGCGGACTCTACCAGCGCCAGATTGCTTGGATTCAAGAATATGGCGGACAGTTAGAATTACTCTACCGCCGTCGCTACGAAAGAGGAGATAAATCATATCCGCCAAATAAATGAAGCAAAACTGGGTAATTGTAAATTAGTAATCAGTAATTGGGATTAATTCACTATTTGTTACTGAATTTTGCTCTAAAAGTTTTGACTCTAATAGTATTCTAAAATGACGAATAGCTTTGTTCGCTACAGTTATTGAGGAAATATTCCATGACTATTTGGGTAAATGAGCAAATCGATCCGTCTGGGATGATTCATGCCTGTATTGCCACTCGTAATGAATCTCAAGCCAAAGATTGCCATGATTCATTTCAGAATAATTTGACTGAGAGGCAAAAGGCAGCAGGTTGGGTGGCACGATTGCGGACAGTCGATTCTTGGGATGAAGTGCCGGTGAATTCTTTAAAACTCAATTAATTGAGTTTTAAAGAAATTAGGCTGCATAGCTGAAGTATTTTCTGGCAGACATAATTACTTTTGTTATTTTCTGCTTACTTCAACCTGCTTTGCTTTTTTAGGATTTTGATCGAACATATTTCATCCACGTAGGCGTAGCCCACCATCGGCATCGCTTGTCTAACACACGCTGCATCTCTGCCAATACCTACAGCGATCGCAGCAACTTCTATGAAAACAGGTTAATAAAGGATAAAGTTCGGATTAAATTTCTCACATTATTATTAACTGCTTCCAAAAAAAGTAACATATTATAGAAAAATAATGATATTTCTTAACTTTTAAGAGGTATCATCTATACCGTAGATTAAATTAAAAAATTTGTATAAGCCCAATCAATTTAGTGAACTATCCCAAAGTTTACACTCCGGAGCAAGTCTGTCCCATTAATTTAGTTGGCGAAACAGGACAAGCGGTTCAAATTTCAATTCATGCTCCCAGCCAATATATCTGTGCCAACTGCGAACGGATATTACCAGATTGGAAACGGCAGCCATTTTTACGAGTAGTGATTGTATTACAACAATCGCGTTATCAATTAGTCGAAAAGACACTAGAAGTAGAGTCAGAGAAAGAACGCTTACGAGAAAAGTTTATGAGATTTGGCTGTGATTTAGCATTTAATCTGCGCGATCGCGGCTATTTAACCGATCTGATTGACCCTCGTACAGGCTATCCTTTACTTTCCCATCCCGGAGCAATTCCTCACGATGACACAGCAGTTGTCAAAGCTTTGCTCAACTATCCAGTGATTAAAAATCAATGCCGTGTGTTAGTTCATCCCGATTGGGGTGCAGCAGTTTATCCTAGCATTTTGATCTCAGAAGCTCCCCCAATTTTGATCGAATGGGTTACAAAAGGCGTAGCATCCATGCATGGGTGGAAAGAAATTAATTATTAGTCATTAGTCACTTGTACTGAGCGTAGTCGAAGTATTGGTCATTGGTCATTGGGTATGTAAAGGCGTATATCAGCACTTGTGTCTCAAAAGAAGTTTTTCTAAGAAGCTAGGATAGTCAAAGCGATAGTGCGGCTTTTTACTTCTCTCTCATAAGTAGATGCTACGAAGTCAAACCGGGAAGAATGGTTTTTGGTTCCTGTTTGGGTAACATCTCAGGTTGATCGGCAGGTATTTCAAATTGATGATAATTTTACCCACTACTGTCAGAATAAACTTTTAGCCTGTAGCGAAGAAAATGGTACTTTAGCAGCATCTACGGGAATTATATAACTATAACTATCGGGAAAAATCCTGTTCCCAACTTTCTGCATATAAGTACATGGATGAGGAAATTTATAAGTATGACTGTTGCGATCGCAAAGCGTCTCTCGTTAGGATTGCGCGAAGTGTTTGCGTAGCGTCTTGTAGAGATGCAATCGCAGTGGTTTCAACCTTTTTATCTCTCGTTAGATAGTTAGATTTATTTGTGCTTACCTACCTTAGAAACCAAGTTGATTCTGAGCAAACTGAAATACTTGTTTCATAGTTATGCTCAACCACAATTTCCATAAATACAAAATTTCCCATACCTAATGTATGAAAATATTAATTCAACACCGTCATTACGACAATGAAATTAGTGGAGTTTTAACTTATATTTATTCTATTATTCCTGAGTTGGAAGCTAGATTAATTGAGGTTAAAACTATTTCTACTAGACAAGATAATATCACTAAATGGTTTAGTTATATTGCTTGGGCAGATATAGTACACATGAATTCTAACGATTTATTATTTATTTTGTTATGTAAAGCTTTGCAAAAAAAGATAATTATTAAATACCATTATTCTCTTTATCAATCTACTCATACTAGTTATGAGCAGATGAACTTGACACAACGTTTAAAAGCTGAATTTAAACACACATTGCCAAAAGCTAATTATCCATTAAAGTGGAAATTACACACTTTTATCAAATGGGCACGCCTAAGCACCCGGCTTTCTACTGCTTTCTTAGCCGATTATCATACAGCTTGTAGTAACTTTTTAGGAGAATCTTCTGCTTTTCCTTGGTCAGTTGATACTTTATATAATCCGATTGAAATCAAGTCGGAAACCCAGCTTAAAACTTTAGAAAATTTATCTCAACCATATAATTTTATTTTTGTCGGTAGATTAGCTACAGACAAAGGTGTAGATATTTTATTAAAAGCAGTGCGGATTTTACAAGATGAAAATAAAGAATTTAAAATTACTATTATTGGCGATGGCGAACAATCTCAGCAATTAAAACAGCTAACGTCTGATTTAGGGATTGCTAACAAAGTTAATTTTTTAGGTAAAGTTCCTCAAAAAGAAGTGCTTATAAAAGTTCAAGATGCTTTGGCTTTAATTGCTCCATCTCGTTGGCAAGATCCGGCACCTTACGTAGTGCAAGAAGCCTCTAGCGTTCAAACCTGCTCGATTGTCTCAAAAATGGGAGGATTGTCAGAAGTAGGAGGGCCGCACAGCCTATTTTTTGAAAATGAAGATGCAGAAGAATTAGCCAAATGTATGCGATATTGCCTAGATAATCCAGATGAAGCAATTAATCGGGGTTTTCAGTCCAGCCAATACGTTGCACAAAAGTTTTCAGCAGCGCGTGCTGTTAATAGACTACTGGAAATTTGTAGCCAACTTACTCCTAAAGCATTGGTAACAAAATCTGATACATAATTGCCATTACAGGGTTGCTGTCCTGCAACAGGCTGATTGGAAGCTCTACCAATAGTACATAAGCCCTTCCTTATGGGCCAGAAAACACAGCTTGTTCTACATCATCCCGACTAAGAGAATACTTGAATGAGCGTTGGATATCTTGTCCATTTTCCCCAGATTGAAGATATCGCACTACAATCTGCTCGACATCGAGCCATAATTCAGCTTGCCAATTAGGTCGCTGTACACGCCAGCAATGCCTTTGTGTTTCATCTTGTTGACAGCCTTGGTCTTTTAGCCACTGCTCAATTTGTGGTAGGGGATGATTATATAAAGGAGTATCAGAGGGAAGAAGAGCCATAGGAATTTTTGATTTTGGATTAGGGAATTGTTTAATTTTTAATTATCGGATGGGCAATTAGTTGCGATATATAGCTAATTTGCTGTTGTACAGATGTATTTGGTTGCAGCAAATGGGAATGGATCGCAGCCTCGCCACGAGTTAAGCCAATGGCAACTGCTAATAACAGACAACCTACAAATGTTAACACCAGCATAAATAAAGCAAATATTTCGCCAGATGATAAGGGGCGATCGCTCGCATCGAGGTAAGCTGATTTTGACCAGTCATGAGAATGCGAGACGGGATGATTCAAATCAGGGGGTGGTTGAATCACTCCAAAGCGGGAATAGCCAATTTTCAAATCGTAGCTTAATCGGCGTTCTGGATGGCTCAGGGTCGCGTAAGCTTCGTTGATTTGCTGAAATTTGGGAGTGGCGATCGCAGTCGGCAAGTCTGTAGTATCAGGATGATAGCGTTTGCTCAGTTGCCGATAAGCACGACGAATGTCAATTACCGATGCCCAGGGATGCAGTCCTAGCAGAGAGTAATAAGTTGGTTCGCTGCTTTGTGGCATTGCCCCGTTTTGATTCACATCTGTTTGAGTCACTTTGCTCAAAGATATTTTTTATATTTTAAATCCTTTGTGAATTTCAGAAGACACAGCAGGTCTAGCATTTGATAAGATTGCTTAATAAAGCATTTAATTAGATGCGATGCAAATCAAAATTAATCTCGAAAATATTCAAACTCTTACCGACTTTAAGCGCAATGCCAAAGATTACGTAGATAGAATCAAGGCCACAAAGTCCCCACTTGTACTAACGGTGAATGGGAAAGCTGAGGTTGTGGTGCATGAAGCGCAAGCATTTCAACAGATGATAGATGAACTTCAACGCCTTGAAGAAGAACTGCAAAAACTCAAGTTAGAAGCATTACGCAGCCAATTTGCGAATATTAAAGCACGAGGACAGCAAAATTTGGCTAACAGCGATTCTGTGTGAGTCGATTTCGTATTTATACTCAATAAGTGCAAGATATTGAGCTAACGGATTAAATCAGCACGGGGTTTAAAGGTTTCAATTTGCCGTAACTTTTCGTAAAGCTCCCGTTCTTCTTGACTAATATTTTTCGGTGTAACTATTTGAATTTCTACTAATTGATCGCCACGTTTTCCGTCATCATTAGGATAACCTTTATTACCTAGTCGAAATTTTTGACCAGACCTAACTCCAGGAGGGGTAGTCATTTTCACAGGGCCATCAAGAGTAGGTGCTTCTACCTGTCCTCCTAAAACTGCCTCGCTGGGAGTAACGGGTACTTGGCAGACAATATTTAAACCTTCTAGCTTAAATAATGGATGAGGTTCAACGGTAATTTTTAAGTATAGATCGCCACCACCAACGCCTTGGTTCCGCAAACGGATGGTTTGACCTGTTACCATACCTGGAGGCATATTAACTTCTAGCGATCGCCCATCTTCCAAACGAATGCGTTCATTACCACCTTGATAAGCTTTTTCTAGTGGAAGCGTTAATCTGGCTTCTATATCTCGGCGGGTGGTGCGAGGTGGGGGATTAACTGTGTAGGCAACTTTTGTTCTGGGGGAACGGAATGGATCGCTATTATTGCCATTACTGGAGTTATTTGCTGCACTCTTATTTTTGACACCAATAACTTGATTAATAAAGCTTTCAAAGTCGGAGAATTGGCTGGGATCTACGTCTTGATTGCCGTTGCGATCGCTAGCGCCACTCTGCCAAGTTTTAGCCTTGGGTGTTTGTTTGTTGCCTGCAAAGCCTTTTTGCTTCCAGTAGCGGCTAAACTGATCGTACTGCGATCGCTTGGCTGGATCGGAAAGAACTTCATAAGCCTCGCCAATATCCTTAAATTTTTCCTCAGATTCTTTGTTACCCGGATTCAGATCGGGGTGATATTGCCTTGCTAACCGCCGATAAACCTTTTTAATTTCCTCACCGGAGGCATCTTTAGATACTCCTAAAATCTCATAGTAATCGCGAAAGTTCGGCAAATTTTGCATAGTTCAGTTATTTAAATTTTAGATTTTAGATGAATTAAAAGTGAGAAGTTAGGAGTTAGGAGTTAGGAGTTAGGAGTTATGAGTTGAAATATTTATTTTTAACTCCTGTACAGACGCGATTAATCGCGTCTCTACTCCTAACTATTCTTATAACCAATCATTGTCTTCTTCATCATCCCAGTTATCTTGGTAGCTGGGGCGGGATTTGCGTGGAGGACGGCTTTCATAAGCGGAAGAACGATTATCGCGGCTATAATCTCTGTCATAGTCTCTGCCATAATCTTTACTGTATGAGTCGCGTTCTCGATATGTATCTCTGGGAAATTCGCGTTCTCGTTCTTTATCACCGCCGGTAAAGATGTCACGGATAGTCCCAAACAAGTCATCGTCTTCATCTTCAGCATAAGTCTGGCGGACTTCCCGATTTAGCTCGTAGAGAGCATCTTGTAAGTCGGCGTAGGCTTGATCGATACCGCGATCGCTATTTTCCTGAAGACTCTCTTTCAGTTGTCGGCAAATATTATCAATTCTTTGGCGGCGGTTGCGGGCAAACTGCATACCAAATTCCAGCGCTACTTCTCTCAGTTGTCGTTCTGCTTGGAAAATCAATGCCTCAGAACGAGTCCGCTTTTCTATTCTTTCTTTACGTTCGCGATCGACATCGGCATATTTTTGAGCGTCTTGAATCATCCGATTCACTTCCGACTCGTTCAAGGTGGAAGCGCCTTGAATGGTGATACTCTGCTCTCGCCCTGTGGTTCTATCTAAGGCTGTTACCTGTAAAATACCATTAGCATCAATATCAAATGACACCTGAACTTGAGGAATTCCTCGTGGTGCTGGTGGGATGCCATAGAGCTTGAACCGTCCTAAAGACTTGTTGCTTGCTGCCATGTCACGTTCGCCCTGGACTACGTGAATTTCCACAGTATTTTGGTTATTTTCAGACGTGGAAAAAATATCAGAACGACGTACTGGGATAGTGGTGTTGCGGGGGATAAGTTTTTTCATCACGCCGCCGATGGTTTCCAATCCCAAAGAGAGGGGTGTGACATCCAAAAGCAGCACATCTTTGAGTTCGCCTGCAAGAATACCTGCTTGAATTGCTGCACCCACTCCCACGACTTCATCAGGGTTAACGTTTTCGTTCGGTTCTGTACCAATCAAGTCCCGTACAAGCTGCTTTACCATTGGCATTCGTGTAGAACCGCCAACTAACACAACTTCTTCAATGTCTCTAGGTGAAAGTCCGGCATCTTTGAGAGCGCGTTTTACTGGTGTTCGCAATCTTCCCACCAAATCACCACACAAACCTTCAAACTGGGAACGAGTTAAACGAGTTTCGAGATGTTTAGGGCCATCTGCCGTGGCAGTGATGAAGGGTAAATTAATCTCGGTGACACTGACAGCAGAAAGCTCAATTTTGGCTTTTTCCGCCGCTTCCATCAGACGTTGTAAAGCTTGGCGATCGCGTCTTAAGTCTACCTCTTCTGTTTCCAGAAATTGCTCTGCTAACCAATCTACGATTATTTTGTCAAAGTCGTTCCCACCAAGTTGCGTATCGCCACTGGTAGCTTTGACTTCAAATATCCCATCACCTACTTCTAAAATCGACACGTCAAAGGTGCCACCACCCAAGTCAAATACTAAGATAGTTTCCGTGTCACCCCGATCTAATCCATAAGCCAAAGATGCCGCAGTCGGTTCATTGAGAATCCGCAACACTTCTAAACCAGCAATTCTGCCAGCATCGCGGGTTGCCTGCCGTTGAGAATCATTAAAATAGGCGGGTACTGTAATCACTGCCCCTGTGACTGGTTCACCCAAATAGCGGCTAGCATCGTCTGCCAATTTCTTCAGCACCATTGCCGAAATTTCTTCTGGGGCGAAATCTTTATTCAGACGAGGACAAGCAATTTTAATATTACCTACTTCGTCTTTGCGGATGGTGTAGGGTACACGCTTGGAATCTGCATTAAGTTCGCCATACTTCCGCCCAATGAAACGTTTAACTGCAAAAAAGGTATTTTGAGGATTGAGGACGGTTTGTCGCCGTGCCATTTGCCCAACCACCCTTTCACCTTCTTTGCTGAAGCCAACTACGGAGGGGGTTGTTCGCATTCCTTCTGCATTGGCAATCACCACCGGCTTGCCACCCTCCATAACGGCGACTACTGAGTTGGTTGTACCCAAGTCGATGCCGACTACCTTGCCCATGCGTTACTCTTCTCCTAAAGTGTCTTATATATTTATTATGATTGGGCGGAACTACCTCTAGCTTTGTGCTACAAGATAAAAACACCTCAATGTATAATACCGATCATTAAGGCAGTAAGCTAAGAAGTGCAGCTAGAGGAGATAGTTGCAAGACTAGGATAGCATTGAGATGGTTGGTGTGCCCAAGCAGCCTCAATTCTTGATATCCCCCTACTTCTGTTTAAGTTATCTGCAAATTGGTAAGTTAAACTTAACAACGCTTGCTCTGCTTTTTTGAGTGCCTAAAAATTCTCATATTATTGCTACTACTTAAAAGATTTGAATTTAACACAGCGATTACAGACTTCCCTGAGTGAGATAGCGCGAGAACGCGATCCTTACATGGCAACGGCTGGACATTTTTTTGTCCAAGAATATATCCGCCAGCAATTTTCTCAATGGGGGAGTGTGGAAATCCACACCTTTGAAGTCAGAGGTAAAACTTGTAATAACTTGATATTAAATTTACCATCCCAAGCTAAAGGGCAAAAAAAGGATTTACTACCAATTTTAATTGGCGCTCATTATGATGGCGTTCCGGGAACAGTTGCGGCTGATGATAATGCTACAGGTGTCGCGGTGTTGCTGGAATTAGCGAGAAAATTTGCTGCCGAACCTGTAAGATATCCCTTAAGACTGGTTGCTTTCGATATGGAAGAATACGGCTTACTGGGTAGTGCTGACTATGCAGCCCTGTTGCATCAAGAAAAGCAACAGCTACGCTTAATGATCTCCCTAGAAATGCTGGGCTATAAAGATTCTACACCTGGTTCCCAAAGTTACCCCCCTCCTCTGGAACGCTTCTACCCAGATACAGGTGATTTTATTGCTTTAATTGGCAACTTGCGGACATTGCCTGACTTAATTGGGATGAGCCGTAATATTCGCAAAGCTGGCGTATCTAGTCAATGGCTACCCGTGCCGAATCGAGGTTTAATAGTTCCCCAAACCAGACTTAGCGATCATGCACCTTTTTGGGATTTGGGTTATCCGGCAATGATGGTGACAGATACGGCATTCTTGCGAAATCCACATTATCACAAAGTTAGTGATGCGATCGCTACTTTGGATTTAGATTTTCTGACTCGTGTATGTGAAGGTTTAGAAATTGCGATTCGGCGGTTGTGAAAGCGTGAGTCTTGCATTTTTCACCTCACTTACTTGTTACAAACTGCTATATATTCTTTTTTATTAATCACTATCTTCAACTTTTTTCAATTAGTTATACTATCTTGTTGATGCGATCGCGCATTAGGAGTCAAAGTAATTAAATCGTCTATATTACGCTTCATTGTTTCACAAATTGCATCTAATGGTAAATCATTAGCGTCATAACCAAAGGGATTTTCTATCTCTAAGCCAATGGCTTCGATACCAAACACAGTGAACCCAACCAAAGCAGAAATTAAACCTGTCCACCAACCGAGCTTCTCAACTATTTGAAATGGTAGCAGAAAACAATATAATATTAGCAATTGCTTCAAATGAAGGGCATAAGCAAGCGGCATAGGTGTTTTCAAAATACGTTCGCAAGCACCTAAATTATCCACAAGATTATTCAATAATTCTTGCATTGATGTTAGCTGGTAGCTATTAAGGCAATTACGATTATACTGTTCCTGTAAATAATCTCCTATCCAAAAGGCAACCTCTATAGGGGGATTATTCATAATCTTCAGTTTTATATACTTAGTAGATGGCATTAAATCTTCTAACTCGCTATTGACAGTTTCTCCTCGCAAATGTAATTTAGTTGTTACTGCAAAAGCCGCCAATAAGTTTAATGCCGTAATTTTCTTGTCTTTATCTTCTGGTAAAATTTCATCAACTGATACCCAAATTTGCCTTGCTAAATTTCGGGTGTTATTTACTATAGATCCCCAGCATTTTCTTCCTTCCCAAAATCGCTCATAAGCAGTATTTGTCCGAAAGACAAGTAACAAACCTAAAACAATACTAGGAATCACATTTGCTAAGATTGGCTGGGATACAGGTTTTTCAAAATGGTGAAGCAGAGAAATTAAAAATCCGAAAGCTCCACACCATAAAATATGTTTGAAAATTGCTTTCGTGACTGAACCTTTAGGTTGTAGTGCTGTGCGTAACAATTTGATTTTTTCGGCTATCATGTAGTCACCCTAATAAAATATTTATTGACCCGATACACTTAATATTTATTAGCTTAAAAATAATTATTATAAAAGTAGCATAATTAATAAATAAATCCTTCAAAAAATATTTTTGCTAAGAACATAATCGACTGGCAACAATGTATTTTAGCTTTTGTGATGCAATATTAACCCTGGTTAAAATCAGGATTTACACAGAGAGTTTTTTGATCGTCAATTAGATAGACATTATATAAAAGTCAAAAGCGATACATAAGCAGCAATTGTAAATAAATGTAAAGATTTTTCTGTGGCTGCATAAACTCCACATTTCATCCCGATAAATCTATGGAAGAAAAGGTATACTCCTATCGTTAATGTTCATACAACATTAGTCGGTATTATGTACCTTAGTAAATCAAAAAGTTCTAGCCTGTAAAAATCCTGCCCTGTAGATTAAACATCTAGACATAACTTATTGGGTTATGTCTTTTTTGTTGTCGTTAGTCTCAAAACGTTGAATTTCAATCAAATAACCATCAGGATCGCGGAAAAAGCAATGGTAAATGTTGTACTTTTCATTTAGTGTCGGTGGCTTTTCAAATTCAACGCCACGTTCTTTAAGATATTCAAACCATTCATCCACCTGCTGTGTTACTAGGGTAAAAATAACACTTGATTGCTTTTCGGTTGGAGGAGCTAACGTTTCGCTTGCTTGACACAATCCTAAGTATCCAGAACCACTAACAGTATAAATTCGGCAGGTTCCTTGGTCAAGCCATAACTCCAAACCTAGCTTTTGTTCGTAGAATTCTGTAGATACATTGAGGTTATGGGTAGAAAAGAAGGTAACTTGTTGGTCGATTTGCGGATGAGTAGACATAAAACACATTTGAGTATATACCCTAACGACATCGGGCGATCGCAGATGTAAAAATTGATTGATGTTAGAAACCTGTTACTGCTCCAGAATGCCTTAAGTGCATCTGGAGTTTTTTTTTGAAAAAAGCCATAAAAATTTTCCCAATCATCCTGATATGGCAAAACATAGCTGAATAAGGATGCATACTGAATTATCTATATTTAACATGGGCATCACTTATTGATGTACCCCTTCTATCAAACAACTCTCGCAAAACAGCCCCAGATAAGCTGAGGCTGTTTTGCGTTACTTCCAATAGAGAAGGAGTGTAATGAGAATCCTCAAACACTTTTATCTGTATTTGAGTGTATACCCTGATGACGTAGGTTTATCTCAAGGTGAAAATTTGGTATAGGTAAATGCGTATCTTTCCTGGCTCCAGATTTGTCACAAACATTTCTGGAGTTTTTCCATTACTGAAGTTTGAAATCAGCAATCTAATCTAAACTCTAATGAATATTTTATTTTGATTATGAACACGTATGTACTACTAATTAACGATTAAACTGTGCCAGTTGCTTAAGTCTTGTGGAATTAATACTATTTAGGTATTAATTATATATGTATGAAGTTGGATGTAATTAAGAAAAAAATTAAGAAATCAAATTTATCTAATCACTCAAAAGCTTTACCAGTAAAGGTTTAAAGTAGGTACGACCGTGAAAGGTGATTGCGTGGTCGAAGTCAGCGCAATGACCCTTAGTTTACATATACCAGAACTTCAAATGAGTAACCTCAATTTCTATTTTTTCAGTTAGTTGGTGGAGAAAGTACAACCAATCTTTCAAATTCGAGCAATTGTCGCTGTTCGTTGGTTAGAAAAATGTACCCAGTGATATAATTCTGTCCATTATAAAGTGGGTAAAATCTGCTGCCATTAGGCACAGTTTTATCAACTATTTGTAGAATTAAACTAAATAGCCTGCGATCATCGACAAAATCATCTTTAAACTCAAGCTTTGTACTATATATTTTGCCATTAACTTTAAAAGAAACTTCAGCAGCTTGGTTATTTTGCCATTCAAATAAAATATCAGTTGGAGCAAAATTCCCTCGTGAAAATTTTGCAAATTTATGGATAAGCCGCTTATAACTATCTTCTCTAGAAGTTGCTTCCAAATCAATAGTAGGAACAAAAGTATCAAAAACTTGCAATAATTGATAGTAGTTAGTAATATAACTTTGTCTAATATTATCTTTACTTACATTTATTTGTTGAGGTGTTAAGTGATTTAATAATCCAATTTTACCTAAAAGTACAATAACTTCTTCTATCCGGTCTGTTGTTAATTCTTTCTCTTGTTCGTTAAGACTATTTAGATTAAAAATATATGATTTCTCTAAAAATAATTTAAATTGCTTGTTTGTAAGTGTGATAAATCCAAAAGTGTTACTATTTTCTAGCACTGATAAACCTATTAGTTCGTCACTAACAACTCCTATATCATAAAGTCGATACGACGAACCCATATCCCGCAGTATTTTATTAAATAAGAAAAAAAATTCTCTTCTATCAGCGATAGGTATAGAAAATTCGTTTTTGATAACTGGATATAAATTATATTGATATTTTCTCCCATTGGTATATATTGAAAATATCATTGGAGCATCAATCGAAAAACTATCAATTTTAATGTTTGCTATGCCTGATTGATGCAGCATACTAACAATGCATTGATAAATTGTTGGTAAGTACTCATATAATTTTTTAGAGTAATCTTTGAGGTCAAAAATTACTGCATTATTAAAGTACTTAAATAACTGAATATTACTAGTAATATTTTCTGCTTGGATATCTTGTATTAGTTTGGTATAACCATCAGCAGACAATATACTATTAGAACGCAAGGTTTTAAGGTGAGGTTCTAAATCCTTCAGTTGTAAATTCTCATAAACCCTCATTTGATTTTCAGCTTGCTGAAATAAATCGATATCCATTTTGATATAACTAGCTTTAACCTCTGTTTCTAGTCGTTGATAAACACGTTCGGTAATAACTCCCGACTGTTTGAGATCATGCAACAGTTGCAGTAGTTCTAAGCGCATTTCCTCAGCCAACTCAGTGAGGGGTTCAAATACAATAGCAACTCTAAATAACTTAGGAAAATCAGGGCTAAGTCGGCGCTTTCTTGCCTCCTGTGCAAGTTCATCGAGCAACATCGAACGGCTAGGTATTTCACCTTCTGTCATTGAAAACTGTATCTGCTGGTACGTTTCTTCCGACATTAAGTTTAAGTTACGAAAGTTACGTGCTATGTCTGATATAGACACCATATTTTTAGAATTAGCATTATGAGATTGGGCAATTAGCTGATTAAGTGGAAATACTGTAAAAATAATTATTAAGAAAACACTAAGCAACTGCTTAATAAACCACAATACTAAATAATTTTTTTTTGCATTAGCTACAGATTCCAAGTGTATGCAATGTTTACTGATACATTTATAACAAAATTTTACTATTACCATTTTTATTATATGGATTTTTATTTGATTACGTGAAAAAATGAGTAATAGCAATATGAAGTAAATTAGAAGTGAGTCTGCATCTACCCTTATTGATTAGACTCAGAAGAAAAGAGTTAAGCGATCGCACTTTCAATTTTGACTATATAAAAGTGCGATCGCAGTAAATATAAATGTTTATTTCGTTGTATATGTTACAAAAATATCCTTTTTCATTTCAACTTCTGCCGGTGCTTCTGGATCGTAAGCTGGTGATAACAAAAAACTAGCAAACGACGGCAAAGGAACTCCAGTTTTAGAACTACATGAGGGATAAAATAATGTGTAAAATGGCTCGGCGACAGAAGGAGTACCAAGTTTAACTTCCATCGCAGATGCTAAAGCCTGGGCGCGGCTTTGAGCATCTTTCATCGCTGATTGATAAACTGAACTCTGCAAACTCTGGCAATCATTAACTGCGTACTCAACATCCACACTCTTGACAGAAAGGTTTTCAATTTGGCTTGTGGAATTGTTCGCTGTAGCAACAATTTCCTGGACGCGATCGCGCGTTGGTTTTTCTAGTCTCACCAATATCTTGGCGTTATTTTCACTGGAATTAGGATTAATTTGCACTTGAATTTTATCAGCCTTAATGCCTTTAGCAACTAAGCTATCCACTACAGGCTGAAGAGTTGCTTTAGTTAGGGATTTTTTGTTTGGTAAAGGTTCTGCTGCTGTTTTGTAATTAAAAAGTAGAGTTGGTGAGGATATGCGGCGGGTTTCTGGGAAGGATGATGGTTGCGTTTGTAACTCATCATTGCTACCTCCACTACTGAATACCAACTCAATATCCGCTGTATCTGCTGGCACTCTCACTACCCCTTGACCGATTACCATTAATGAATGGCGATCGCTTGCTGGTGGGTAAAACAATTGGGCATTAGTGACTTTAGGTGTTAATGCCCCTACCCCAACAGTCACGGAAATACTTAGCATTAGAGCAGTTATTTTTCTCATATCCTGGGAATATCCTTTGAACTTATGTGATTGTCAAAGTTTACACCTCAATAGGAATATACTTAAAAAAATATTGAGCTAATCTCACAACCTTTAGTCGTGGGATTAACTCAAATATTCAAAATTCACTGCGGACGTTATTGATATCTCAGCAAAGAGCCAAATCTGGTTAGAACTATTAACCAAACCAATGAGAGGGTTCACAAGCTGGTTGAACTGTTTCACAAACACGATGGCTAATCCAATCTGACTTTTCTTGAACGATTAGACAAATGCCTTGGTGAATCAAATTCTGTAAATGTAGTTGCTGCTCTAAAGGTTTACGAGGCAATTTGTAATAAGCCAAGCTTCCTTGTTCAGCCTCCGCTGGAATCTGTTCATTAGACATGACGCTGTAAAAGGAGGGAATGCGGTTGAGGACGAAAGTAATTAGCTCTTGGCGTAAATCAGGAATCGCAAAGGCTTGTTGATATGGATGGGATGGATATGTATTCAAAATACTTTCAATTTCTCCCACTATTGATTGTTGTGTTAAATTGACTACCGTTTTCATGGTTTTTAAACTCCTTTTTTAATCAAGTCAATGCTTGGTGGAGAGAATAACTTTTTTAGATGGCAAAGTCGTGATGACAATCAGTTAAAATTAATTAAACTTACAGATGCAATCAACCCCAAAACTAGCCTCTTATGTTGGTACAATCTCAGACATTTGGCTTTGCTTATTTTAGTTAAAGTTTATACTGTTTTACAGCATTACTTATTAAAACAGCGTCCCATAAGCTGGTAAGTCACCGACATTTTATATTTATAATCCTAATTATTTCAAATTTGTGCCTTTTTGACAGAAATCTACATAAAACGCAGTACAAAGACTAGGGGATCAAGGTTAACAGCAGTAAAATAACCTGAATTAGGAACAAGTTTTTCATTAAGTTAAGCTTTTTGGCTAATTGGCATCACTTTTTAGGTTCGCAGCAAAATTTGCTATTTCATCTAAAAAACTTATTTTTTGCACTTTGATTTAGTCAGTCATAAAAATAGCGACTCACGATAGTGCAGGATCAGTCTAGCGACAGATGAAATGATTGGGCAAAAACGTTTAAAAAGTTCACATTATCAAAAGATAGATGATGCAACTGATTGTTAATTTCATCAGCCGCAGCTAATCCAGAAAGCATCGCACCTTCGACAAGATTGCCGCCACACCAATCACCACAGCAAACTAAAGGTAAGGGAGTTTTGGCAGACAAAAAAGCTTCGTGCCAAGGACGGCTAGGAAAGGCATAACGCCAACGATGTACTTGCATCCATTCGGGAGTATTTAGCCAAGGAAGGGACAGAGATTCAGCTGCTCGTTGCAACATATATTGTCCGGCAGGTTGTAAATCCTGTGATTCTAGATGACTTTTGGCAAAATCAGCGCTACTTTGCACCACAAAATGTGGTTGTTGAGGGTTAGGACGCTTGCTACTGTCCAAACCAATCCATGCTAAATCAGCATCATCTACAAAAGTTAAAGCTTTCCACTGAGGGAGAGGTTGAGATGTAGAAGGATATCCAGCGATCGCACTAATCGAAGGATAAAATTCTACAGAACGCAAGTTATTAAGAAAGGCTGCATCCAATACACTCTCACCCAAAGATTCCAATAACATCACTGCTTGGGGTGCAGGAATAGCGACAACTATAGCTTTTGCAGTTAATTCTTCATTACTAGATTCCAGAGTCAGACGCCAGCTATCTTCGGAAGTTGGAGTAATAGCGATGACACGCTGATTCAGTAATATTTCTAAACCTGGAGCGAGGGATTTAGCGATCGCACTCATTCCCGCAGGCGCAACATAACGCGGACTGCGGTTTTTCGGTTCAGATAAAGGAGCGCCTGTTGTAAGTTCGTAAACCTCATCTGTCCAAACTTCTAGGATATGGTGGGATTGCAATATCTCCACAAAACGTTTCAACAATTCACCCTTTGGCTTCAGGTAACAAGCCCCATGATCCGCCAAAGTTCCATGCAAGCGGCGTGTAGCCAGTCTTCCTCCCAAACCACGCGACTTTTCCACCACTACCACCGAATATCCAGCTTGACTTAACTGCTGGGCACAGACTAAACCGGCAATTCCGGCACCAATCACTGCAATATCAGTCATGAGTCAATAGTCCTTTGTTATTCGTCCTTAGTCATTATTTATCAAATGACCAAGGACGAATAACAAAGGACAAAATAGCTAATAGTAGAATAAGGTACAGAAAGCTGCACGGAAGGGAGGAAGGGAAATTGGATGAAATGAGGGCGGCGCTAGAGTTAGCGACCGAAGAAGAATTGCAAGACTTAACGGCAATTCTATTTAGTCGTAAGTTCAATCCCTTAGACTATGTACACACACCCGAACCCATCGAAGTGCAAAGCCAAGACCGCAAAGCTTGGTTAGATGCACTAGAGGGCCGCTTTCGTTTTTTGGCGGCAGATGGGATGACAGTATTACGAGGACGCACAGGACAGGTAACTTACCGACAAGCGTTAGTTCAAGTATGTAAGTATCTAAAAATTCCCTATTCTCATCAGCTGGCAACTATTGATTTAGAAGCAGAAGTCTTTTTGCATCTACTAGGACAGGTGTGGAAAAAATTGCCGGAACAAGAAAAACAAAAATTGACTGTACAAGTGCAGCGCCAGCTGCTCAAATCAGAATTAAAACAACCTTTACCACTTTTATTACAACGCGACCCCTTGGGGTTACTTTTCAAAGGCGGTAGTGCGATCGCGATTACTTCTCTTCTCCAGCCGCTTGTACTTAAGCAAATTGCCCGTCAATTTGCCATCCACTTTGCTACTTATGAAGTAGCCAAACAAGCGGCAATTACAGGCTCAGAAGCAGCTGCAACGCAATTTCAAAGCTATGTAGCAATGCAAATGGCGCAACGGGGTATGACAGTGAGTGCAGCTCGTTATGGGGCAGCCCGCACGATGTTTGCCGTGATTGGGCCAATGATGTGGACTTGGTTTATTGCAGATTTGGGCTGGAGAGCGATCGCTACTAACTATGGTCGAATCATCCCCACTATCTTCGCCTTAGCTCAAATTCGCCTCACTCGTGAGGAATGTTGGGAGCCAGCTTGAACAAGGTTTTTGAATATTTCAAGTCTCGTTGGCAATCTTCTTGGAACTACTCTCTATGGGCACTGTTAATCTTCCCATTGAGTCCTTTTGTGGGGGCTGTAACTGTAGGTTTTGTCTCATTAATAACTTGGCTGAAACAATCCCGCAAAATTAATCGCCGCCCCCTCAACTGGGGATTTGCCCTGTTGAGTGTATTACTGATCGTGAGTGCTGGGTTTGCCCAAGACAAAACAGCAGCTTTCCTCGGCTTATTTAATTTATTACCATTCTTTTTACTTTTCGCTGCCCATAGCGCTCTGATTCAAACATTTGTCCAATTGCGGCAAATGGCTTGGGCTTTGGTAATTGGTTCCATGCCTGTAGCAATTATGGGCTTGGGACAATTATTTTTCGGCTGGAGTTTCAAGTTCCAGTTTATCTGGGTTGTGTTTAGTTGGACAATCACACCAGGCGGAAACCCACCAGGTCGTATCGCTTCACTTTTCTTGCACGCTAACACCTTCGCAGCTTATCTAGTAATAGTTTTCATTCTTAGTCTAGGGTTGTGGATCGAGCAATGGCGATTAGGGATGAGGTATTGGGGATTAAGCATAAGAGGCAGAGGGGCAGAGGGGCAGAGGGGCAGAGGGGAAAGACTTACTGCGCCCCACTCTCCAGTTCCCTTTCTCTTTCTAACGCTGGCGGTAATTACAAATTTCATTGCCTTAATTTTCACCAACTCGCGTAATGGGTGGGCGATCGCTATTTTTGCCTGTTTAGCTTATGCACTCTACCAAGGTTGGCGCATTCTTGTAGGTAGCGTTGCTGCGATCGTCTCTAGTATTCTTTTGGCAGCTTTTGCTCCCTCATCAGTCGCTCACATTTTTCGCTTCGTAGTTCCTGCCTTCTTTTGGGCAAGGTTAAATGACGATATGTATCCAGATAGACCAGTCGCTTTAATGCGAAAAACTCAGTGGGAGTTTGCCTGGTCTTTAGCTCAACAACATCCTTGGACTGGTTGGGGGTTACGCAGTTTTAGTACACTTTACAAAGCAAAGATGCAGATTCCCTTGGGTCATCCCCATAACTTGTTTTTGATGTTATCTGCTGAAACAGGTTTTCCCAGTACTTGTTTATTTTGTGGCTTACTAGCTTGGATTGTGATTACAAGTGTCCAATTACTGCAAAATTCAAAATATATAGATGCAGGAGACAAATTAATATTTTTCAGTTATCTTCTGTCCTTTGTTGGGTGGATTTTATTGAATACAGTAGATGTAACTCTCTTTGATTTTCGTTTGAATGCGCTTTCATGGCTAATTTTGGCTGCTATTGTTGGAGTGGTACATCGCGATCGCGATAAAGACAAGCTTGCATCTCGTCAAAATTAACTATTAGTTTTTTCAGTGTATGCACTGGGGACATTGAGAGTTTTAAGTTAATAAGATTGTTATATTCACGTCTGTGAGTGTGACTAATACCTAATTAGTCACTGTTGCTGATTGTTGGGAAGGTGTAGGGACATCCCTTTGGGGTTTTCCTGCATGACGGGCATCTCTTGTAGATGCCCTTTTGTATATTTATTATTTTTATTCAGTTAAACACTATTTTAAAAAGATTGAATCTAACGCAATATCTGAAAATTTTTATCTTTGATAAAGAAACATAAAATATGATTGCTGAAATTAAACTAGGTCTTTGTAACCCACCAAAACCTATTTATTTATATGTGAAAAGCGGAGAATTAAATGGTGAATCCTACTTGTGGTAGAACTACGATAAAGATCAAACTATTCATGTTTACAAAACAGGGCTAACTGGGTATATATCGGAACTTAAATTAACGACGAGAGAATATAGAGAAAGGGACAACAATAAGTTAGATATCTTTGTTAGAGCAGATGAAATTTATGTTATTAGGACTGGGAGAGAAACGAACTTTGCTAAAAGTTTCCTTTTAGCTGCATCATGTATCCAGGATTTTTCCAAGCCACTAATTATTGCTGCAACTGCTGGAAAAGAAAATGTAGTTTTTTGTAACCTCTACGACGCAGCAACTAAAACCAGGATTCACTCTGAATGGAATAGAGATGCTGATTGGCTAGCAATAATTGATAGTATTCAAACTAGGTTGCAGACATCTAAAAATTCCCATATCGTCTCTAGTGAACCAATACTGTTTTAGGAAAACTAGGTAAACCAAGAGATACATTCGCGTTAACCAAGTCAAGACTCTGTATAACTGTTTCAATTATTCTGACGTTGGCTCCATTCACCGCTAAACTTAGGCGAAACTCGATAACCTTTATGATCTGGTAGCAATTCTTTGTGAAACTGCACAAAATTAGGCTTGGTGATATATAGCGTTTCCCAACCTGCTGAGGTACTGAGTAAATCACTAATAAAATTAGGTAAGCCTTTGCGTACCTTTGCGTTTGACTCTGCGCTCCTCTGCGTTTAAAAACATTATTTCTGTACCTCACGTAACTAGAAATTGCTATAAGCGGCTTGAGCAAGTTGTTGTATCTATGCAACCTCACAGGTAATCGGTGTAAGCTCTCGGTAAAATGGGTGTGTCGGTAACGAAAAAAAGACGCCTCCATAACCAACCTTATGCTCACAACAGCTAACTTTTTTCAGTACACCCAATGGTCAGGTATAGCTACATTGGTATTTGCTGCCTTGACATTTTTGGCTTTTATTCTCAAATGGGGCATCCGCTTTCGGTTGGTGGGTACGACTGGCTTTATGCTGGTGGTGACTGCTGGTTTATTTGGACTCTCAATAGTCCCCTTGAGTCGGACTGTGATTCCTGGAGCAGCCCGGTACACTCTAGTTTATGACAATGGTTCAACACAAGCGGTGATTGCCACATCACCCCAAATTACACCCACACAATTAGAAGCAACTTTACGTCAAGCAGCTAGCAATCTTTTTTCTTATGGCCGTTCAGGTACACAGGAAGACGGAAACTTGACAGTTCGCGCCCGTACCATTATCCACCCGGAAACAGGGATTTCTGTCCCAGTTTACTTGGGTGAGGTCAAGCGATCGCTCGTTTCTCATCAAAATTCTCCGGTAACAGTCAAAATTTACACAGACAATTTCGCCAAATTGCCAAAACCTACTGCTTAAGAGGCAGGGAGCAGGGGAGCAGAGGAGCAGGGGAGCAGGGGAGCAGAGGGGCAGGAACAGGGGGAGAAGAATTAATAATCAGTGCCCAATGCCCAATGCCCAATGCCCAATGCCCCATGCCCAATGCCCAAAGAACAAAAGTAAATTACCTGTTATCAGGATGACAAAAATTATTTTGTATTTACTGATACATTAATGGTTATTTTTAGATTAAGATATTCACACTTTAGTGGTTATACTGTGGGAAAAAGTTAATCAGCGTGGGGTAATGGGTACTGACAGTTGTAATTTGTCAGTTGTTGTCCTAATTGCCCCTGTTGCCATTTTCAAAATTCTTTGCAGCAAATCAAGGGATTGTAGGGAAATATATTTGCATACCTTTACATATATATCTGTAGCTAAAAATTGCATCAAATAATACAACCGCCTACACATTATCAATTCTCGATTGCTTTTCTTGAGAATCTGACAATGGTAATGTTAATTAATTATACGGTTATTCATAACTTTGATAGTTCGGAATTTCAGGTCAATGGGTATATATAGATTCAAGCAATGTCGTCAAACTACTCAATCAGTCGGCAACAGGACTTATCTATTTAATTGCTTGGCTCAAATCCAGATCGGCTGGGTGTCAGGTTGGAGCCAGCCAAAAACCAGTTTGGCAACAAGTATCTTCGATCGCTAGTCTATTTATATTAAGAAGTATCAAGGTTTTGGTAAACGAGATTATATGCCCAATAATTTTTCTACTCAACCTTCTTTGTCTACTCAAACCTCTAGTTCATTATTTACGCTCACAGTTTCCCCCGCAAAAGTAATCCGTGGTTCTGGGGTATTGCAAACAGCCGCAGCAGAAATTGCCTGTTTGGGAAGTCGTCCCTTAATTGTGGCAGGTAAGTCTACTCTCGCTATCAGCCAACAAAATTTACTACCAGTTTTAGAAGCGCAGCAGTTAAATACTGTCCAAGCTTCTTATGGTGCAGATTGCTGCGAAGCTAGCCTAAAATCTTTACAGAAAAAGGCAAAAGAACATAAAGCTGATGTCATTATCGGTGTTGGTGGCGGCAAAGCCCTAGATACAGCGAAATTAGTTGCACAGCAGTTACATCTACCAGTGGTGACAATTCCGACATCCGGGGCTACTTGTGCAGCTTGGAGTGCCTTATCGAATGTTTATTCGGAAGATGGAGCTTTTCTCTACGATGTGGGGCTATCTCGTTGTCCCGATTTATTGATACTCGATTATGACTTAATTAAAACTGCGCCACAACGTACCTTAGTAGCTGGAATTGGTGATGCGATCGCTAAATGGTATGAAGCCTCGGTTAGCAGTGGACACCTGCAAGACACTTTAATTATTGCTGCGGTGCAACAAGCACGAGTTTTGCGAGATATCTTGTTACAAAAGTCAGTCGCCGCCCTGGAAGAACCAGGTAGTGAGGTTTGGCGAGAAGTGGTAGATGCTACTGTGTTACTAGCTGGAGTAGTTGGGGGACTTGGAGGAGCGCAGTGTCGCACAGTTGCCGCCCATGCCGTGCATAACGGTTTAACTCATATTTCAGGACATGGCAGTATTCATGGCGAAAAAGTTGCTTTTGGAATTTTGGTGCAACTGCGTTTAGAAGAGATGCTACAAGGCAATCAACTAGCAGCATCGGCACGACAACAGTTGTTAAAGTTCTACACAGAAATTGGACTACCCCAGAAGTTAAGTGATTTGGGATTGGGCAATATTACATTAGGTGAATTGCAAACAGCCGCCGAAATGGCTCTAGTTCCTAATTCTGACATCCATCGACTACCGTTTAAAGTCGCGCCAGAACAGTTAATGGCGGCAATGGTTTCTACCACTGCACCTATAGATAGTAGAGATACTGCAAATCGAGTTTCGCCCAAGGGAATGAGTGACGAGGTTTTATGAGTTTAAATTGGATTGTCCCAGCAGAACGCATACAAAAACTACCACCTTATGTATTTGCCCGTTTAGATGAACTGAAAGCTAAAGCACGGGAACAAGGGTTAGATTTAATTGATTTGGGTATGGGAAACCCCGATGGTGCAACGCCAGCACCAGTAGTAGAAGCGGCGATCGCTGCTTTAAAAGATTCTAGCAATCACGGTTATCCACCTTTTGAGGGCACAGCTAGTTTCCGCCGTGCCATTACTAATTGGTATCGTCGCCGTTATGATGTGGTTCTCGATCCTGATAGCGAAGCCTTGCCATTGCTGGGTTCTAAAGAAGGATTAACTCATTTAGCGATCGCCTACATTAACCCTGGTGATTTAGTTCTGGTTCCTTCCCCAGCTTATCCGGCACATTTTCGCGGCCCGGCGATCGCTGGTGGGAAAATCCATAGTTTGATTCTTAAACCTGAAAATGACTGGTTAATTGATTTAGCTGCCATTCCTGAAGAAGTTGCAAGACAAGCTAAAATTCTCTATTTCAACTATCCCAGCAATCCCACCGCCGCTACCGCCCCCCGCGAATTTTTTGAAGAAATCGTTGCCTTCGCCCGCAAATATGAAATTTTGCTGGTGCATGATTTGTGTTATGCCGAGTTAGCTTTTGATGGTTATCAACCCACTAGCTTGTTAGAAATTCCCGGTGCGAAAGATATTGGTGTGGAATTTCACACCTTATCTAAAACCTACAATATGGCTGGTTGGCGCGTCGGCTTTGTGGTGGGCAACCGCCATGTAATTCAAGGTTTGCGGACGCTGAAAACTAACTTGGATTACGGTATTTTTGCCGCATTACAAACAGCAGCCGAAACAGCTTTGCAACTGCCAGATGTGTATTTGCACGAGGTACAACAACGCTACCGTACCCGCCGCGATTTCCTGATTCACGGGTTAGGAGAGTTGGGTTGGGATATCCCCAAAACCAAGGCGACGATGTATCTTTGGGTGAAGTGTCCCGTTGGCGTTGGTTCCACAGATTTTGCCCTAAACGTGTTGCAGCAAACAGGCGTTGTGGTTACTCCCGGTAATGCCTTTGGCGTTGCAGGTGAGGGTTATGTCAGGATCAGTTTGATTGCAGACTGCGATCGCTTGGGTGAAGCTTTAAACCGCTTTAAGCAAGCTGGCATCCGTTATCAGCCTGAAGCTGTAGTCCCTGCTTCAGAAGCGATCGCCGATCTGGTTAGTTGATTAGAAAAAAGAAAACCAATATTACATGACTAAAATTTTTGCTGACGATCTTTGAGATTGTGTAACAAATACGATTATACGAAGCGACAGCTATTGCAAGTGAACTCTCTAACCTAGACTTTCAGGTTGAGACAACCCGTAGCTATATTCAATAGACTTCTTGCAGTAGTGGGGGAAGGGGCAAAGGTATGGAACTTTCCCTTCCCCTTTAACCTTTCCCAACATCTTGCAAAAATAACTTTGCAAGATGTGTAATATCTGCTGCCAAAAGTTAATGTAGCATTTATTACCCGCAAACTAGGATATTGAATGAAGACGGAGGGCAGTTCGAGTTTACGGAAGACTGCCTTCTGCTTGCTGTCTTTCTTAATAAATACCTAATCTTAAATCCAATATCTAATTTTTTTGCTATGGTGATCCCAAAGGAATTGTTAAGTGCTTACGAGATGTAAATTAAATGACTAATCAATAATTAAGTATTACTTGATACAAAAAAATAAATAATTTACCTATAAAATACATCTTTCTTATTACTTATTGGGTTGGACAATATGCGTTTCAATATCTTCTAATGTTTGTAACAATAAACGATTTGCCTGCAATTTCCAACCCCATTTCTGAACTCTATAAGCTAATACACTTCCAACTACACACGCTAACAAGCCTATGAGTTGATTTAAAGAAATTCCTAGTAACAAACCCAATCCAGCAATTCCCCAAAATGGTAAGGCTACTGCTTGTCTTTGTTCTTCTACAACTTGGGTAATTAGATTAGATTTCATCGTAGCAAGTAATGCCTCTTTCACTTGCTGCTGTTCTGTTACGGATACTGTTAAACCTATTTTACGGCGTAGTTTTTCTATTTTACGGGCATCAGTACTGTATTCAGTTAGTTCATCTTCTGCCATTTTCAGGAGTCGTTCTAGCTGCGCCATAATTTATTACATCCGGTATTTCGATCGAGTTATTAAACTGAATAATTGTTAATTTTTATTGCTTATAATTTGGTATTTTATCGCCAAATATCAAACTCCGCGACAGAACCAAAAATCTCAAGTTGAATATGGGAAAAATAAATATAGTAGCAGTTATGCACTTACAAATTGAGTATAAACTGAAAAGGTAATATTTATGACTACAGTATCTAAAAGCACTTTGTCTCTATCTGCCCAAGAGCGATCGCTCATTCTCTGGTTTGATGAAATTGGGATTGCTGATATTCCAGTAGTTGGTGGTAAAAATGCCTCACTGGGGGAAATGATTCAACAGTTAACACCCAAAGGCATTAACGTTCCCACAGGATTCGCCACTACTGCTTACGCTTATCGTCATTTCATTCAATCAGCGGGGTTAGAAGCAAAGCTACGCAAACTTTTTGCTGACTTGAATGTTGAAGATGTCAAAAATTTACGAGAACGCGGCAAAAAAGCGCGATCGCTATTAATCCACACACCATTTCCTGTAGAATTGCGCGAGGCGATCGCCACAGCATACCATAGTCTCTGCGAACGATACCATGCAGATACAGATGTGGCAGTCCGTTCCAGCGCCACTGCTGAAGACCTTCCCGATGCTAGTTTTGCTGGACAGCAGGAAACTTACCTTAACGTTGTCGGTGTCGAAGGAGTTTTAGCAGCTTGTCACAAATGCTTTGCTTCTCTATTTACCGATCGCGCTATTTCTTATCGCCACACCAAGGGATTTGACCACTTTAGCATTGCTCTGGCTGTGGGCGTGCAAAAAATGGTGCGCTCTGACTTAGCAACCTCTGGGGTAATGTTCTCTATTGATACAGAAACAGGTTTTAAGGATGCGGCACTAATTACAGCCGCCTACGGTTTAGGTGAAAATGTTGTCCAGGGGTCTGTCAATCCCGATGAATATTATGTTTTTAAACCAACTTTAAAAGCTGGTTTCCGCCCAATTATCGATAAAAAATTGGGCAGCAAAGAACTGAAAATGATTTATGATGACGGCTCCAAATTTACGAAAAATGTTTCGGTTTCACCCAGCGAAAGAGGTAAATTCGCTCTGAGTGATGAAGAGATTTTACAACTAGCAAGTTGGGCATGTTTAATTGAAGACCATTATTCTCAAGTCCACGGCATTTTCACCCCAATGGATATCGAGTGGGCAAAAGATGGGATTACGAACCAACTTTTTATTGTGCAAGCGCGCCCCGAAACCGTCCAGTCACAGAAGACGGGAAATGTGTTGCGGAGTTATCGGTTGGTATTGGGGAATAAAGAATCGGGAATCGGGAATGGGGAAAAATCTTTCCAATCCTTAATTCCCCTGGTTACGGGAAGTGCAATTGGGGAAGCAATTAGTCAGGGAAAAGCACGCCTAATTTTGGATGTTCAGAAACTAGAACAGTTCCAAGTCGGGGAAGTTTTGGTGACAGAGAGAACCGATCCCGATTGGGAACCAATTATGAAACGTGCTAGTGCAATTGTCACCAATTCTGGAGGTCGCACGTGTCATGCAGCAATTATTGCGCGAGAATTGGGTGTACCTGCGATCGTGGGATGCGGCAATGCTACAGACATCTTGAAACCTGGTCAAGAGGTAACAATTTCTTGTGCTGAAGGGGAAGAAGGAAAAGTTTATCCAGGCTTATTACCTTTTGAAGTTAAAGAAGTTCCTTTAGAGAACTTACCCCGCACTCGCACTAAAATTTTAATGAATGTGGGTAATCCCCAAGAAGCATTGAGTTTATCGGCAATTCCCAACGATGGCGTAGGTTTAGCGCGGACAGAATTTATCATTGCTAACCAAATTCAAATTCATCCAATGGCCTTGATTCACTATGATTCGTTAAAAGATGAATTTGCCAAAGCTAAAATTGCTGATATTACCTCACTGTACGAGGATAAACCCCAATATTTTGTAGATAAATTAGCTCAGGGCATTGGTAGAATTGCCGCAGCTTTTTATCCGAAATCAGTGATAGTCCGAACCTCAGATTTCAAAAGTAATGAATATGCCAATTTATTAGGTGGGCGACAGTTTGAACCCCATGAAGAAAATCCAATGCTGGGTTGGCGGGGGGCGGCGCGTTACTACGATGAAGGCTACAGAGAAGCTTTTGCCTTAGAATGCCATGCCCTCAAAAGGGTACGGGAAGAAATGGGTTTGACAAATGTCATCCCAATGATTCCCTTTTGCCGCACTCCTGACGAGGGGCGTTTGGTTTTATCAGAGATGGCAAAAAATGGTTTAAAGCAAGGTGTTAACGGCTTGCAGGTTTATGTGATGTGTGAGTTGCCCAGTAATGTGATTCTGGCTGAGGAATTTGCTGAGGTATTTGATGGCTTCTCAATTGGTTCTAACGATCTAACTCAATTGACATTAGGGATAGATAGGGATTCGGCGTTAGTAGCGCGATTGTTTGATGAACGCAGTCCAGCTGTTAAGCGAATGGTAAAAATGGTCATAGAAACAGCGAAAAAATGCGATCGCAAAATCGGCATTTGTGGGCAAGCACCCAGCGACTATCCAGAATTTGCCCAGTTTTTGGTGGAACAGGGAATTGACTCGATTAGTCTGAATCCAGATTCAGTTTTAAAGACAATGCTAGAAGTGGCAAAAGTCGAGGGTAGTAATTCGTAATACTTCTCTACGAGAGGCTGCGCCCTTCGACTACGCTCAGGACAAGCTCAGTACAAGTTCGTAATTTGAGTAATGTATGCCAGCTAGAGATCGCTACCACGAGAACTTGAAGAATGCGCTGATCAAAGATGCCTGGACGATTACCGACGATCCTTTTCATCTAAAGTGGGGAAAAAAGGATCTGATCTTTACGTGGATTTGGCAGCCGAAAAGTTACTCATAGCAGAAAAAGGAACGCAGAAAATTGCTGTTGAAATCAAGACCTTCAGTGGTGAATCGGAAGTGGCAGACCTCGAACAGGCAATTGGTCAGTACTTTACTTACCTTGCTGTAATGTCTCGCAATTATCCAGATAGGGTTTTGTATATTGCTGTTCATGAGGATATTTTTACTGACATTTTTGAGGAAGAACCGCTTGGTAAACTTATATTGGAAGATTACAAAATTCCTCTCATCGTTTTTAATCCAAAGCGGGAGGTTATAGTTCGATGGGTAATCTGGAGCAATACAGACAGCTAATTTGCAGCATTCTTACTGAACATACAAAAATTCCTTACTCTTATGGCAATATTCAGCATGAAACTATCTTTGATCGAGAACAGGATCGATATTTGGTGATGATTCTTGGTCGAGAACCAGTGCCAGAACTATCTCCAACTGCAACTCGTCGCGTTCACGGCTGCTTGATCCACATTGATATTATTGATGGCAAAATTTGGATTCAACGTGATGGCACTGAAGAGGGGGTAGCAACGGAACTGGTTAGGGCTGGTGTGTCGAAAGATCGGATTGTATTGGGATTTCGGTCTGAAGAACTGCGGAAAGATTCAGAATTTGCGATCGCATAGCCAACGGTAGTTAAACTTCTGGATAATTGCCCATAGCATAGCGATCGCTATATTTTGTTTGTTAATTGTCTACAAAACTTTTGACTGCTCAACCATAAGTATCTTAGTATTTTGCAGAATGGCAATTTATTTTAGCCAAAAGCAAGATGACAAATCTTTTGGAAACCGAACGCTTGATCTTTCGCAGTTGGATACCCGAAAGCGATGCTGAACAAGCGTTTGCAATTTACAGCGATCCTGAAGTTACGCACTTTCTTGGTAAATCTTCTCGCGTCACAAGCATTGAGTCACAGCGTCAGCGCTTGATTGAAGGTATCGAGCGAATGCACCAACGCAACAATGGTACTGGAGCCTGGGCAATTGTTGAAAAGGAAAGTACAACAATTGTGGGAACTATCCTTCTTAAACAATTGCCCGACAAAGATGGTTTACCCACTCAAGATTATGAAGTAGGCTGGGAATTGCGGCGAGCTTCTTGGGGTAAAGGGTATGCAACAGAAGCCGGACGAGTTATGCTCAATTACGGATTTAGTGTTTTGAACTTGCCAGTGATTTATGCCGTAGTGAAGCCAGAAAATCATGGTTCAATCCGTGTAACAAAACGATTGGGTATGAAACCAATAGGGCGGACAAACAAGTATTACGGTATTGAACTACTCCTGTTTCAACTAGATGCACCTGAAGAGTGGAAGGGGAATAGAGGAGCAGTTCTTGAGCAGAGGGCAGGGGGGCAAAGGAGTGGAGTTGAAAGACTCATTCACGAGTATTAAAGACTCGTCGGCGAGTATTAAAGACTCATTCACGAGTATCAAAGACTCATCGGCGAGTATCAAAGACTCATTCACGAGTATCAAAGACTCGTCGGCGAGTATCAAAGACTCGTCAGCGAATATAAAAGACTCATCGGCGAGTATCAAAGACTCGTCGGCGAGTATCAAAGACTCGTCGGCGAATATAAAAGACTCATTCACGAGTATCAAAGACTCATCGGCGAGTATCAAAGACTCATTCCCTATTCCCCATGCCCAATGACAAATGACAAATGACAAATGACTAAAAAGTGGTTCCGAATTGGGATGGTGAGTGTATTTCTTTTCTCACTCGCCTTAAGGTTTTGGGGGCTAGAGCGATTCAACACTCTGGTATTTGATGAAGTTTACTTTGCCAAATTTGGTAATAATTATCTTACGCATACGCCATTTTTTAATGCTCATCCGCCGCTAAGTCAATATATGATCGGCATCGGCATTTGGATTGGCAGTCACATTCCTTTTTGGCACGATACGGTTAATGGATTAACAGGATCATTGCGATCGCCTTGGACTTATCGTTGGTTCAATGCCCTCACAGGCTCATTTATTCCTGTAGTTGTGGCTGCGATCGCTTATCAGTTAAGTTATCGTCGTACCTTTGCAATACTTGCAGGATTATTCACAGCTTGTGATGGTATTTTTCTAGTTGAGTCTCGGTATGCTTTAAGTAATGTTTATATCGTCATTTTTGGTTTGTTAGGGCACTGGTTTTTATTATTGGCATTAGATAATCAAAATCGTCGACGTTCTTTTTGGTTAGTTTTTGCTGGCATTGGTTTTGGTGCCTCAGTTGGTACTAAGTGGAATGGTTTATGGTTCCTATCAGGTGCTTATCTCATTTGGATAGCAGCTTGGATAATTTATTTGATACATTCTTTCTCTAACTCCAAATTCTTTTTTAAATCCCTTTCATTAGAACAGGAGGCAGGAGGCGAAAGTCAGGAGTCAGAAGACAGGAGGCAGGATAGCGCCGCGTTAGCGAGTCCGCGAGCGTCGGCAGGAAGCAGGAGTCTGGAGGCAGGAGTTTCTACTTATTCTCCCTCATTGCTTTCATCTTCCTCATCTCAATCACCACTACAAAATTTAATTCAGCTAAATATTTTTCAAATGCTGTTTTATCTAGGAATTATCCCAGCTTTTATCTATAGCATCATCTGGATTCCTCACCTTCAACTAGATAAAACTTATGGATTTATTGCAGTACATCAGCAAATTTTGAAGTTTCATTTACATCTAGGTGGTAATAGTCCTAACGTACATCCTTACTGTGCTGCTTGGTATAAATGGCCTTTGATGACTCGACCAATGGCATATTATTATCAAACGGCTGAAAGTATCAGCGAACCCTTACCTGTGATGGGGCCGCCTTTACCTGCTGGTGCTGGACAAGTTATTTATGATGTCCATGCAATGGGGAATCCATTTTTGTGGTGGTTTGGTGTTGCTGCTATGTTGTTTTTAGTAGGGATGCTGGTGTCACAAGCGGTAATTCCTTGGGTGAAAGAAAAGCGTTTTTCTATGCCTGCAACCCTGAGTGTTGATACTTGGATTGCTTTGTATTTAGTTATAAATTATGCTGCTAACTTATTACCTTGGGTGAAAGTGACAAGGTGTGTTTTTATCTACCACTATATGTGTGCAGTGGTGTTTGTATTTTTAGCGATCGCTTGGTTTGTCGATCGGTGTCTTTGCAGTTATTATCAACAACTCCGAGCGCTAGGTGTCACCATTACTTTTATCATTCTGGCTGCTTTTATTTTCTGGATGCCCATTTATTTGGGTTTACCCCTTTCTCCTAACGGTTACAAGCTGCGAATGTGGTTTAACTCTTGGATTTGAATTCAAGAGTCAGAATCAAGCTGCTCTGGGGCGATCGCTGCACTATCCGTCATTTAAGCAGAATTAAATTCTGTAGCTTGCTTCCCTGAAAAAATATTCTGGCTTTTGGCTGCTGAATTCTGTTCGTTAACATTGCTACATATATATAGAATTGTTCAATCACATGGTTTTCACATTTCTTATCGCTATGTAACTTTAGTCACTGTTAGACTTTTCAAAGCGCAAGCAGATTAAACTAAGGCTGCAAAACGCAACACAAGGGCATGGGAAATTAGATACTAAGTAAAAATAATGAATGGAAAATTATAAAATTTTTACATTCATCATTCTGCATTATTATAGATACTCTAGTTTTGATGCTCCCGGACAACACAGGAGGATCGTCATGGAAATGAACTTACAATTGCCAGGTATTAATTTAATTAGCTTGAAAGAGGCACCAATTCATATTTCTAGCCAAATTCAGCCTCATGGTGTCCTGTTAGTCTTGGAGGAGCCTGAGCTAAAAATATTACAAGTTAGCACTAATACGCTAAAGATTTTCGGAATTGCTCCCGAAAATATGTTACATAAAAAACTAGAAGATTTACTAGATCCCTTTCAAATAGAGAGAATTAAAACAGGGCTATCCGGGGAAAATCTTGATTTTATTAATCCCACCAAAGTTTGGGTGCGAAAAAAAGGTGATGAATACGTAGTATTTGATGCAGTATTTCATCGCAATACAGAAGGATTTTTAATCTTGGAGTTAGAACCTGCTCTTACTCAAGAAAATATCCCATTTTTAAGCTTTTATCATCTAGCTAGAGCATCTATAAACCAACTAGAAAAAACAGCAAATCTCCGGGACTTTTGTCAAGTTATCGTTCAAGAAGTTCGGAAAATAACGGAATTTGACAGGGTAATGTTATATAAATTCGATGATGATGGGCATGGTTCCGTTGTCGCTGAAGAAAAGCTAGAAAGCTTAGAACCATATTTAGGGCTGCATTATCCAGAGTCAGATATTCCCAAACCAGCGAGAAAGTTATTTGCTGCTAATTCGATCAGAATTATCCCGGATGCTTATTCCCAGCCAGTCAAGCTGTTTCCTGTCAATAATCCAATTAGCGATCGCCCGATTAATTTAACCAACTCTATTCTCAGAAGTGCTGCTTCCTGTCATACAGAGTACTTGCATAATATGGGTGTTGGTGCTTCGCTTACGATCTCTTTAATTAAAGACCAAAAACTCTGGGGACTAATTGCTTGTCATCATCAATCCCCTAAACATGTTTCCTACGAATTGCGTAAAGCTTGCGAATTTTTGGGACGAGTCATATTCGCAGAAATTTCAGCTAGAGAAGAGACAGAAGACTACTATCACCGGATAAATCTGACACACCTTCAATCAATCTTGATTGAATACATGTCTCAAGAAGAAAACTTCATTGATGGTTTAGTTAAAAACCCTCAACATCTTTTAGATTTGGCCAGCGCTCAAGGTGCAGCCGTTTGTTTTGGGGGAAATTGTACGGTAGTTGGTGAAACCCCTAGAGAAGAAGACCTGAATTTTTTAGTCCAATGGCTAAAAAATAATGTTGAAGAAGAAGTTTTCTATACAGATTCTTTGCCACAGATTTATCCAGATGCCGAAAGTTTTAAAAATGTCGCCAGTGGTTTATTAGCTATTCCCATCGCCAAGCGCAATTATGTTCTGTGGTTCCGACCAGAAGTAATTCAAACTGTAAATTGGGGTGGAGATCCTAATAAGGCGTTTGAAGTTAACCAATCAGAAGGAAATGTCCGCTTGTGTCCACGGAAATCATTTGAACTGTGGAAAGAAACAGTTCGCTTAACATCTTTACCTTGGAAAGATGTAGAAGTTAAAGCAGCATTGGAACTGCGGAAAGCAATTGTTAATATTGTGCTGCGTCAAGCCGATGAACTAGCCCAGTTAGCGCAAGATTTAGAACGTTCTAACGCCGAACTGAAAAAGTTTGCCTACGTTGCCTCCCATGACTTGCAAGAACCGCTCAATCAAGTTGTGAATTACGTGCAACTGTTAGAGATGCGCTATAGCGAAGAACTTGACGAAGATGCTCAGGAGTTTATTAGCTACGCTGTGCAGGGAGTTAGCCTGATGCAGACGTTGATTGATGACGTACTAGCATACTCGAAAGTGGATATGCAGGCGATCGCATTTCAAATGACCGAGGTAGAGAAAGCCTTAAGTCGGGCGTTGGGCAATTTGCGTCAACGCATTAATGAAACTGGCGCTATTATCACCCACGATCCCTTACCCGTAGTTATGGCTGACAGCACCCAACTGATGCAGCTATTCCAAAACCTCATCGGTAACGCGATTAAATTCCACAGTGACCAGCCCCCACAAATTCATCTGGGAGCAGAAAGGATAGAAGATGCATGGCTCTTCTCAGTTCGGGATAATGGTATTGGCATTGATCCGAAATTTAGCGATCGCATTTTCGTAATTTTTCAGCGCTTACACACGCGGGATGAATATACTGGTACAGGTATGGGTTTAGCCATCTGTAAGAAGATTGTCGAATGTCACCGGGGGCGGATCTGGGTAGAGTCAGAACTAGGTGAAGGCGCAACCTTCTACTTTACGATTCCAGTTGGAGGACGCGAACTTGAGCGTAGAAACGGGAGAAAGACACAAAACCATCTTTTTGGTCGAGGACAATAAAGCTGACATTCGCTTAATCCAAGAAGCGTTGAAAAATAGTTCAGTGCCCTACCAAGTGGTAACGGTCAGGGATGGCATAGATGCTATGGCTTATTTACGCCAAGAAGGTGAATATGCTGATGCAGCACGCCCTGACCTTATTCTGCTGGATTTAAACTTGCCTAAAAAAGATGGTCGAGAAGTGCTGGCGGAAATAAAAGCCGACCCACTACTAAAGCGTATTCCAGTTGTTGTGCTAACAACCTCAAAAAACGAGGATGATATTTTTCACAGCTACGATTTACATGTGAATTGCTACATCACTAAATCTCGCAACCTTAGCCAGCTATTCCAAATCGTCAAGAGTATTGAAGATTTTTGGCTCTCTACTGTGACGCTACCATCGGAGTAAGGCAGGGGGCAGGGAGCAGGGAGCAGGGGGAAGGGGAGGCAGGGGAAGAAGAACTAATGACAAATGACTAATGACTAATGACTAATGACAAGATAGAGGAGCAATAGGGGGTGAAACCCAAAGTTATGGTTGTAAGCTACTCAGTAAAAATCTTGTTAATTGAAGACAACCTAGCTTCTGCTAGGTTGTTACAAGAGTTTCTGACGCAAGCCCAATCCCAAGAGTTTACTCTGGTTCATGTGACGCGATTGGGTGAAGCACTTCAGGAATTAAATCAATGTAATTATGATGTTATTTTATTAGATTTAACTCTACCTGATAGCCAAGGATTGTCATCTCTACCTCCTCTGATTGATCGAGCGCCAAGTATACCGATTGTTGTTTTAACAAATACTAATGACGAAGAACTAGCAATTGAAGCAGTGCGGCAAGGAGCGCAAGATTATCTAGTCAAGCGACAGGTAAATGTAGATGTGTTGGTTCGCTCTTTGCGTTATGCGATCGAGCGCAAGCAGGTTTTAGAATCATTACGCACTGTCAATGAAACGTTACAAACTAGGGTTGAAGAACGAACTGCGGAACTCGTAAAAGCCAATGAACTCAACCAGTTCAAATCTGAATTTGTCTCAATGCTCTCCCATGACATCCGCAATCCGCTAAATACTATTCTCTTGGCTGCTGGATTGCTACAAAATCAGGATGAAAGATTAACCAAAGAGAAAAAACAGAATCATTTGAAAATGATTCGGTCAGCAATTAAAAACATGGCAAAGCTATTGGATGAAGTTACATTCATCGGCAAAGCTGATTCTGGTAACATGGGTTTTGAAGTCATCTGCTTAGATTTAGAAGCTTTTTGCCGCCAAATGGTCGATGAAGTTCGATTGATTGCAAATGATAAGCATCTGACTTTGGTATTTGCCAGTTTTGGGCAATTAGATGACGCTTTATGGGATGAAAGCTTACTGCGGCACATTTTGGGCAATTTACTTAGTAATGCTATTAAGTATTCACTACCGGGCGGCATAGTACGCTTTGAATTAATTGGTCAGGAAAAAGCGGTAATTTTCAAAGTTCAAGATTGGGGAATTGGTATTCCTCAAGAAAACCAAAAACGATTGTTTCAGCCTTTCCGACGGGCGGACAATGTGGGAAACATACCTGGTACTGGCTTGGGGCTAGCGATCGCCAAAAAATGTGTCGATGCACATGGGGGCGAAATTGTAGTTAATAGCCAAGTTGGAGTAGGTACAACTTTTACCGTCACCCTTCCTTTGCTAGAAGTTTAAGCGGTTACAGCAATTTTCATATATAGGGAATACAGTTCATTATTGAGGCACAATAAATATATTGTGCCTTTACGTATGCGATCTCTAAAACGAATTTTTATCCGTGGTAATGGCGACTCCGTTATCACTTTTTTCTCTGCTCAAAATAAATTTATATTTACAAAAAATTTACTAAAATTTAACGACTATTTTCGGAATTTACAAATTGGATTTGTAGCCTAATATAGACTGACAAAAGGAATGTTTAAAAACTGTTGTCAAATATATTACTTAACTCAATTATTGATTGCATAAAATAAAAAACAAATAGTAATAAGTATTACATCTGCAAAAAAAATTAGTTTTTGCAATATCTCTAGAATTAGGATATTGCCAAATTTTGCATCGTTTAAAAAATATTTGTGTGTCCACCAATCTAGTTAATTATACGTATATGTCGGACTGCCAAAGTAAAATTGAAACAAAATACATAAATGTAACTAACAGTAAGTATTTAACATCATTTCAACGGAAATTACTGTTAGCAAGTTTGGAAAAAACTTTACCCGAATCTTACCAACAACGTATTGAAATCATGTTGTTGGCAGATGATGGAAAAACCCAAACTGAAATTTGTCAAATTTTGGGGTGTTGTCCAGCAACAGCAAGGCATTGGATGCACATAGCCCGAACAGGGATGGCGCACCAATGGCAAGATTGCCCTATTGGTCGCCCGAAGGCAATAAATGACGAGTATTTAGAACGTTTGAAAGAACTGATTAAAAGTAGTCCCCGCGATCATGGGTATTCTTTTAGGCGATGGACAACAAACTGGCTGGGGAAACATCTAGCGAAAGAATTTGGGATTGAGGTAAGCGATCGCCATATCAAACGACTGCTCAAACAGATGGGATTATCCACACTACCAAAACCCAGCAATTTTGAACAAAACAGCACTGAACAGACTCAAGGTTCCAAAATTTTGATTAATGACCTGAAATCGGCAGTTATTCCTGATAATCCCGAATTTTTATCTATTAACTTTGCAAAATTAGCAAAAGATGTAGACATTCATGGCGCAAGATATATTAGCTCAGTTAGTGACTCTACAACAGTTCAACAAAATTCTGGGGCATTCTCTTTCGACAGAGGAATTTCAACACTATCTTCAACAAGTTAAATTTATCAACCCGAAAGTGGGCAAATTCTGGCAAGGAACTGCTGTTCAACCAGGAATCTATATTGCGATCGCAGCTCCTAATACCAAAGAAACAATCCTGCGCTCCATCGACCTAATGATTACTCTCAAGCGCCATATGCGTCCCGGCACTCAACTGTTTCTCCACACAAGAGAAGGGCAAGTCCGCTGACAATCTCGGCGTATGGAACAAGGTGGTAAATCCTCTACTACCTTTGGCAAGTTTTCTACAACTCGCATTGCCAGACGACAATCTTTACCATCAAAATGTTGACAACCCTTAGTTGCACAGGGTGCAGCCGTCCGAAAAATTTCAGTGGGTGTTACTGGACTAGCCTTTGCTATTAGTTCATCTGTGACAGGTTGGGGGTGCTTAAGATAAGCTACGCGGGGTTCTGTGACTGTGCCACCAACGACGCCGAAAACAACACTGTCTTGCCATTCTGGTCTTGCACTAGGGCAAAGTGTAGTCTTTTCAGTAGCGATGTCTTCCATAAATTGAACCTATAGTGAATTGTATTTTTAAGCTGATGGAGATTGACAGCTAATTTTGGGTCGGACTCTTCTCCATCAACCTAAATAAGCAAATTAAATGTCCAAGAGTTTAATACTGATTGGTCATTTCAAAGACTTGTGCTTTCAGATCAAGAGATCAAGTTCTGGTCTTGTGCAATTAGTCCACAAATAATCGGTTTTATCACAAGAATATCATTAGTCGGTTTTACACTAATACCACCTGCAATGGTTGGATTCAATGTTGTAACCGTTGTAAAACCACCTGCAACGTTTGCCATTTCTTCATCAGACAGAGTTAGCAAAGCATCTTCTGAATCCTGATTTGGGTTTCGTCGTACTAGTGCATTGCTAACAGCATTATCAATCAGATTGCTAATGTCCAATTGAAAATCTGAATTCTTTTTATTCCTTTTCATTGTGATTTTCCTCTGAATATATAACTAGATATAGGCGGAATCACTAAGGACTGCAATTACCTAATCTGTATACATTTTAAGCATAGTAATAATGATTTAATTATGTTTTGAAAATTTATAAGTAGATATAAATAAACCTTTTATGTCACTAAACAATAACTTGAAAGTTTTACTTATAACTATTTATTGATAAAGTTTATATCTCTATCAATCACTTCAACTGCAGAGTTGTGGCCATTAATAAAACATTTATGTCCCAAAAAATTTTCTAATCTTGGGCAATGTTTAATAAAAAGATAATAAGCAATACTTAAGTAATATTAACAAATATTTATAAGGCTGCTCAATAAAACTTCAAATTCAAAATTGGGAAATAGAGTTGGTATTATAAACATCTCTATTCTGTAGTTTTCACTCTTTCAAACAAAGCCCGATAAATAGGTTCACCTTTTTTTTGCGTACCTATTTCCCTTTCTGTGGAGACTGGTAAGGGGTTTTCAGCCAACCATTCTTCTGTACCAACTTTCTGAAAAGCTGAATTAGCTGCAAAGCGATCGCGCATTTCCACAGCCACAAATTCCATATCTGATTGCAAAAATACCAACCCTCCAACCGCAAGATACTTAGCTAAGTCTGCCACTAGTTCTGGTTGGACTACACGACGTTTAGCGTGGCGGGTTTTAAACCAAGGATCGGGAAATTGAATAGTGACGCGTTGTAAACTTTCTGGAGGCAGGGAAGATAAAAGTGAGTGCAATGAGTTATTCACGTTGCAAAATAAATAGTGCAGGTTTGTTAAACCTAATTCAGAACGTAACTTATTCGCCTCCACCACCAGCGGTTCTCGAATTTCCAAGCCGAGAAAATTCCAGTTAGATTCTATCTTGGCCATATTCAACAAAAACAGTCCCTTAGCGCAGCCAATATCTAAATGTAGTGGTTGATTTGGCTTTGCATAAATTTCTTCCAAGTCTTGGGGACTTGCTGGTGTTTGATACTTTTTACCAAGTGGATTAACATGCTGGCGGACTCGGACTGCTGCCAAAATTTTTCTCCTTTACGTGAAAATATCCTGTAATCAAATTTCAGGTTATATCAATTTAAAAAATGTTTGCGACCAGATGCCCACGCTTACTGACGCACACCCTCCCCAAAGCCTTATAGAGGGTTGGGTAAGGTCTTATCTATGTATTGCATTCTTTTTTCAAATTGGTATTACAAGGAAGTCTAGCAAAAGTATGCCAAAAATTACCGGTCTATGATTCGATTGCCTACCCAGCAGCAAATTAGTACAGCAGTCTCAGTCAAATACATGATCCTTGCACTGTTTTTTTAGGTTTTCGAGAAATTTATATTTTGGAAGTCCCTCATTTTGCATTAATCTCTAGAATTAAAATGCCTTAATACATTTGCTTTAGTCCTGGAGGGAGGAAATTTAAACAGTGGATATTTTAGATTTGTTTTACAAGGGTGGGCCAGCTATGTGGCCTTTACTCATTTTGTCGATTCTGGCTTTGAGCGTCATTTTCGAGCGTATGTGGTTCTGGTTGCGAATTTTGACTCAGGAAAAGCAAATAGTCGATCGCGTCTTAGATGCTGCCCAGGATAATTGGGAAGTAGCTGCGGACATGGCTAGACTTGCAAGCCATCAGCCTGTCGGGCGTTTTCTCTACGCCCCTCTACGTTTTGCCAAAACTGATGCGGAAACTTTTCGACTAGCACTGGAGGCTACAGCAGAAGACGAATTAGCTGGGATGCGTAGGGGCGAAAAACTTTTAGAAGCGGTGATTGCTCTAGCGCCGTTGCTAGGATTGTTGGGTACAGTTTTGGGTTTAATCCACTCTCTGCGCTCAATTCGGATTGGCGATTTGGGAACTGAATCTACCGCTGGGGTGACTACTGGTATTGGTGAATCCTTAATTAGTACGGCAAGTGGGCTAATAGTTGCCATCATTAGTTTGGTATTTTACCGTCTATTTCAAAGTTTTGTAGTCAACCAAGTCAAAGTTTTTCGGAAGGCAGGGAATGAGATGGAATTGCTCTATCGCCAGTCTCCTCCTGACTTTAGCAATAGGACATCAGCAATTGTGCCAGAAAATTTCACTCCACCCCGCAAGCCAGGAAAGACTAGAGTTTCTGAACCTCCTGAACCCCCGAATACACCTAATTAATAGTCAATAATTCAACCCCCAAACCAGGTTTGTGAATGAGACATGAAAGTTAATCTACATACTCCAATTGAAGAAGTCCAAATTCAAATCATCCCTTTAATTGATGTCGTTTTTTGTATCCTGACATTTTTTTTATTAGCGGCTTTACAATTTACACGGCAACAGGCAATAAATGTTGATTTGCCTAAAGCCAGCCCCAGTACAGTCTCTGGAATAACGTCACAAAGTGGAAGTGTGATTGTTACCATCGATGCTGTGGGCAATACTTACATAGAAAAACAGCCTGTAAAACAGGAAGATTTGAGACAGAGTTTAAAACAGTATCTCCAAGCAAACCCTAATGCTGTTGTTGTGCTGAATGCTTCGCGCACAGCAACTTACAATGATGTGATTGAGACATTAGATTTGCTACGACAAGTAGGGGGCGATCGCGTTTCTTTGGGAATTATTCCTGGCCCATCTCAACCATCCATAAACTCGCCTAACCAGCCTACTGTCCCCTCTTTCCCAATCAATCCTGGAACTGGTGCAGTACCAGGAATCAATCCCGAAGGGAATATTACCCCAAAATTCCCCTTAGCACCTAATTCTGTGCCCTTTCCTAGCATCACTCAGCCTCCAGCTGGACAAGGCATCAGTCCTATCAATCCTGGCATTTCTCCCGTAGTTCCTAACTCACCAGCGCCTCAAGCGCCTGTAGCACCCAAACAAACCCAACCTCCTCTTAAAAGATGAGATAGGGAAAGGGGAATTGGGCATGGGGCATGGGGCATTGGGCATTGGGAAAGAGGAGACTGGAGGCAGAAGTTCTACAATGTTTGAATTTTGAATTTTGAATTTTGAATTGATTTCTCCCCCTGCTCCCCACTCCTTCTTCTCCCTTGTCCCCTTGTCCCCCATTCATCACCTCCCCTGCAAGTCTTTTCCCAAACCTAAAGATATCTAGAATAAATTTCGGCTAGATAAAAAAAAACTGCTAATTTACAAATAATTGGTTGAGCTTTAAAGATTTTTCCACCTATAGATTGAGCAATTTATCACCAATTACCATCCACATTTCATACCAAATTGGAGAAGGATGTCTAAATAGGTTAACAGATTGAAAAGCGCTTATATTAAGCGTATTTCAGTGTGTCTGAATTACGAATTACAAACTACTAATTAGTATCAGGGGTTGTGGCATGAACATCGTAACGCTTTTAATTGTTTGGGTCGTAACAGCTATCAGCTTGTTGATAATTAGTAAGTTGCCTTTGGGAGTTGAAATTGATACTCCTGGTAAAGCGTTTCTTTCTGCCGCAGTGCTTGGTATCGTGACAGCAATAGTCAGACCAATTTTAAGCCTCATTTTTGCAGTACCAAATCTACTCACATTAGACTTATTATCTGGCATTTTCACATTTATGATTGCCGTGGTTTGTTTTAGTATTGCTGCTTGGTTAGTCGAGGGCTTTCGCTTGCGTTATGGGATTTGGAGTGCTGTTATTGGGGCATTTACGCTGACTATAATTAACAGCTTAATCTACAAAATATTGGGCGTATAAAGCAAAGAGTTAGGAGTTAGGAGTTATTAACAATTCCTCACTCATAACTCCTAACTCATCACTGCCAAATTCTAACTATTCGTTGGAACTTGGAGGAGCAACTGGAGTAGTTGATTGTTGTTTACGTTGCTCGCGTTTTTTGCGATCGGCTGAGAGGATATCTGCCATCACCACTAGCGCTTGCGCCATTTTGTCTAGGTTAGAACGGTATAACTCCAAATCCTTGTTGAGTTTGTCATCAGAAAGATGCAAGCCAGCAGCGATCGCTTTTAGCGCCTCAGTGAGTTGCTTTTCGTCTTTGACTAATTCGGGATCTGACTGTTCTAATAACGAAAATACACCAATTGCGAACAAACGGTTGTATTTAAAGTTAGGATTATTGGCGATCGCTTGTAGGGTTGCTTGCAAGTCAGCATCTCTATCTAAGTAAGTAGTTTGACCCAGCCACCCAATTAAATCTTTAACTGGTAAACCTTTAGCTACAGCTTGCAATCTCTGGGCATCCTGTCGATATTGTTGCGGATCTGTTTCTATAGCCTGACATAAGGCGTTAAAAATTGATTCTTGATCCCGTTCTGGTTGATAGCCTTCCATGAAGCGATCAAAAGTAGTGACGACACCCAAGGCATAAATTGGATTGTAGCTAAAATCGATATTTACTGACAGCAGATGCATTTCCACCATCAATTCTTCTACTACCCGACGATAAATAGTGTTGATCGGACGGGTGTGAAGATTGTAGAAAGTTCGCTTTGTATCAGAGACTGTACGGACGTTATTCACAAAGAAAAAAGAAATGTTAAGGGCGACGTATCTTTATTTTCTCGCTTAAAGGCTACTTTGCCAAGTTGAGCTTTTAGCGGGTAACGGTTTCATTTACAATATATACACATTAGAAGTATTTTATAAGCTGATAGCTACAGGAGATCAGACCTTTTCTCCTAAAAAATTAGCCGAAAATTATTATCCTTAATGATTTATTTATTGTACTTATGAACTTCTCGCCACAGTTAATTGCTTTAGGTGAGTACCTAGCTGGTGAATTTGATAATCGGGAACAAGCCATAGCAGAACCAGTTTGGTATGTCCACCTCCGTCTGTGGCAAAGACCAGTTAATCTGTTCCTAGAAGATAGCATCACCTTATTTGCTGAACAGGCTAACGTTAATACCTTAGATCAACCTTATCGCCAACGAATTATCCGGTTGCGTCAAAGCAGCGACTCTGACGCAACGGTGGAAGTTCAATATTATATGCCTCAAGATCCAGGTGGATTAAAAGGCGCAGGTGATAATCCTGCTCTATTAAACACACTGACATCCGAACAATTAGATTTACTACCAGGTTGTATCCTAACAGTTACTCAGGAGAAACTAGCTGGCGATCGCTATAAGTTTACCGCTACCCCACTTCCAGAGACTCGTTGTAGCTTTACTTATCTTGGCAATAGCATCCATGTTTCTTTAGGTTTTGCAGCTACAGCGACAGAATTTCACAGCTACGACAAAGGAATCGATCCCGCAACTGGAAAAGCAACCTGGGGAGCGATTATGGGGCCTTATCGCTACACCAAGCGAAATCAGTATTCAATAAGATAAAGTTATGAATTATGAGTTATGAGTTATGAATTTTGAATTAACTCCTCACTCCTCACTCCTCACTCCTCACTCCTAACTTCTAACTGTTTTTTAGCTAGCAATGCTGCGAGGTACACCTTCTAAAGCTTCCTCTTCTGTTTCAAAGATTTCAAAAACAGTATCCATCATCGTCACTTCAAACACGAGTTTGGCTTCTGGATGTACATTACAGATGCGGAAACTGCCCTTGACTTTATCAGCATCACGCATTCCAGCTACCAAAGATGTAAGACCAGAACTATCAATAAAATTTACTTGAGCCAGATTTACAACCACATGGCGACTGAGTTTGGAAATACACTCTTGTAACTTCAGGCGAAATTGCCAAGCAGTGGTGATATCCAGACGGCCTGATGGTGTCAAGACGATAACGGTGTTTCCGTCTTGGGTTGTATAAGTTTTTTGATCTATATGAATCACTAAAGCCCTCCCCGTGGCATTCCTTTTAAGATTAACTGGTGACAGAATTTTCTAATGCTGTCACTTGAGATTAACAAGCTATAGCTAAATTTGTCACCTTTTTCGGCTAAGTGCTTAACTTTAGTAGTTATAACTCACCAAAATAGTGGAGAATAGGGCATTGGGAATAGGGCATGGGGCATGGGACATAGGGAGATGAGAAAGGTGGGGGAGATGAGGAAGTGAGGGATAAAGAATTAATAACCAATGCCCAATGCCCAATTAATGTGGTGTCCAGTTGATCCAATCTTGAGGTTTAAGGAAGGTTTCATACAACTCGGCTTCGGGGGAATTGGGTTCCGGTTGATAGCCGTATTCCCAGCGCACTAAAGGAGGTAGGGACATGAGAATTGATTCGGTGCGTCCATTGGTTTGCAGACCAAAAATAGTACCTCTGTCATAAACCAAGTTAAATTCTACATACCGTCCTCGGCGGTAGAGTTGAAAATTCCGTTGGCGATCGCCATACTCTATCCCATGTCGCCGTTCTACAATTGGTACGTAAGCTGGTAAAAATGCTCTGCCACAGCCTTGTACAAAGCCAAACAAATCTTCCCAATTGCGGGTTGCTGGTGTTCCTACCTGGTTGCTATAAATGGCAGCTTCCCCACTGGGATTTGGGCCGCGGTATAAAGCACCTTGGCCATCTTGGTAATCAAAAAATAGACCACCGACACCCCGTGTCTCATCACGATGCTTGAGATAGAAATATTCATCACACCAGCGCTTAAACACCGGGTAATACTCTGGGTGGTGTTGGTCGCAAGCTTGCTTTAATGTTTTGTGTAAATGTGCCGCATCTTCAGCAAAGGGGTAATAAGGTGTCAAGTCTAGACCGCCACCAAACCACCACACTGGCCCCGCTTCAAAGTAGCGATAATTGAGATGAACTGTGGGCACATAAGGATTGCGAGGATGTAATACCATTGAAGTCCCTGTGGCATAAAAGCCATGCCCTGCGGCTTCTGGGCGTTGGGTTAAAATTGAAGGTGGCAAATGGGAACCCTGAACTTCAGAAAAGTTTACACCGGCTTGTTCAAATATTGCACCTTCTCGCAGTACGCGCGATCGCCCTCCCCCTCCTTCTGGGCGTTCCCAACTATCTTCATTAAATTTAGCCACACCATCTAGTTTCGCTAATGATTCGGTAATTTCGTCTTGCAGTTGTTTCATAAACTGACTGACCCTAGTCTGGGCATCAGGTGCTGGCAAAGACTTTGATGATTCTGCTTCTACAGTTGGTGTTTGCGAGTTGGTCAACATAGATTCCCGAACCTAAATTACAATTTCCAGAAAGCCACAAATTTTTCATTTTAAAATTTGAGGGAAACAAGCGCCAACAATCTAGCTTTATTTGCCCAACCCGCTTTTTTCTTCCTGGGTTAGGCATTTATCCGATTGATGGGCATCACTAGAGTTATTTTCCCTCAAATGCGTATAGGCTTGTATATTGAATTAATTTTTTTTGAAATTCTGAATTGGAATATTCTGGTATAAAGACTAAATTTTAGTCTTAAGCTTGAGGTATCAAGGATTTGACTGGTCTACTCAGAACTTTGCCATATTGCTGATGTCGGCTGTTAGGGTCTTTACCAAATCGAGGCTTGCTATGTTTAGGACATTTTTGAGAAAGTTTTAATTTAGCAATTGCTCGTAGTTGTACACCATACCAGAGTTACCAGAAAGTATCTAGGGAGGAGGATTAGGAAAATGCAAGGTTGGTTATCCAAATTCATCCACCGCAAACGTCGTCGGTTTTGCGCTTCTCTGGTGTGGACATATCGAGAGATTAGTTCTGCTTCTGTAGATGAACTGTGGCAAAAAGTGGTTGACTTAACAGATGTTTCTTGGCATCCACAACTTAAGAGTACTAATGTTCCCCACGGATTAGTACCCAAACCAGGATTAATTTTTCAAGCTGTAACACGCTTTTCGCCGATTCCCATCAGAATTTTTGTGGAACGCGTCAATCCCAGAGAGATGCTGAGTATCCGAGTAATGGCGATTCCTGGAATAGAGGAACGAGTAACTTACCAAGTAGAGTCAACGGTTTGTGGTACTTGTTTATCTTATTCTGTAACGTTACGGGGTTGGTTATCACCTCTGATTTGGTCTTTATCCCGTCCTTATGCAGACAGAGTTGCACGTTCTTTAGTCGAGGCAGTAGAAAAGACGGCATTACCAGCGGTATCTGGTAATAAAAAATCCCTTAATGACAGTTGTTTTGATTTTTAGGTAGTGAGGATTGGGGAAGAAGTAAGGGAGCAGAGGAGCAGGGGGCAGGGAGATGAGGGGACAAGAGGACAAGGAGATAAACAAAACTCCTAACTCTTAACTCTTAACTCCTAACTTTTAACTCCTAACTCAGCACGGGCTAAACCTTAGCTTTCCGCTAACAGCACTCAGTACTCCCAATGCCTAATGCCCAAAGAAAGTTAAGATTCTATTAGGTAATAATGCAATTTGCTAAGTTTTATCACGGCAGTAACAGTGATAAAACTTAGCTGACTTTACTTAAGAAGGCATCCAGTTAATAGCTAAGATGTTCCCCACAAGTGTATTTATTCATTTTGAATTTTGAATTTTTATGTACGATGTCCTCGATTCCCGCTCTGTCTTAGAAATTTTGCGACCAGTGGAAGACCCAGAACTCCGCAAAAGTCTGGTAGAACTGAATATGATTCGCAACGTAAAAATTGACGGTGGTAAGGTTAGTTTCACTTTAGTGTTAACCACCCCTGCCTGTCCTTTACGTGAATTTATTGTCGAAGACTGTCAGAAAGCTGTCAAAAAACTTCCAGGCGTGACAGATGTCAGCATAGAAGTGACGGCAGAAACACCACAACAAAAAAGTTTACCCGATCGCACTGGCATTTCTGGAGTCAAAAATATCATTGCTGTATCCAGCGGTAAAGGTGGCGTTGGTAAAAGTACCGTGGCGGTAAATGTTGCAGTGGCTCTAGCCCAAACTGGGGCGAAAGTCGGCTTGCTAGATGCTGATATTTACGGGCCCAATGACCCAACCATGCTGGGTTTGTCTGATGCTCAAATTACTGTGCGTTCTACTGAAACAGGTGAAATCCTGGAACCTGCTTTTAATCACGGCGTCAAATTAGTTTCAATGGGCTTTTTAATTGACCGAGATCAACCAGTAATTTGGCGGGGGCCTATGCTCAATGGTGTAATTCGCCAGTTTCTCTATCAAGTGCAATGGGGTGAACTGGACTATTTGATTGTAGATATGCCACCGGGAACAGGAGATGCTCAGTTAACTTTAACGCAAGCAGTGCCAATGGCAGGGGCGGTAATTGTCACCACACCGCAAAACGTAGCTCTGTTAGATTCTCGCAAGGGATTGCGGATGTTCCAACAGATGAATGTTCCGGTATTGGGGATCGTGGAAAATATGAGCTATTTTATCCCCCCCGATCGACCAGATAAGCAATATGACATCTTTGGTTCCGGTGGTGGCTCCAAAACAGCTGCTGAATTGGGAGTACCACTGTTGGGGTGCGTGCCGCTAGAGATTTCTACGCGAGTTGGTGGTGATAGCGGTGTACCGATAGTTGTTGGCGACCCAGATTCAGCTTCAGCCAAAGCATTAACAGCGATCGCTCTTACCATTGCTGGTAAAGTATCAGTTGCTGCCCTGACATAATTATAAATTTTATATTTCTATCTACTTCCTGGGCTATAGCTTGGGAATACTAGAAATTGGGTGTTAGGGATTAGAGAAGTTGGGGAAGAATAAATATTGATTATTGACCAATTCCCAAACCCCAACAATTAAAGCTAAAGTCTAAACTGGCACAATGTTGTTAAAACGATCGCTCCCCAAAATTCGCTGGAAGTCTTGGGTTAAGCCCTGGCAGCATGTAGATTGGCTACTTTTTTGTTTGCCGATTGCTGTTAGTATTTTTGGCGGCCTGATGATTCTCAGTACGGAACTGAAGCAGCCAGTAACTGACTGGTGGTGGCACTGGATGGTAGCGGGTATCGGCGTGCTTATAGCCCTATTTTTATCTCGCATTCGTTACGAACTCTTGATGCAGTGGCACTGGGTAACATACACACTGACGAACTTCAGTTTAATTGCCGTGATGATTGCTGGTACTAGCGCCAAAGGGGCACAACGGTGGATTAGTATCGCCGGTTTTAACGTGCAACCCTCAGAATTTGCCAAAGTAGGCATGATTATCACATTAGCAGCTTTGCTACACAGACGGACTGCTTCTAGCCTCGAAGGTGTTTTCCGCGTTCTGGCAATCACCGCTATACCTTGGGGATTAGTATTTTTGCAGCCAGATTTAGCAACATCACTGGTATTTGGTGCGATCGTCTTAGGAATGCTTTACTGGGCAAATGCTAACCCAGGCTGGTTAATTCTGATGATTTCTCCGGTGGTTGCCGCCATTTTGTTTAGTATCTCTTGGCCTTTAACAGCGCCGATAGTTTTATTCAAAGAACTATCTTTTGGCCCATTAGGATTAATTTGGTCAGTTGCAATGGCTATTGTGGGCTGGCAAACTCTTCCCTGGCGTCGATTTGGTTTGGGTGCTATCGGTGCGTGGACTCTCAATATACTGGGTGGCGAATTAGGAGTCTTCGCCTGGAACCATGTTTTGAAAGAGTATCAAAAAGACCGACTAACTGTATTCATGAATCCCGATCACGATCCACTCGGTGCTGGATATCACTTAATCCAATCTCGCATTGCTATTGGTGCTGGTGAAATCTGGGGATGGGGTCTGTTCAAGGGGCCCATGACACAACTGAATTTTGTACCAGAACAGCATACAGACTTTATTTTCTCCGCAGTAGGGGAAGAATTTGGTTTTGTCGGTTGTTTGTTAGTACTGTTTGTCTTCTGCTTAATTTGCTTCCGTCTACTGCATATTGCCCAAACCGCCAAAGATAACTTTGGTTCTTTGTTGGCTATTGGTGTTTTGTCCATGATTGTGTTTCAGCTGATTGTCAACATTGGCATGACTGTTGGTTTAGCACCTGTGGCAGGAATTCCCTTACCTTGGATGAGTTATGGGCGTTCTGCGATGCTGACCAACTTCATTTCCTTGGGAATAGTAGAATCGGTAGCAAATTTTCGACAAAAACAGAAGTATTATTGATTCGTCATTAGTCATTTGTCCTTTGTCCTTCGCTAATGACAAATGACTATTAACAAGTATTAAGCTATTAAAAGGAAACAAACGAGGCTAAAAAAATGATTCTGCCTGGAGCAACTGTTCGTATTAAGAATCCCGCAGATACCTATTATCGCTACGAAGGACTCGTGCAACGGGTGAGTGATGGCAAAGTAGCCGTATTATTTGAAGGTGGTAACTGGGATAAATTAGTTACCTTTCGTTTGAGCGAATTGGAACTCGTAGAAACTACCGCCGGACGTAAAAAAGCCAAATAAAATTAGTCATTAGTCATTTGTTCTTTGTCATTTGGCAAAAACTAATGACTAATGACGAATGACTAATGACTAAATCACTATGCGCCTCCCCCTACCACAGTTTGCCACTGGCGATCGCCATCCGAACCACATTGCGGAGGTGATTGAAACTACTAGTACTGAATTTTTAGCTCAGTGTTTAGAGCCAGAAGATTTAAGCTTTCCCTCCATGCCACCCTTTGGTAGTTGGGTCTGTTCTGTAGATGAGGAATCTGGCAATCAAATTTATGCTGTAGTGTATTATGCCACAACTATGCCCATAGATTCCGTACACAGAGCAAGAGCATTAGGGTTGTCCTTGCAAGACTTACGGGAAGAACAACCCCAAATATTTGCCATGCTCCGCACAGAATTTAGGGCTGCGATCGTGGGATTTGAACTATCTTCGCAAAATCAAAGTTATAACCAAAGAGTATATCAGTATCTTCCACCCCGTCCCCCGCAAATTCATCAAGCTGTTTATCGATGTGAACCAGAAGCTATCATTAAATTTACTGAAGAACTAGATTTTTTACGGACACTGCTGTGTATAAATGGTGCGCCAATCGAGTCTTTAGCCGCAGCTGCCATTCGAGATGTATACCAGTTACGCAAAGCTGACCGACAATGGCTAATTAAAGCTGGACGTAGTTTAAGTGTGCTACTTAAAGACGACTACGATCGCTTACGATTCATTTTGAGTCAAATCCACCCGTAGGTAGTTAATTCTTAAATAATTGCCTAGTTAGTGTAAATTAAGAAGATTTTTGATTTTTTGTCAGGTGGCTTCCCTATCTATTCATATTGATCGGGCGATCGCCTCCAAGGTAATCGCTGTTTTACCATAGCCCCTTCAATTCCTATATATGGAACTAATATCACAAGTTCTTGTTCTGGAACCAACTTCCCAAGTTCTTGGCAAAGAACCAATTGTTCCCTTTGCTATTTTGCTGGTGGTCATCTTAGTTATACCCATCATGTTTGAGCGGCTAAGATTACCAGGATTAGTGGGTTTGGTTTTCTCAGGGCTAGTACTTGGGCCCTCAGGTTGGAATCTTTTTCAGTCTGACTCACCCATGATTAACCTACTATCAGACATTGGGTTAATTTATTTGCTATTTGTCGCTGGGCTAGAAATTGATTTAGAACAGTTTCGTCGGAAAAAAAGTCGTGCTTTTGGGTTTGCTAGTTTTACTTTCAGTGTACCCCTACTCATGGGAACCTTAGTAGGGCTGATTTTCGGCTATGGCTGGAATACTTCAATCTTAATTGGCTCTTTATTTGCTTCCTATACCCTTTTGGCATACCCCATAATCAGTCGTTTGGGAGTAATAAACAACGAAGCTGTTACTGTCACCATTGGAGCTACGATTTTTACAAACATTGGTGCAGTATTAATATTAGCCATTTGTGTAGCTGTCTCTCATACTGAAGCATTCAGCTTTGCGAAACTACTAACTTTGTCTGGTTGGTTAATTATTTACTCTGTGGCTGTTGTGACAGGCTTTGATTGGGCAGGCAAAGAATTTTTCAAACGGTCTGGAGACGATGAAGGAAACAAGTTTTTATTTGTGTTGCTTTCTGTGTTTCTGGCAGCTGTGGGCGCTCAATTGATTGGGGTAGAAAAAATTGTTGGTGCTTTTTTAGCGGGTTTGGCAGTGAATGAAGCTGTGGGTGAAGGTCCAGTCAAAGAAAAGGTGGTATTTATTGGCAGTGTGCTGTTCATTCCTATTTTCTTTGTTGACCTTGGCTTACTGATCGATTTACCCGCCTTTGTGAATAATCTGAACACGCTCAAATTAACGCTGTCGGTCGTAGTTGGTTTGATTATCAGTAAATTGATCGCAGCTTTGTTGACAAAACTGGTTTACCGCTATAAATGGCAAGAAATGCTAACGATGTGGTCGCTGTCACTACCCCAGGTTGGTACAACGTTAGCAGCAACTTTAGTGGGATATCAGTCTGGGTTGCTGCCAGTAGAAGTATTACATAGTGTGATTGTTTTAATGGTGGTCACATCAACCTTGGGGCCGTTGATAACTAGTCGAATAGCTGTGAGTTTGAATTCCCCACCAGATGAAGATCCAGCACCACCCCTAGCTGAGGAGAATGCATCAAAAACAGACAATGCTTTTACTATAGTCGTACCTATATATAATCCTCAGACCCAGCAGTATTTGATTGAAATGGCAGCGTTATTAGCACGTCAGTCTCATGGCAAAATTATACCCCTGGCGATCGCTACTGCTGCTGCTCACATGGATGCACCCCAGTTAGAAGCGTCTCTACAACGGAGTGAGTGGTTATTGAATAAAGCCACGACACAAAGTCGAACCTTGGGCGTAGCCGCAGAACCAATGCTGCGAATCGATGATGCTTTTGCTCAAGGAATTAGCAGAGCGGCTCGCGAACAAAAGGCTAATTTAATTGTTATGGGTTGGGGTAAACGGACTGGGTTACGAGCGCGTTTATTTGGGAATGTGATTGATGGTGTGCTTTGGGCATCTCATTGTCCAGTAGCAGTGACACGTCTAGTAGAATCACCGAAAAAAATTCAGCGGATCTTAGTACCAATAGAAAACTTAACAGCACCAACATTACAACCCGTACAATTTGCCCAGCTGCTAGCACAGGCAAATCAGAGCCACATTACTGTGCTGAATGTGTGCGATCGCCGTACTAGTTCTAGTAAAATTGCTTGGAGGCGATCGCATCTCTCCTTATTGGTATCTAAATTGGCTTTAGCCAATGCCCCAGAAATTCAAATCATCGCTCACGAAAATGTTGCCCAAGCGATTTTACAGGCAGCAAGATTATATGATTTAGTAGTTTTACCTTTTATACGTAATCGTACCAGTCCTGGAGGGTTAGCCATTAGCGATGTCACAACCCAGTTAGCCAGACAACTCACCTGCTCAATTATTATGCTTGGAGAACCGCAACGCACTCAAAGCACAAATTTAATTATGTCTACCACGGCTAGCAGCATTACATCTGCTGTATGATGTAAAGCAGAATACAGTTCAAGTAAGTAAACCTGGGCTGCATTAGAATAGTCCGCCGGAGGCATCAAATTTCCGAAAATATTGTTAATAAATGAATAAGCTGTAGGGATTTACATCTGTATTATTTGGATATATTTGTAGCGCGAGTGTCAACGCCATCTCGACTAATTTTTTGTATCCAATTAAAAACTTGATAACCGTAAAAATACTTTATATTTTTGAAGATTTGATAAAGTTCGGCTGAACAACAAACAACTTTTAAACAATTTCTGTTATTTTGCTAATTAAATTCTTAAGAAAACAGGTAAAAATATAACAAAACTACAACTGTGAAAAAATAGGTAAGTTCAACAACAATTTTGGATTGAGCCTTGTTATTTTTTTTTGTTTTGTATTTTTGTGCCCAAGGTGGGTAATCTAAAAGTAAGTGCAATAGCTACTGAAAATATTTGTAAGTAACTGGGAAACTATGAGAATTTTGGTGACGGGCGGTGCTGGGTTTATTGGTTCCCATCTCATCGACCGACTAATGGCTGCTGGGCATGAAATAATATGCTTGGATAATTTTTACACTGGTCATAAACGCAACATTTTAAAATGGTTAGACCATCCGTACTTTGAATTGATCCGTCACGATATTACCGAACCAATTCGGTTAGAAGTCGATCAAATTTATCATTTAGCTTGTCCTGCTTCACCAGTACATTACCAGTACAACCCAGTTAAAACCGTTAAAACCAACGTGATGGGAACACTGAATATGTTGGGGCTAGCTAAACGTGTGAAAGCGAGGTTTTTCTTAGCTTCCACTAGTGAAGTATACGGAGATCCAGAAGTTCATCCCCAAACTGAAGAGTATAGAGGTAGCGTCAATCCGATTGGAATACGTTCGTGCTATGACGAAGGTAAAAGAATTGCTGAGACTCTAGCATTTGATTACTACAGGCAAAATAAAGTTGATATTCGAGTTGTGCGGATATTCAACACCTACGGACCGAGAATGTTAGAAAATGATGGTCGGGTGGTGAGCAACTTTATAGTTCAAGCCTTACAGGGTAATCCTTTAACCGTGTACGGTGATGGTTCGCAAACTCGTAGTTTCTGCTACGTTTCCGATTTGGTAGAAGGATTCATCCGCCTAATGAATAGCGACTACATTGGCCCAGTCAATCTGGGTAATCCTGGTGAATACACGATTTTACAATTGGCACAAACTGTGCAAAATATGATCAATCCAGACGCGCAGATTAAATTCGAGGCACTACCTTCGGACGATCCCCGACGTCGCCAGCCTGATATCACAAAGGCAAAAACTTGGTTAAATTGGGAACCTACCATTCCTCTACAAGAGGGTTTAAAACTAACAATAGAAGATTTTCGCGATCGCATTCAAAGCGATGTCAATAATTCAACCACCTGAGTTACGTCTAGCGTCGCTCTAAATTTTCATGCAGGCTAACCCCATCGGTAGCTAGTATATTTAGTTGCTGATTTTTCCCAAGCGTCTAAGTGTAAAATTGATAATTTCTTTTTGAAGATTAAACCCAAATAAGTGAGGAGTTAAATAAATGCGTGTTTGCGTTATTGGTACTGGTTACGTTGGTTTAGTTACAGGCGCTTGCTTGGCTCATATTGGGCATGATGTAATTTGCGTAGACAACAACGAAGAAAAAGTTAAGTTAATGAAGTCTGGGCAGTCTCCAATTTTTGAGCCGGGACTCTCAGAAATTATGCAGTCTGCCATTCAAACAGAGAAGATTCATTTTACTAGCGATCTTGCTGCTGGAGTTTCCCACGGAGAAATTCTGTTTATTGCTGTGGGAACGCCACCTTTGCCCACTGGTGAAAGTGATACTCGTTACGTCGAAGCTGTAGCTCGTGGGATTGGTGAAAATCTCAACGGTGGTTATAAAGTCATAGTGAATAAATCTACAGTACCCATTGGCTCAGGTGACTGGGTGCGGATGCTTGTTCTAGATGGTGTTGCAGAGCGGCAGAAAACACTGATACCCGCAGGTGGAGTGCCGAGTGATGAGAAATTACCTGAATTTGTAGCCGAGTTTGATGTAGTCAGCAACCCAGAGTTTTTGCGTGAAGGTTCGGCAGTTCACGACACCTTTAACCCCGATCGCATCGTACTAGGAGGCAATAGCCAAAGAGCAGTAGCTTTAATGCAACAACTGTATGCCCCAATTGTAGAACGCAAGTACGCTGACGATCAATCTTTACCCCCAGTGCCAATTCTGGCAACAGACCTGAGTTCGGCGGAGATGATTAAATACGCTGCTAATGCCTTTTTAGCCACTAAGATTAGTTTTATTAACGAAGTTGCTAATATTTGCGATCGCGTTGGTGCTGATGTCACCCAAGTAGCTAGAGGTATTGGTCTAGATTCCCGCATTGGTAACAAGTTTTTACAAGCTGGTATTGGTTGGGGTGGTTCTTGTTTTCCCAAAGATGTCTCCGCTCTGATTCACACTGCTGATGACTATGGTTATGAAGCCCAGCTACTGAAATCTGCTGTCAGTGTCAACGAACGTCAGCGGTTGATTGCTTTGGAAAAACTCCAACAAGTTCTGAAAATTCTCAAAGGCAAAACAGTCGGACTACTCGGACTGACCTTCAAGCCCGATACCGACGACTTGCGCGACGCCCCAGCACTCAACCTAATTGAGCAGCTAAACCGACTGGGAGCTAAAGTTAAAGCCTATGACCCCATTGTTTCCCAAACAGGTCTACGTCATGGACTTTCTGGTGTGCTAGTAGAAACCGATGCCGAAAGACTCGCTGACGGCTGTGATGCCTTAGTACTTGTCACCGAATGGCAGCAATTCAGCACTCTGGACTATGTGAAGATGGCGAAACTGATGGCCCACCCCGTTATCATCGACGGTCGTAACTTCCTCGACCCCGAAGCAATGATCCGCGCTGGATTCCAATATGTAGGTGTGGGAAGATAAAAAGTTAAAAGTTAGGAGTAATTAATAACTCCTAACTTTCTCCAAAAACTAAAGATTTAAATTACCGTCTAGAATCATCTAGGCGGTATTTAATTTGTTTAAAGCTTCACTATACTTTAATTTTTTGCCTATAATTTTGGATTAAGGACTATTTGGAATACGTTCAATTTCAGCATATCCACTGAAAATAATTTTTTGACCTTCAGTTTCTAATCGGTTGAGGCGCATTTTCACTCCATCAAGATCAAAACGATCCAAATCGACCATATTATCTAAAATTTCTACTAGTGCTACGCTCAAGGTTTGCGAGATTTCCCGTTGCCCTTCTGGCACTTGGTCAAGTTGAATTTTCGGATCTTTGAAAGAAACTCGCCGCCGTCTTTCAATACCTACAGTTAAAATCATGTTCAGGGGTACGAGTTCGCCATTATTTAAATCTGCTTTTGCTACAAGCTGTAAGCGATTTTCTGGCAATAGCTGTACCTGAACATCTGTAAAGGAGACTGGTTCTCCACCAGATAATTCTGTCAGTGATGGTACGGTGAGGTTAAGCAAGCGCTTTTTCACCAGTTCTGCATTAAAAGCTTGGTTTATGCCTGCTTCTGATAAGATTACTTGAGCGATCGCTTGAGTAGGTTGCTTAAGGCTAAGTTTGCCCTTTAAAACCGAGCCGAAGTCAATGGCCACCGCATCAGTTTCAAACGACATCTCCTCAACCGCGAAATCTCTCCGAATCACCAAGCCACGGCCGCTCATTTTGAAGCTATCAATGCTGCCTTGCAAGAGCTTGCTGGAAGGATAGCAGCGCACAAAGACTTCTACTGACTCGCTCGTGCTAAACAGGTGGCGAATCGTTTGGCTGGCGACTGTGTTGAGCATTCGCTCTCCCCAATCTGTGCCTTTAGGATCTTGTAAACCAGTAAGTCCGCCGAACATGTGGTTTTGGGTCTCTAGAAGTTCTTTGTACTTTTGTAACAAATCATGAAGAATACAGCAAGCGATCCCGTGATTAATTGTGCTAATGGATAGGCATAGAATGGCTGATAATTGATGAATTATGTATTAAATATTACTATGTGACTTAAGTTGAGAGAAAGTCGTAGTATTCATGACAATAGTAATCCTAAGAGAATCAGATTATTGCGGCGTAGTATTTTATAGATGGTTAAAATGTATCATTTATACTGTTATAATACATTTTGGTTACTTTGATACTACATAGATAAAGTAAGGCTGAGTCTTCCTGAATCAGCTTCAACCTCATGGTTTCCACACGTATTGCGAGGTCTTACGATCCGCTCAAATACTGCATTAGCAATATTAATCGTGCTAATTTTGATATGATTCTGGATTTATTTAATGTATAAAACCAGAATAATATCAAGATATTCACGTTCTTTGGCAATTTTCGTTATAGTTTCCGTGGCGATCGCTCCATAGTTTTTATAATTTTAAATTCATTAATCAAGTTTCTAGAATTCAAAATATATTGGTATTGAGTTTATTTTCTTGATGCTGACATCAATTCCTGGATGCCCTGTGGTTCTTCTCCCAGCCAATCTTGATTTTGGGCAGTGCTGTCGAAGATTGATGAGGTTTTGAAAGGCTCAAACTCGCCGCGTGATGACGCTTCTGCCGTTTTTGCTAAGAGCGATCGCACTTGCTCGTCGTTCATTGGCTGGAACGTCCGCACTGCTTCAAAAGCTTGCTCTAAAATCTCCATGCTGTCAATTCCGGTAATCACAACCGATGTGGGCAGATTCAAAGCATAGTGTAAACACTCAATTGGCGTTACAGTATTTGACCGTAAAAGAATACCGTTTGCCAAGCTTTTCATTCCCAAAACGCCGATGTTTTGTTTAACTAGCTCTGGTAAAACCAGCTTTTCAAAGCTTCGGTAGTGGGCATCCATCACACTCAGAGGCATCTGCACTGTATCAAATTTAAACCCGTTAGTGGCTGCAACTTCCAGCATATGCAGATGAACATAGGGGTCTTTATGCCCAGTAAAACCTATATATCGGAGTTTGCCAGCTTTCCGTGCTTCAATCAAGGCAGCATTCGCCCCTTCTTCGTGAAAAACTCGATGCGGGTCTTCGTGCCGCAGGATTTCGTGGTGCTGAACCAGATCGATGCAATCAACTTGCAAGCGTTGCAGTGATTCGTCTAGCTGTTTTGCTGCTGCTTTTTTAGAGCGACCATCAATTTTCGTCATTAGGAACACTTTGTCTCGATAGCCATCGCCTAGCGCTTTTCCCATGCGAATCTCGCTGACTCCACCGTTGTAATCCCAACTGTTATCCATAAAGCTGATGCCGCGATCGATGGCGGTTCTAACAATTTGGATACCTAGTTCCTCATCAACGTGCTTCAAGGCGATGTGCCAACCACCCAATCCGATGGCGGAAACTTTCTCTCCTGTACTACCAATAACTCGGTATTGCATTTCTGAATTTGACGTGGTTCCTGACATGTGTTCTCCAAGTCTTTTAGCTATTACTTAAGTACATATAGCCATCTGCCAATTCAAACACAAGAGGAAATTGACAATATCTTGCTGAAGATACACTTTTCAACCCGATCGGGAAATTCTTGAAGAAGCCAAAATATCGATGGCAATTTGCTATGTTTGAGGTAAAGAATTGAGGGTACAGCATTGCTGTACCCCTACAACATATTTGGTTCAAATAAATGAAAACTGTTGTAAAACATTAACAATTATTTGCCGCTATAAAAAAAAGCAATTTCTTTCTCTTTTAGGGGTGCGAAACCAGCATCTATAAGTAATTGATCGAGTTCTGCTTGGGGAATGTGTTTTGCGCCAATTCGTACAATACGCGATCGCATAGTATTAGATACACCACTGCGCTGTCTATTGCTTTCTAGCGCCATAACTTTACCATAAAGTTCTAGCTTGGCAGGTGGAATGGGAGAACCATCAAAATCAATTCCCTGTGCGATCGCTTCATCAATCGCATCAGCTCCTGTAGTAGTTTGATTCCCTGGGTTAGTTTCGGTAGGCATGGTGATTTACTCTTCTTCGCTATGGGTAGATTTTACCAGCGTTACTGACACCAAAGTTGCCCGAACTCACGTTTACAGAAGTTTTCATGTATTTGAACCACATTTGTTGTAGGGGCGCAAGGCTTTGCGTCCTTACAACTGCGTGGTCTCTTTATTAATCACGAGCTTGTCGCGTCACCACACCACCAACAAATGCCCCTAAGATAGTGCCTGTCCATAGCCCTGTTGTGCTACCTTGCCATATTGCTCCTGGTGTAATCCAAGCGTTGCACATCTCCTTTAAACCCCAAGGTTGGTTTTGACACTTTTGACTATGCAGCATTATGGTAATTTGCCCACTGGTGTAAGCGCCAAAAAAACCTGATGACAGCGCCAAGAAAGTGCAAATTAAAATTCTGTTTTTTGTCATTTGTCATTTGTCATTGGTCATTGGTCATTATGCCCTATGCCCAATGCCCCATTCCCAATCAACCTGTATTTCTCATCCCGGCTGCAATACCATTAATAGTTAACAATGCTCCTCGCAGTAACTCGCCTTTGCTGTAACGAGAATGAATTACTCCAGAAGTAGCAGTAGTATTTTGGGACTGCCGTAGACGCTTGAGTAGTGAAACTTGGATAAATCCTAAGGGGACAATTGTGCCATTGCGTAACTGCACAGATCGTTGCAATATTGGATCGCCATCTAACAGTCGATTGTGATCGGTGATTTTTAAGACCAAATCCTTTGTCAGATAGAACTCGCTAGCAATTTGGTCAAACACCTTGGCAAAACGAAGTTGATCTTCTGGTTTTGAGAGTTCTTGGACGTAGTGATGTGCCATTTGTATATCTACTTTTGCCAAAGTCATCTCGGCCTTAGAAATCACCATCTTGAAAAAGGGCCACTTAACGTAAAAGTAGCGCAGTAATTTCAAGTGTTCTTCTGGTTCTACGTTCAGGAATTCTTGTAATGCTGTGCCAACGCCATACCACGAAGGAAGTAAAAAGCGGGTTTGCGTCCAGCTAAATACCCAAGGAATAGCTCGCAGACTGCTTAAATCTTTTTTACCAGATGGACGACGTGCGGGACGGGAACTAATTTGCAGTTGGCTAATTTCTTCAATAGGAGTTACTTCGTGGAAGAAATCGACAAAATCAGGCTGTTCGTAAATTAAAGCACGATAATGTTGACGCGATCGCGCTGCTAATTCTTCCATAATCTCATTCCAGGGTTCAATATCATCAAACCCTGTCCGCAGCAGGCTGGCTTGAATCACAGCCGTGGTGATGGTTTCCATGTGATACAAAGCCAAGTCCAACAAGGAATATTTGGAAGCTAAAACTTCTCCTTGTTCGGTAATCTTGATTCGCCCATTGATACTATGACCTGGTTGAGCCAAAATCGCTTCGTAAGCAGGGCCCCCACCTCGTCCCACAGAACCGCCGCGTCCGTGGAAAATTCGCAAATTTAGATCGTAGTTTTCTGCTATTTGTTGCAGTGATTTTTGAGCTTTATGAATTTCCCAATTACTGCTTAAAAAACCAGAGTCTTTGTTGCTGTCAGAATACCCCAGCATTACTTCTTGTAAGTTGGGGGTGATGGAGGAGGCAGGGGAGCAGGGGAGCAGGGGGGCATGGGAGGCAGGGGAGGCAGGGGGGGCAGGGGAGGGTGAATTTTCATCTGCACCTTCTGTTTTTGTCTGTTCGTAACCACCGGCTAATAAAGCGCGATATAACGGCAGTTCAAACAGTTTCCGCATGACGCTTCTAGAGCGTTGTAAGTCTTCTACTGTCTCAAAAAGGGGGATAACTTGAATAGTTCCGACGGCAATGGCGGGGTCAAAAAGTCTGGCTTCTTTAGCTAAAAGCAATACTTCCAACACGTCGCTCACGTCGCGGCACATACTGATAATGTAAGTTTGGCAGATGTTCAGACCAAATTCTTGTTGGAGCGATCGCACGACGCGAAAGGTTTCAATTACATCGTTGGTTTTTTCGGAAAATGGCAATTCTGCGGGAATTAATGGCCTGCGAGTTTGCAGTTCGCCTGTAAGCCAAGCAACTTTTTGCTCCTCGGAGAGTTCGTTGTAAGGTTGAGGTAATATTTGCAGGTATTCCAGTATTTCATTGAGCGCATCGGCGTGGCGGGATGATTCTTGGCGGATATCTAACTGTGTCAAGTTAAAACCAAAAATTTCTACCTGACAAATCAGATTTTCTAATTCTCGACAACTTAAACCTGTTTCTGTCAAGTTGCGCTGAATCATTCGCAGTTCTGCTAAAAAATCGGCTCCCGAACGATACAGGGGGCTGTCTTGATTTGTTGGCGTTTCCCGATTGTACAAAGCGAGATTGCGATCGCGAGTATTTTCCAGCCGTTTCAGTACGTAAGCCAGTTTGAGCCGATAAGGTTCTTGTCGATAACGCAGTGCCAGTGCATCGTAGACTTCACTCAATTGGGACTGATCCAATTCTAGAGATTCCAGTAAGTCTGGTAAAACATCACTCCAGTGCATCGACACACTCAACAATTCAATCAGATTTTTCACTGACTGAATATATCTCCCGATCACCATTTTGCGCTGATAGCAAGCTGTTTTCCAGGTGATTTCAGGTGTGACTGATGGGTTTCCATCTCTGTCTGAGCCTACCCATGAGCCAAAAGAGCAAAAGTTTTTACTCGGTGGTTCAAGCCAAGGAAAGGTATTGGATAGAGCGTGTTTGAAACGTTTATACAGTTGGGGAATGCCATCAAATAAAACTTCTTGGAAGTAGTGCAGGGCATAATCTACTTCATCTAGCACTGTGGGTTTGAACTGGTGAAGTTCATCTGTACGCCACCACAGGCGAATCTCTTCGAGCAATTGTTCGCGGACATCTACTGCTTCCCAAGGATATGCTCCTGGTGTACTCCCAGAGTGATTTTCCAAGGTATCCAGTTTTTGCAAAAGTTGTACCACCTGTCGCTGCTTATCCCGGATGGTATGACGAACAATTTCCGTCGGATGCGCTGTAAAAACTAACCGCACATCCAGATGTGCAATTAGACGTTGAATTTGCTGGGGTGGTACATTCAGTTTGAATAAATAGGGAAACAAGGCAGCAAAAGTACCTTTTGGTTTGACTTGCGCCTTTTCGAGATAATTCTTTTTCAGGAAGGCTGCTGCTATTCCCTTGCTAACAGGCGCATCATCTTCTCTTTGATTGGAGGAATAGTTAACATTAGACGGTGTTTCCGGCTCCATAGCCTCTGTTTCTGCTTCATAACGACTCAATTGCTGCCGTTGTTCGTATTCCTGCTCTATGATGTTAATCAGCTGAAAATACAGAGCGAAAGCACGAGCCGCGCGAATTGCTTCGTTGATATTTAGTTGTTCAATTAATTTTACGGCTGAGGATGCTTGGTCATTTGTTGCTTGTCCCTCTGGCGAACATAGATCGCGCAACTCACGCAACAAGTCTACCATATTTTGACCGCATTCTTGCCGGAGAACTGACTCCCACAATTCTTCCACTACCTGGAGACGATGACGCAAAAATAATTCCGACACCGGGTATATATCAGCAGTTTGAGACGAAGAGTATAAAAGGGAACCCATATTCTCTATTCTTGTAAAGCTAATTACTGTTTACGGTTCTAGGTTTTGCACTTAATGCTCGCTGGGTTGTTCCTGAGCAAATAATTATTTGGTGTATATCTTCTCATCTTGATTGATTTCGCGTTCATCTGGGAAATCTAAATTGGGTAGGCGATCGCCTCGAAATAATTCTTCACTAGCTTCTCCTATGGCTTCTAGTGCTCTTACTGTAGTTTTTCCAGTAATCAGCAGCAGTAATATAGACGCTGTACCTATTTGTAAAAGGAACGATTGAGGAATCGGAAACAAATCCAGATTGGATGCGGGTTTAGGTGAAGACTCTTGGTTGGTAGGAGGCATTGCTAATTTTTGGTTATGGGAATTATGAGTAAAAAGCAGTTAGGAGTTAGGAGTTCAGAGTTAGGAGTTAGGATGACTCCAACGATAAAGGAATGGAGTTGAAATGAGATAAGCTGATTATTTGTTTAGCCGATCCGGGACATTAGCGTAGTCGGACACAAATCCGGCTTTAAAGGACAAGTCATCAGCCAGTCATATAGAATTATTCTGACTCCTAGCTCCTGGCTCCTAACTTTTAACTCCTAACTCCTAACTTCTGATTTCTGACTCCCTATTAGTAAAATAAACGCAAAACTCAACATTAGTCAGACTTGCAACCTATACAAGACTATCTTGTCCGATTTTGTGAGCTACGAAGGTAACAAAATTGTTAAAAAAAAACGTCAGAGTGTGATAAACCTATGGTTCTAGTTTACAAGTGCAGGCACTATCCCCCAACCATCGCTGACTGTAAAGTTAACTGAGCATGAAAACAGTAGTACCAGATCGCCAGCAATCCTTAGTGCAATGGGTAAGCCAAGCAACAGGGATCAACACTTTCGGAGTGAAAGTCCGGTTGCGGGGAAATGACCTTCATATTCTTTGTGAAGGTACAGAATGTCCGCAGCGTTGGCGTACTTTGTCTGATTTGCTGCAAGCACTACAGCAAACAAACTTAGATATCCTCACAAACAGCGAACAAACCTCAATATATCAAGTATTTGTCTATGGCCGCAGAAAAGGGGAGCAGCGTCCCTCGTGGTGCCATCGGGTTCACTTGAATCAAATAGATAAGCATCTCGATCAGGTGCAACAAGCGCTGCTAGCAGACTCGGAAAAATTAAAACAATCGGGTGGGGCGCTAATTGTCTCTAACGAAAGTTTGGCACGCCAAGGGAATCCAGAAGCGATCGCTCGATATCTTAGCGAAACTTTGAGTACGTTAGGTGTATCAGTACAGGTAAAGATTAAGCCATATAAGCCCAAGAATTCTCAGCCAGAAGAAAATCGCCTGTGGATATTTTGCCAGTCGAGCTATAGCCCTGATGCATCGTTGCTTGCCGAACCCATAGCACAAAAGTTACGTTATCTCAAGCTTTCCGGGTACCAAGATGCCGTAATTGTTTCTCAGGTGAGCGGCGAAACTGTCCCTGATTGGCTGCTGCGGGTGGATTTGACGCCACCAGAGGTGATGCTGAAAGAGTGGGCGCGTTGGGGAGATGTCCAAGCGATCGCTCGATTATTAGCTGAAGTACTATCAGGATTAAAAGTTGGTGTCCAAGTTTCTTTAAAAGAATCAACGCTACATATATTTTGTATCCCAGCTTTCGATCCTTTAGGAACAGCCCCGATCCCAGACAAGGTAGCGTGCTTAAAGGCAATTTTACCGCAGCTAGAAGCGATCGCTCCTCAAGCCATTCTCGCCGCCACCGTATACGGACAAAAAGCAGGCGACAAAGAACCCACTTGGATTGATTGGTTGAGTTTACCCGCAGCAAACTATCCCGCTTTTGCCATATCACCACTTGATTTGGCAAATACTGGTGATGAACCAGCGATGGTATTTTTACTAGAGCGTTTACTCAACCCTGATTTGGATTGGCGACTATTGACAGGTGGAATTCGCGTACTTCTACTGAACAAAAATGGTTTATTGCACATTATGTGTGATGCACCTGTTTGTCCACAGCGACAACAAGTAGCAAGTAAAATTACGCAGTTTATCCGCCAGTTAAAAATTTCCGATATTATGGGAGTACGTATCTACGGTCGCCGTGCTGGGAATAAAGAACCTTTTTGGCATTATGGCGTCGATCTTGAACATCGCCAACGTTTAGTACCAGAAGCAACCCCAGAATTTGCTGCTACTTCTATATACATTGACGATTTAGTAACATCTGAGACTAGTGAACCAATTTTGCGCCCAGACTTAACGACAGAAGAAGTTCAAAATTTTGTAACCGAAGTAGCGCGAGATTGGATAGCAACGGCGAGTTCAACTGCGAGAAAATTCTTGTTGAAAAGCCAGTTATTTACCGAAAGCAGCGATTCAGCAGAACGTAACCATGATGTTCAAGGAATTAAAATTGCTCTAGTTTGGGGAACACTGGGATTATTGCTCACCCTGCAAACTGATTGGGTATTGGGTCGAATTATTGCACGTACTACGCCCACGCCAAAAGTAGCTAGTGCCACCCTCCCATCTCCATCTTCCGAGCAAAAGGCATCTTTGACATCTGGAAAAAATCAGAGTGAGAAAACGACATTTTTTAGCAGCACTTCCAAGACAAAATCTCCTCCAAATCAGAGTTCTGTATTTAATGCTTCGGAATTTACCCAGACTGATGATACCCCAAAAAATAATTTGGCAGCCGCACCACTGAAGGAAAAAGCAACCGCAACAGCTATTCTTTTAGCAGCGCGATCGCAGATGCCAAGTTTTAATGTTAGGCAGTTAGACGAGCAACTAGCACTGTATAAACAGCGTTTGGCTAGAACTGGTAGTCCGCCAGATGTGTTGATTATTGGCTCCTCGCGCGCCCTCAGAGGAGTAGATCCCGCAGCACTTTCTAAAGCTTTAGCAACTCAAGGTTATCCAAATCTTGACGTGTTTAACTTCGGAATCAACGGTGCTACGGCACAAGTTGTAGACTTTGTGATTCGTCACGTTTTAGAACCATCAGAACTACCCAAAATAATTATCTGGGCAGATGGGGCGCGTGCTTTCAATGGTGGACGCGAGGATATTACCTTTAAATCACTTGCGGCATCCGTTGGTTATAAGCAAGCATTCCAAAAAACAGCAACCACTGCAAATAGCAATGATTTACCAGAGAATATAGTAAATTCGGAAGAACAAAAAACAAACGAAGAAAAACAGGAGATTAGTACTTATGAAGCCGTCAATCAGTCATTAAATCAGGCTCTAGCCTCTGTTTCTGCTAGCTATCAAAACCGCGATCAAATTAAAAGTTTACTACAAAAACAACTGCTCGTATTTGGTAAAAATCAGACAGTTGCATCACAAAAACAGTTGACAGACGGTACTTCAGATGAAAGTATTTCCCAGCAAGCAGTTGACTTTGATGGCTTTCTACCTTTGTCGATTCGCTTTAATCCCGCGAGATACTATCAAAAACATTCCAGAGTTCCCGGAAATTATGACAACGACTATAAATCTTTCCAAGTAGAAGGACAGCAAGATACTGCTTTTCAAGAAGTGCTTCAGTTTACCCAGTCTCAGAAAATCTCCTTAGTATTTGTCAATATGCCTTTGACGGCAGATTATTTAGATCCAGTGCGTAAACAATATGAGCAACAATTTCAGCAATATATGTTGCGTTTGGCTACTAATCCCAACTTTATTTATCGTGATTTGAGCCAACAGTGGCCAAAAGTAAATGATTTCTTTTCCGATCCTAGCCACCTCAATCGGTTTGGTGCATACGAAGTATCGAAAAAGCTAGCTAACGATCCGATGATTCCTTGGCCAGTGAAGTAGGGAGTGGGGATGAGGGAGCAGGGGGCAGGGAGCAGGGGGCAGGGAGCAGGTGAGAATAACTAATGACCAATGACAAATGACACATGAAAAATGACTAAAAAATGAACTTTATCTCAATTTTCTTTGGGCTGTTCTTATTGAGTGTGTTAGGAATTTACTGGTCTTTAGCACAACATAAATTGCGATTATGGACGCTGCTAATTGCTAGTTTGGTTTTTTACTCCTCTTTGCACATCCAATATATACCATTACTATTAGCATTGACGTTTATCAATTTCCGTATAGGACTGAAAATTGGTAACAACACATCACCAGGGAAACATTCTCTTGACTGGCAAATTTCTAACGAAGAGTGGCAATTTGCTCAAGTTGATTGGAATCGTCGCCGTTTAAAGGTTTTGTGGGTGGGTATAATTCTAAATGTTTTTCTGCTATTAGCTTTTAAGTATTTTACCCCTTTATTCAAGTTTGTTTTTCATGTTCAAACAAACTCACCAGATAGCTCTTTTAAATTAATTGCACCCTTGGGAATTTCATTTTTCACCTTTGAATGTATTGCTTATTTAATAGATGTCTATCGCGGTGCCCCTGCTACTGATAATTTTCTCAAATTTGCTACGTACAAATTATTCTTCGCCAAACTGATTTCAGGGCCGATTACGCGCTACCACAACTTAGCAAATCAATTCAATACATTAGAATTACCCAATACTAATAGAGTAGCCCAAGCGCTGTGGTTGATTGCTAGGGGCGCAGTCAAAAAAGGTATTTTTGCAGACCACTTGGGAATTTTTGTAGATTTATGTTTCGGTAATTTGCAACGGGCCGGTAGTACGGATCTCTGGTTAGCTACATTTGCTTATGGGTTGCAGTTATATCTAGATTTCAACGGTTACGTAGACATTGCCCGTGGTAGTGCTATGCTTTTCGGTTTAGTTCTACCTGAAAATTTCGACTTTCCTTATTTCAGCACCAATATTTCTGAATTTTGGCGGCGCTGGCACATGACTCTGGGTGATTGGTTACGTAACTATGTCTACTTTCCGTTGGGTGGTTCCCGTCGCGGTTTAGTCCGTACCTGCTGGAATTTATTTATTGTGATGCTAATTGCTGGTATCTGGCACGGTGCTGCTTTGGGTTATGTCGTTTGGGGTATACTCCACGGATTAGCTTTGGTGGTTCATCGACTTACAGATTCTATAAGCGATCGCTTTGAAACTTTAGAACAATTCTGGCAAAATCCTCTGGGTATCTTTGTCGCTTGGTTCTTAACTCAAATGATGGTTTTTACCTCTTGGATTTGGTTCCGTCTACCTAATCTCCAAGACTCTTCTTTGGTAATTCGGCATCTTTGGGGTTATCCGGCTGACGCCCAGTTTGCTGAAAAGGTCTATGTCGAAGCCTTAAATATGAGCCAATCCCAACTCGCTTGGGTACTTCTAGGTTTAGCTGCGCTTATGGCTGTAGTCTATGCATTCAATCGAATGCTGAAGTTAGAGTTTAACTGGCCCCTTAAGCTTGTCTTCGTCCCCCTATGTTTTTACGCTGTTTGGTTATTAGCTCCTGAAGGCAGTTTGCCTTATATCTACTTTGATTTTTAACTGAATCATCAGACAATATAGAACTTAATATCTTGTTACAAATCAACAAGACTTAAAATGTTTTTCATCGACTAATTGTAAAGAAGTGTAAAGGTAAATAACTAGGCGATCGCTTCATTGAAAGTGGTAGCTAGTTTATTGTTGAAATGGCTGAAAAAGCTTGAATCTATTACTTTTATTTTGATTATTTCATAGAAGGAAAACTTTACAGATCGATGAGCTTGTTAAAGAATTACGTTACAGAATATTAAGCCAAAGATCCCGTCAAAGTAAATTCATGTAGACTGTATTTCAACAGGCGAAAATAAATCCGTTTGTTGCATATTTAACAACCCATAGCACTTATAAAACCATGACCACAACCTTACAACGGCGCTCCGACGCTAATGTATGGGATCGCTTCTGCGAGTGGATCACCAGCACTGACAACCGTATATATATCGGTTGGTTTGGTGTACTCATGATCCCAACCCTGCTAGCTGCTACAACCTGCTTCGTAATTGCATTCATCGCTGCTCCTCCTGTGGACATCGACGGCATCCGCGAACCAGTTGCGGGTTCTTTGATTTACGGAAACAACATCATCTCTGGTGCAGTTGTTCCTTCTTCAAACGCAATCGGCTTGCACTTCTACCCAATCTGGGAAGCAGCTTCTCTTGATGAGTGGTTGTACAACGGCGGTCCTTACCAGTTAGTAATTTTACACTTCTTGATCGGTTGCGCTGCCTACCTTGGTCGTCAGTGGGAACTTTCTTACCGCTTAGGTATGCGTCCTTGGATCTGCGTAGCTTACAGCGCACCTCTGGCTTCCGCTACCGCAGTATTCTTGATCTACCCAATTGGTCAAGGTTCATTCTCTGATGGTATGCCTTTGGGTATCTCTGGAACCTTCAACTTCATGATTGTGTTCCAAGCAGAACACAACATCTTGATGCACCCCTTCCACATGTTAGGTGTGGCTGGTGTATTCGGCGGTTCATTGTTCTCAGCAATGCACGGTTCTCTAGTAACTTCTTCCTTGGTTCGTGAAACCACCGAAACCGAGTCCCTTAACTACGGTTACAAATTCGGTCAAGAAGAAGAAACCTACAACATCGTTGCAGCCCACGGCTACTTCGGTCGTCTAATCTTCCAATACGCTTCCTTCAACAACAGCCGTTCGCTGCACTTCTTCCTCGCAGCATGGCCTGTAATCGGAATCTGGTTCACCGCCTTGGGTGTAAGCACAATGGCGTTCAACTTGAACGGTTTCAACTTCAACCAATCAATCATTGATTCTGAAGGTCGTGTGATTTCAACTTGGGCGGATGTAATCAACCGCGCTAACCTGGGTATGGAAGTAATGCACGAGCGTAACGCTCACAACTTCCCCCTAGACTTAGCTGCTGGTGAAGTTACACCTGTCGCTCTGACTGCTCCTACTATCAACGGTTAATTCTGAAGATTTAGCTAAATAAAAAGCGCCTCCACAAATGGGGGCGCTTTTTAGTTGTAATTATTTTAAAGATTAAAAGTAAAGTCTTTCCAGGTTTGTGGTTAGCTGTCACCTCACTAATCATAGGAGATATGACAAAAGTTTTAGCAGTACTGCAACAAGGGTTAAATTCAAAAAAACACGCTGAGTTTGTTGAGCGTTTAGCTTAATAAAATTTAAAAATAATGTCTTGAAAAATAAAAATTACTAATGTAAAACGTGATATTAGGAGCCGGGAAATTTTCCCCTTTTTTCAGACAGTCTCCCTTGGGAAATTAGTTAACAGCATTTTTGGTGTGAGGTAATTCCAGAGAGTCCCGGCTATTAGGGAGAAGGTATTTGGCGAAGTCTTTGAAAACAGCTTAATTCTCAATTCTTAAAATTGGGAAAGTTTGTTGTCACCGATTTATCAATAACACAGTTATGACCACAACTTTAGGAAGAAGCGAAAGCGGCAACCTGTGGGATCGTTTCTGTCAATGGATTACTAGCACCGACAATCGGCTTTATATTGGCTGGTTCGGCGTTTTAATGATTCCTACCCTATTAACCGCTACCATCTGTTTCATTATTGCCTTTATTGCTGCACCACCCGTTGATATTGACGGCATTCGGGAGCCAGTTTCTGGTTCTTTATTATACGGCAATAACATCATCACTGGTGCTGTTGTACCTACATCTAATGCAATTGGTTTGCACTTCTACCCAATTTGGGAAGCTGCTTCAATGGATGAATGGCTCTACAACGGCGGCCCTTATCAACTCATTGTCTTGCACTTCTTGATTGGTATCTTTTGCTGGCTCGGTCGGCAATGGGAGTTAAGCTATCGTTTGGGGATGCGTCCCTGGATTTGCGTTGCTTACTCTGCGCCTGTAGCTGCTGCGACTTCGGTTTTCTTAATTTATCCAATTGGTCAAGGTAGCTTTTCTGACGGGATGCCTCTGGGCATTAGCGGCACGTTTAACTTCATGTTCGTATTCCAAGCCGAGCATAACATCCTCATGCACCCATTTCATCAACTAGGTGTAGCGGCGGTGTTCGGTGGTTCCCTGTTCTGCGCGATGCACGGTTCTTTGGTGTCTTCCTCTTTAGTTAGAGAGACAACAGAAGCTGAATCTATAAACTACGGTTACAAGTTTGGTCAAGAACAAGAAACCTATAGCATTGTAGCGGCTCATGGTTACTTTGGGCGGTTAATTTGGCAATATGCCAGCTTTAACAACTCGCGTTCTTTACACTTTTTCTTGGCTGCTTGGCCTGTAGTTGGGATCTGGTTAACGGCATTGGGCATCAGTACGATGGCGTTCAACCTCAACGGGTTTAACTTTAACCAGTCAATTCTTGACTCCAAAGGTCATGTAGTTAATACATGGGCAGATGTGCTAAACCGCGCCAATTTGGGTATAGAAGTGATGCACGAGCGCAATGCTCACAACTTCCCCCTGGATTTAGCGGGTGGTGAGGCAGTACCTCTGGCAACGATGTCTACGACGGGCGTAGATGCAGCACCTATAATTCACGGTTAATTGTAAGTTAAAATTCACTGCGCTCTCTGTATGGAGGGCGCTTTTTTCGTGCATGAAGCTATAGTTATACAAATATTTACACAGATAAAATATAAAAAAAATATCTGGTGTATTTGGGTACAATTACTAAATTGTTACTCATTTATATTAGTAAATGCATTGGTATAAATAAAAATAATTATCAAAACTGTAAGCAGTGGATAAACTAACTACTGATGATTATCCCAAAAGTTTACATACATTGTGTTTTCACAAACTACAAATCTTAAATTTTAGTTTTTGTCTCAATTCAATATAAAATCTAAAACTTAAAATCCAAAATCAACATGGCAGACCTAACTCCTAATTCTAGTTTTAGTTTGACACTGCGCTTGCAGATTCCCAATCGTGTAGGGATGTTGGCGTCAGTAACACATGCGATCGCAACCTGTGGCGGTAATCTCGGTCAAATCGATTTAATCGAGCAAACCCGCAAAGAGTCCACCCGCGATCTGACTGTAGATGCTGCTAGTACTGAACACGCTGAAACCATTGTGCAAGCAATCAAGGTGTTGCCAGATATCAAGTTACTCAGTGTTTACGATCGCACCTTTAATTTGCATCGCGGTGGCAAAATCAGCATTAGCAGTAGAATTCCCTTGAAGAGTGTTTCCGATTTGGCCATGGCTTACACCCCCGGAGTCGGTCGAATTTGTACAGCGATCGCTCAAGATCCAGAGGAAGTTTATAAGTTAACCATCAAACAGAACACCGTTGCTATTGTTACCGATGGTAGTGCCGTTTTGGGTTTGGGAAATCTCGGCCCAGCTGCCGCCCTACCAGTTATGGAAGGCAAAGCAATGCTATTCAAGGAATTTGCGGGGCTGGATGCTTTTCCTATTTGTCTCGCCACCCAAGATACAGAAGAAATTATCCAGGCAGTTAAGAATATTGCGCCGGTGTTTGGGGGCGTGAATTTAGAGGATATTGCTGCACCTCGCTGCTTTGAAATTGAAAAGAGATTACGCCAAGAATTAGATATCCCCGTTTTTCACGACGATCAGCACGGTACAGCAATTGTCACTTTGGCTGCGTTATTTAATTCTTTGAAACTCGTACATAAATCCTTAGCAGAAATCAAGATCGTGATTAACGGTGCTGGGGCGGCGGGAGTGGCGATCGCTCGGTTACTCCGCAAAGCTGGGGCAGAAAAAATCTGGATGTGCGACTCTAAAGGGATTCTCTCTACCAGTCGCAGCGATTTGACAGAAGAAAAACTCGAATTTGCTGTGAAAGGTCAAGGTACATTAGCGGGTGCAATGCAAGGAGCAGATGTGTTTATTGGTGTCAGCGCACCAGGAGTTTTGACACCAGAAATGGTGCAATCGATGGCGAAAGATCCAATTATCTTTGCAATGGCAAATCCGATTCCAGAGATTCAGCCAGAATTAATCAGTAAAGATGTGGCTGTCATTGCGACCGGTCGTAGCGATTACCCAAATCAAATCAATAACGTCCTTGCTTTTCCTGGGGTATTCCGTGGTGCTTTAGATTGTCGGGCACAGACAATTACCATCAAAATGTACCTAGAAGCCGCAAGTGCGATTGCCTCTTTAGTTAAGCCTTCAGACTTAAATCGGGAACACATTATTCCTTCAGTCTTTGATGAGCGTGTTGTCACTGCTGTTGCTGCTGCTGTGCAACGTGCCGCGCGGGAAGAAGGCATCGCGCGAAATTAATTAACTAAGGGACTTCCAAATAAAAAATATTCAATTATTGATTGTAGGGTGGCAACATGAGCGCCATATAAACTGGGCACTCATGTTGCCCACCCCACAAGATTGGATAGTTTATTTCTTGGAGTTCCCTAAAATAATCACTTTTATGGGATGGGCGTATCGCCTGTCCCTGAACTTTTAGGCTGCAATCTATTTGCGCTATCAACTGATGTTAAACAGATAAGAATTGATGCATGATTGGTGATTAGATGAGTTGGGCTACCAATTTAGGAGCAAAGTAACACATCTAAAACACCATCATGTCAACTGTTTGCAATGAAGTACCAAGTTGGGGACGAGTTTTTACAAGAACTACCACTGATTTTAGCGGGGCCAATCCTCAAACATACTGAGCCAGAGTCTGTGACAGTATGGATGGCACTGAAACAGTCTTGTCAGGTAAAACTTAAGGTTTATGACACAACAAATGATGGTGAAACACTAGGAAATTGCTTATTGGAGGGAGAACGCTCTACCTTTGCTCTGGGTAAGTATCTTCATGTAGTTGCGATCGCGGCTCGATCTACAATTGGACATTGCCTAACTGGAGGTCACATCTATGCATACGACCTCCAGTTTACTGTTGCTGACCAAACCCTGCAAATGCAACAAGCATTATGTTCAAACTCCTCTCCTCCAGTCAACATCAGCTACTTCGATCATCAAAAACCAACCTTTGCTTTACCGCCAAACCGTTTTCAAGATTTGCAAATTGTCCATGCTTCCTGCCGTAAACCTCATGGGCATGGGTTTGATGCACTGCCAATTCTCGACAGTATGATTCAGGCATCAGCAAATCAACCCCAGCACCGACCTCACCAGCTGTTTCTCACGGGAGATCAAATTTATGGAGATGATGTAGCAGAACCATCTCTGTGGGTTGCAACTACTCTTGGTGATGCCCTCTTGGGTTGGGAAGAACGACTTCCGGTGAATGGAGTGTACTGCACTCCTCAGCAGCTACCCCCTGGAGAACGGGCTGATGCTGCGACAAATCAAGCTGGTTTGACGGCAGGACTACATAACAAAGCAGAGAAAGTCAACAGTCATCTTTTCAGTCTGGGTGAATATTACGCTACTTATTTACTCGCTTGGTCGCCAGTGTGCTGGCCGACAACATTTCCCAAAGGACAGCAAGTAATGCGCGATCGCCATGCTATCAAAGACTGGAATCGCGCAGTCAAGCATTTGCGACAATTCATCTACACCCTTTGGAAAGTGCGCCGCGCCCTTGCCAATATCCCCATGTACACCATCTTTGATGACCATGATGTTACTGATGACTGGAATTTAAACCAAGCTTGGTGTTTGCGCGTGCTGGGGCAACCATTAGGGCGAAGAATAGTCCAAAATGCATTGTTAGCTTATACAGTATTTCAAGGTTGGGGCAATACACCAGAGCAATTTGCAGAAGGAAAATCAGGTGAAAAGCTGTTGGCGGCTGCACAAGCTTGGTCAGCTTCTCAAGGAAGAGATGCAAAGGCTAATCAGGCGATCGCTCGTTATCTAGGTATGCCAGCCAACGACCCCCACACAGACTTACCTATTTTAGTCCGAGACGGTGCAGTATTTATTCTGGATCGAGATCCGGAAGCGCTGACTTGGCATTATATAGTCCGCAGCGATTGCCATGAAGTAATTGTGCTGGATACACGTACATGGCGGGGTTATCCAGCCGATCAAAAACCAATTGCGCCGCCGATGCTGTTGTGTCCAAAGGCTTTTGAGCAACAACTACTTTTGCCTTTACAACAAGTAACTGAACAAACTCAAATTAAAACTACATTTGTGATTGCGCCCACAAATGTTTTTGGATTACAAGTGATTGATTGGATTCATCATTGGCACTTAAACCAGGAGAAAGTTTTTTCAACAGATGTTGGAGATGCCTGGAATATCAATGTTGAAGCACTGGCGAAATTCCTAACTACTTTGTTTGAGGAACGTCAACAAGTCGTGATTTTATCTGGGGATATTCACTACAGTTCTGTTGCTCACTTATCTTATGCACGCACCCATTCCAAATTACAATCTGTCTTGATACAGCTAACCGCTAGTGCATTGAAGAATGAAGAGATGTTGACGCGGCTGATTCATACACGATTGAAAGATTGGCTGCTACCAGAACAGGTACGACATTGGATCGGCTGGATAAAGCCACCCAATATGGTAGAAATTTCCGAGAAACAATTACACCATAATCCTCAGCTGCTGAATGACCCTGACTGGCATTGTGTACTGGAGTGGATACCTCGAAACACTGCTCAGACTTCTACTTACACAGCAGATATATTATCATTGATAGCTCCTTGGAAACGAGCCGAAAATGCTAAATGGAAATGGTTACAACCTCTGATTTTTTGGAAATCTCGTTGGTTTCAGGAGGGACGAGAAGTAGTTGGATTGAATAATTTAGCTCTGGTTCACTTTGAGTTAGCAGATGAGAGTAATTATTGTAAAGTTATGCAAGATTTATACTGGTTTTCTTGTTGGTATCCAACCCAAATTGTTTACAGCCGTTTTGAGAGCCAGTTAACGCCAAATCAGTCTTTATTACGATGAGCGGTTTTGCTATGTGAATGGAAAGTTTAGGTGTATATGTGGGCACTCTAGATGAAAGAAACATACTGGAGAGTGATTTCTATGTCTACGACCCCAATTAGTGCAACATTGGCACAAACAGACAGAGATGCTGTGTTGCAAGCGATCACCACCATTAAAGAAAAGCTACCATTTTTGGTTGATTTGAGTGCCGACGATCGCAAGACTTTACCCAAGATGGGCGATAAGAGTCGCGCCTTTGTAAGCAAAGCATTAGAGGTAGCGGCGCAGAATCCAGAGTTTTTACCGCGATCGTTTGACTTGGATGAAATGCGAAAGGATGTGCAATTATTTGAAGCGTTGTATCCGGTGTTATTGTCGTTGACGCAGTTACAAGAGTTGGTAGATGATACATCTCTTGCAGTCGGTAGTGAAGCTTATGCAGCCGCCTTACAGGTGTATAACTACGCCAAAGCCAGTGGACAAGGGGCGGGTTTAGATGCAGTGGTTGTGGAAATGGGACAACGATTTGCTCGTAAACCTGCAAAATCCAAGTCTCAAAAAGCAGCGTTGTAGAAAATAGCTCAGTACTTGCATTTAAAACGTGCAATATGAAAGCTCAGAATTTGGATGTTGGAGTTAAAAGTACGACATTCCAAGTTCTGAGCTTTATTTTTCGAGTTCAAAGGCGCAACGTTCGAGCAAAAAGGTGCAACTTCCGAGTTCAAAGGCGCAACGTTCGAGTAAAAAGGTGCAACTTCCGAGTTCAGAGGCGCAACGTTCGAGCAAAAAGGTGCAACTTCCGAGTTCAGAGGCTCAATGTTCGAGTAAAAAGGTGCAACTTCCGAGTTCAGAGGTTGAAAGTTGAGATTTTGAGAGCGATCGCGGAAATATTTATCTGGAAAACTCGTCTCTTAAAAGACATCATTAAGGGTTAGTGAGGTTAACATAGTAAAAATGTTTTCAGCCTCTTGTTGGTGAAAATGCCAAGTCCAGATTACAAATGGAAGCGGTTCTGGTGTCCTCGGTCAGGTCACATTAATCTAGCTGATGGCGGTTATCTATGCGACCCAGAAGAAAAGTGGGGCAAAATATACAATCCAGATTTAGTAACCTTCGATGCTATCTCCCACTTCTCATGTTTAGCACTCTTGGGTGAGCCAGGAATTGGTAAAAGTTGTGCTTTAAAAGCAGAGAAAAAACAAATTATCAGTAAAATTCAACAGCAAGGTGGTGAGGTACATTCGTTAGATGATATCCGTTCCTATGGAAGTGAAGACAGATTAGTTCGCAGATTATTTGACAGCCCAGAATTTACTCAATGGATAGAAGGAACTCATCAGTTACATATTTTTCTGGATAGTCTTGATGAATGCTTGCTACGAATAGATACATTAGCAACGCTCTTAGTTGACGAGTTCAAAATTTATCAGAAGCATATCCAGCGTTTACATCTTTGTATTGCCTGCCGAACAGCTGTTTGGCAACCAGTCCTAGAAGAAGGACTCAAGCAAATTTGGGGTAAAGATAGTGTAGGAATTTATGAATTAGCTCCGCTTCGCCGTATAGATGTTAGTCAGGCAGCAAGAATTGCAGGAATCAATGATGCTGAGGCATTTCTAGAAGAAATTAACCAGAAAAATGTTGTACCTTTGGCTATCAAGCCCATAACATTAGAATTCCTTATCAAGACTTATCATCGCCACGGTGGTCAATTTCCTCCTAATCAAAGGCTACATGAACTTTATGCTGAAGGATGCCTCTGGCTTTGTGAAGAACGGAATCAAAGCCGCATTTCATCAAAATTAATAGGAAATATTGAGCGGCAAAAACGTTTAATTATTGCCGCTAGGATTGCAGCTATTACAATTTTTGGTAATAAATTTGCTATTTGGAGTGGCACAGATTGGGGTGATGTTCCAGATGAAGACGTGCTGATTGAGAAGATATGCCAAGGAACAGAAACCTTTGACAGTAGAGAGTTTGAAATTACTCAAAAAACTGTTGCAGAAGTTTTAGACACTGGTTTATTCTCATCTCGTGGTGAATTAAGCCGTATGGGATGGGCACACCAAACCTATGCTGAATTTCTTGCAGCATGGTACTTAGTTCAGCACGAAACACCTTTGAATCAGGTAATGAAACTGATTGTTTCACCTGAAGATCCTGAACGTAAGTTAATCCCACAACTTCATGAGACAGCAGCATGGCTAGCTAGTATGAGGACTGACGTACTTCAGGAAATCATGAAAACTGATCCTGATGTATTGTTGCGAAGCGACATACCTACAGATGCAAATCTTCGAGCAGCAATAGTTGATAACTTATTAAAACAGTATGAGCAGGGAAAGCTATTTGATTCACATAGAAATAATTATCCCACATACGAGAAGTTTAAACATTCCGGGTTAGCTGTACAATTGCTTCCATATATTCAGGATTTAAGCAAGCCAATCGATGCACGAGATGCAGCAATAGATATTGCTGAGGCTTGTAAGGTAGATGAACTTCAGGAGGAGTTGGTAAACCTAGTACTTGATTCATCTCAATCAATTTACCTCAGAGTTAATGCCGCAAAAGCAATCTGTACAATTGGTAATGTAAATGCAAGATTGCAATTTAAACCACTGACTTGTGAACAGCTTCTAGAAGATGAGGACGACCGACTTAAAGGATATGCTTTGGCAGCAATTTGGTCAGATCATCTAACAGTAGAGGAATTGTTTAATGTCTTAACTCCACCTAAGAAGAGAAACTTTACAGGAGCGTATCAAATATTTCTTGACTTTGAACTCGTACCAAAACTACAGCCATGTGATTTGCTAGTTGCTCTTAAGTGGGTTGAAAAGCAAGGTCTTAGGTGCTTTGGACACTCATTTGAAAGACTTGCGGATGCGATAATGCTAAAAGCTTGGGAACATCTCGATTTACCTGATATAGCAGAAAGTTTTACTAAAATCGCTCTAATACAGTGGAGAGAAGATCAGAAAATCATAACTTTCGACAACGAGATCCAAGCACAATTTGAATTATCACTTGTTAATAATCTTGAAAGACGGCGCAAGCTTGTTGAGCAGGCAGTCATAACAGTTTCCCAATCAGGAGAAAATATATATTTTTTATTGGATTCATTAACACAAAATATCCTTTCGACAGAAGATGTTTTTTGGATGCTCGGAAAACTTCAAAATGTTGATTCTCAGCAAGAGCGAATTTGGGCAGCGCTAATTCAGTGGAAATTTAATCGTCAAGATGTGAAGCAGATAGATGCTATCCTTACAGCTACTCAGACTAATAATATCTTGCGTGAAGAATTTGCATATTATGTTTCAATAATTGATTTGGACTCAATGCAGGCTGAGAAGTCGAGGTCTGACTATCAAGAGATGCAAGAACGCATAGCTCGTAGACAAAAACCTATTCTAGATCCACCACCTAAAGAACGAGTACTTCTATTTTTAGAGCAGCTAGAGTCAGGAAATTTATTAGCTTGGTGGCAAATAAATATGGAGATGCTGCTTAAGCCAGATAGTCAATCTTATGAAAAAGAGCTTGAATCAGATTTAACAAAACTTCCTGGATGGCGAGAAGCTGATAGAAAAACTCGTGAAAGAATTATCAACGGCGCTAAAAAATATATTCAAGAATATAATCAGGTAGCTTATGACTGGATAGGGACAAATACGTATGATCGTCCAGCATTATCTGGCTGTAAAGCTTTACAATTGCTTTTACAAGAAACTCCAGAATTTTTAGACACTGTATCATCTCAGATATGGCAACGGTGGGCATCTATTATTGTTGCCTTTCCTCATAGCAGCACCACCCAAAAAGAATATTACTACACCGAATTAGTTAAGCGGGCATACATAAATGCCCCCTCTGAAACCCTAAATACACTGCTGTGTATTATTAATAAGGAGAATGAGGAACATGGCTATATCTTTATTCTTAATAAATTTGAGAAATGCTGGGATGAAAGTTTTAAAGCTGTTCTTTTAGAAAAAGCTAGGGATACAGTAATTAAACCTCAGTGTATGGGGCAGTTACTTGAAGAACTTTTAAAGCGTGAATCGATTGGAGCTAGAGAGTTTGCTAAATCTCTTGTTTCTATTCCTCTACCTTTAGAAGAAGAAGCACACCAGAAAGCTGTAGTTGCAGGTAGGGTATTAGTCGAATGTGCAGAACCTACTAGCTGGGCGGTTATTTGGTCGGCTATTCAGCAAGATACAGACTTTGGGCGAGAAGTATTTGAAGCAGTCGCTTACCGCTACTCGCATGGTTTGTATTTAAAGCTGACTGAAAAACAGTTAGCGGATTTATACATCTGGCTAGTTTGTCAGTATCCTCATGCTGAAGATCCTGATTACAGTAATGATGTTCTTGCTCACAATATGGGCGCTAGAGAAAGTGTTGCTAACTTAAGAGACAGTGTTTTAACACAACTTAGGGAAACTGGGACATCTCAGGCGTGTATCGAGATTGAGCGTATTGCTGAGGAGTTTCCTGAATTAACGTGGCTTAAAAAAACGCTGCTGAAAGCCCACAGCGTTAAACGGCGAAAAAATTGGCAACCACCTCAACCAGAGCAGATCCTCCAGATTGTGAGCAATCAGTCAAAAAATCAAAGTACACAAATTCAAGCAGGAGTCTTTATTATGCAAGGATCAAACAACCCAAACCTAAACTTTAGTGGATCTGTGGGTGCAGTCAATCTCAATAGCACAGTCAATGGAGATCAGATTGGAACACAGCATAATTATGCTCAAGACCAAAATCTCATAGAGACTTTTGACGATATTCAGCAAATCGTAAATCGGATCACTCAAAATTATCCCGCTCCAACTGAAGTAGAGAAACAAATTATTGTGGCAGAAGCAGTAGAGCAAGTGAAGCAGAATCCAACTTTGAGGAAGCGCTTGGAAGTCGGAGGAAAAGCATTTATATTTGAAGCACTTCAGAAAGCTTCAGATCAGTGGTGGGTTGCTCCATTTGTGAAAGCAATTGAGGCTGCGGTGAAAGGAGAATAAACTAAGTTGAGTAAATAAAGCGATCGCCTTCCAAGCCTCATCATCCAGACTCAGATATGGAAGAAGCAGGTAAAAATAATAGAATGGTAAAACAAAATTTTCAACCGGAACATACGCCGATATCTCCGTCAGATGGTTCTGAAAACCTGTCAACCACCATCAAGTTCAGCGAGATATCCAAATTAAGCGAACTTTCCTTTGACCTAAACGCTGTGCCTATTTGGGAATTAGTAGCTGAAATCTCTGCCCAAGTCCCTGATGAAGAATGGCAAAAACTACCCACAGACTTAGCTAGGAGATTTGATTACTACCAGAAACAGAAACAAGGAAAAGATTGATGCGGGTTGTGTTTGCAGATACAGGGTACTGGGTGGCGTTGCTTAATCCTCGTGATGATTTACATAACAAAGCGGTAAACCTCTCAAAAGAGCTTTACAGCCTGCTCATATTGTCACCAGTGAAATGGTCTTAACTGAAGTACTGAATGATTTTTCATCTAGAGGTGAGTACTTTCGACAAGCAGCCGCCAATCTGATTAGGAGTCTTTATCGCCATCCAAACACTACCATCATTCCACAAACTAGTATTCAGTTTCAGGCGGCGTTGACGCTTTATGAGCAAAGGGCAGATAAGGAGTGGAGTCAAACTGATTGCGTGTCATTCAAAATTATGGAGGAGCAAATTATTGCTGAAGCGCTTGCCTATGACAGACATTTTGTGCAAGCAGGTTATACAGCTTTGATGCGAAATTGCCGAGTATGAGATGGTTTAGCAGCGAAGCGATCGCCTTTCAACCCCCATCATCTAACCTCAGAACTCAAAGGTTGCACTTCAGAGGTTAAAGAGTCGAGCTAGGAGTTTAGAATTTAAGTTACAAGAGATATAGATTACTGGCACAAGGGTTAGACAATGAGTGAAACTCAGACCCAGTTACCGACAGATATATGGATTTGTGCTTCTTGGCAAGAGTATGAGCAGATAGTCGCTAACTTGCTCAACGAGAAGGGAAAAAGCTATTACTACAAAGGACACATGAGGCTGGAGATGCCACCAGTTAGTTTTGCTCGTGGTAAAGACCATGTAATAATTATTTTTGCTGTAACTCTATTTGCGACTATTAAAGAGATTTTAGCCACAGGCTTAGACACCACGACTTTTCGTAAAACTGGTATTCAGGACTGTCAGCCCGATGTGGCATATTACCTCAGAGAACGCGCCCAAACTATTCCAACTGGAACAGGAATTGTGAGTCTCGATCGCTATCCTGCACCAGATTTAGTTATTGAGATTGCGAAAACATCTCTGCTGGATGACTTGGGTACAAAGCGAGCGCTCTATGAAGAATTGGGTATTGCTGAATACCGGGTAGTAGATGTCCAAAATGCCGAAATTATAGCTTATGCGATCGCAGATCGAGGCAGTAAACGTATTCAAGAATCACAGGTATTGCCTGGATTGGTAATTGCAATTTTAGAAGAAGCCTTACGCCGAAGTCGTGAAATAAGTCAATCTGAAGTTGGAACTTGGTTATTGAGCCAGTTTCAGCAAAAGGAGGGTTGAACTTTGGCAGTTTGGAGCATTGTTAATTACTCACAACTTCCATCAGATTTACGATTGGATTCCGAGTATTATCAGCCTAAGTATCTATTTTAGAAGAAGAAAATCTCAAATCTTCATCCAAGATACTTACAAAATTTAGCAATGATTTCTAATGGAAATCATCTAACGATTAGTGAGGTTTGAGATGATTATCCCGATTTTAGATATGCGTCTATTCCGAGAAAAAGAATGGTTATTTAGCTTACTGATAATATCTCTATTTCTATGGCTGATATTTTTGGGAAACTCCGCTTTAAGAGATTGGGATGAAGGTACTGTGGCACAGGTTGCCCGTGAAATTTGGCGTGCCCCGCTTGGTTCAATGCATTGGCTTTATCCCACATTGGGAGGGCAACCCTATCATAATAAGCCACCCCTGATGCACTTATTAATTGCTTGGACTTACTCGATCGCAGGTGTGAATGAGTGGACAACGCGTCTACCGGGTGCAGTATTAACAGCCTTGGGCGTGCCTTTGCTTTACTTGGTGGGATGTTTGCTTTTTAACCAAAGTTTACCAGCTCTGTTTAGCGCTTTAGTTTACCTGACGATGTTGCCTGTAGTGCGTCACGGAAGGCTAGCAATGCTAGATGGTACAACTATTACCTTTTTCTTGCTGCTATTGTTTTGTTTGCTAAAAGCACGAGAGAATCGTCGATATGCTCTCGGTGTGGGATTTTGTCTGGGGTTAATTGCTCTCACGAAAGGGATGATAGTTTTACCGCTAGGAGCGATCGCTTTTTTATTCCTGATTGCAGATCGGCAGTTTGCTTTGTTAACAAGTCCCTATTTATTAGTAGGAATATTTTTAGGAAATGCACCTGCGATCGCTTGGTTTGTCGCTCAATGGCAACATTATGGCGAAACTTTCTTCCAAGTGAACTTTCAAACACAAACTTTTGATCGTCTGACACAATCTGTTGAAGGTCATAGCGGGCCACCTTGGTATTATTTAATTGAGTTAATTAAATATAGTTTTCCTTGGCTACTATTTTTACCAGGAGGTTTTTATCTAGCTTGGAAAAAACGTCATACTACCTGGGGTCGCTTAATTCTTATTGGCACAATTATTTACTTAGGGACTATTTCTTTAATGAAAACTAAGCTGCCTTGGTATGTTATGCCTGTATATCCATTTTTAGCTTTGGCAATTGGTGCGAAACTTAGCGAAATTTGGCAGTACGGTCATTTTAAGGTGCGAAGTTTGAGAATATTTATGACTATTATTGCTATTGCTGGTTTAGGAGGTTTTGTTTACTTTATTCTTGCAAAGAAAGAACCTAGTTTAATAGTCATGAGCATTGTTTTGGCAATCAGTATGAGCATTGCAGCATGGCTAATTAAACAACGCGATCGCAACTTTATTCCAGTGCTATTTTCTGGGATCTACTTAGTTTTAGCACTGTTAATGAGTTCGCAATCATGGATCTGGGAATTAAAGGAAGCTTTTCCGGTTAAACCAGTAGCAGAATTAATTCGGGCAAATGTTTCAACAGGAACACAAATTTATACTTCTTTTGCTTATGGGCGTCCCAGTTTAGACTTTTACTGCGATTGTAAGGTAACTCCTGCAACTGTCCCAACTTTACAACAAATGTTATCTAATAAATCTTATTTGCTGTTAGACAATGAAGCTTTGCAGCAAATCAATTTAACTGGTAGTAAAATTATCGGTTCGGCTCAAGGATTTACACTGATTTCACCATAATTTATGAATGAATTTATCCTTTAGAGACATATTCTCTAAAATTGAACTTTGGATAAATAGCGCTGCTACAATCCTTCGTTTGTTACTTGAACAATGGATTGACTAGATTGGGCTAGATAGATACCCATTAAAACTACGGCAAAAGTCGCCCAGTCAAACAAAGCTACTTGTTCTGCAAAAATAAACCAAGCAAAAATGGAAGCTAGAACTGGTTCTAAAAGAAGCGTGACGGCAACAACGCCTGAAGAGATTCTGCTAAGGCTATAAGCTAAAAGTCCCTGACCCAACACTTGGCAGAAGAGAGCTTGAAAAATTATGAAAAACCAACCCATCCAGGAATAGGGCAATAGTCTATCTTCGAGGAATGGGAGGACTGGTAATAGAAACATTGTCGTTACTCCACATCGCCACAGCATGATAGTTGCAGTGCTAAATCTGGTTCGGAGTCTTTCTATCAGCAGCATACACGTAGCCATGAAAACCGCAGTTAGCAATGCTAATGCATCACCTAATATTTGATCGGTTGCAAATTGTACCTTATTGAGTTCAAAGGCGATCGCTCCTCCCAAAGCGACGACCAGACCAATCACGAATCTATTATCAAAACGCCGACCGAATAATAAATACCCAGCCAAAGCAACAAATAAAGAGTTCAAATTAGACAGTAAAGCCACGTTGGCAACACTAGTTTGACTCAGCGACCAAGCCCATAATAGAAGATAGGTTCCAGCAGAGGTTCCCATTGCCAACAATAGCCACACTTCTTGACTTGTAAAAGGCTTCTGTTCTATAGATTGGTTATCAAGTAAGACAGGAGTAATATTGCCTTCTGCCCCCTGCCTCCTGCCTTCTTCAATAGACTGTTGGTAGCGAAAAGCCTCAAGTCCATTCCACAAACCAAAGACAACTGTTGCAATCCAACTGCGATGAAATACTACAGCATTTGCACCAATTTCTTGTTGACACAATTTAGTTAAAGATGGTGCTAAGGATATGGGAATTAAGGCAAACAATAATGATACAGTTCCTAATAAAGCTGGTGTTTCTGAAAATTGTTGCTTTAGTAATGACAGTTTAATCGTCATACTTTTAACGAAAGTATTAACTATATTGTTGACTGATGCCTGGAACGGATAATTAATAGCAGCTTGGCTAGATATGGCTAAGTATAAACCCATTAAAACTACAGCGAAACCTATCCAATTCGAGAAAGTTAATTTTTCTGAAAAAATTACCAGAGCGAAAATGCCGCTAAATACTGGCTCTAACAGATGCACCAAGGAGACAACCACAGAGGAAAACTTAGCAAGGCTATAGGTCAAAAGCCCATGACCTAAAACTTGGCAAACCAGCGCCAAGCAAATTACCCACACCCACCCACTGACTGTAGAGGGGAAAAGCCGATCTTGAGTGAACAAAAGTATGGGGAAGATAGCTAGAGCGGCGAGCGCACAGATCCACAATTGAATTGTAGCTGGAGAAAATTTAGTTCGTAATTTTTCTACGATCAGCAGGTATGCACTCAATAAAACCGCCGAAACGATCGCAGCAAAGCCTCCTTGAACCTCGTCCGTGGCAATTTGCAATTCCTCAAATTCAATGGCGATCGCTCCCCCAAGGGCGATGACCATGCCAATCAGGAATTGCTTCTCAAAACCCTTACGAAATAGCAGCCACACCCCTAAACTAGTAAATATAGGAGCGAGATTATGCAACACACTAGAAATCGCAACACTAGTTTGAGTCAGCGACCAAGCCAACAAAACTAAAGTGGCAGCCCAAAGAATACCAGCACCTAGTAATAGCAACATATCCTGACTGGTGTAAGACTGCTGTTCTACAGGTTTGTCTGCGGAAAATTGCTGCCGTATTGCTTTGTATCCATGCCAGATTAAGAAGACTACACTAGCAAGCCAAAAGCGATTAAATACAGTTGCACTGGGGCTAAGTTCAATTTCGCTCAATTTCATAAAAATAGAGCCAAAAGAAATGGCACCTACACCTAGAAATAATGAAGCGATCGCTATCTTCGTTTGATTGAATACATTCATTAGGAAATTTAAATTCAATTTCTTCGCAATAATGGATCGAACCTTCTAACCAACCCAATGCTCTTGGGCAAATCCTACAGCTATTTTGGCTAGTAATGTCACAAAAGCGCCTAATATTAAATATCCTTGACGAGGATGGCGAGATAGGAGCACACCAATGGCTATATTCAGAGGCACAATACCGTAGGCGAGACGGCTCAAGGAAATAGTGCCTCCAGAGGCTAGCAGTAAACCAATACCACAAAAGCCATAAATAACTGTAACTGGGGTCAGTTGCGTGTGGAAGCGCCACAACACATAACCACCACCCAAGACCATGAACAAGTTGAGGAAGTTATCGATCCACTGTTCGCTTGCCAGAATCAACAAAAGTAAGACTAAACCATAAAAGCTATAAAATAATTTTACAGAACTAAAACGTTGACGGAAATGCCATAAAAGATAGCCACTGATAACAATCGCACCAAATAACAACAGATACCAGGGATCTTGAATCCCGCCAGAGGAGTTTTGAACCCAACCAAATTGCCAATTTTTACTGCCAACGGCAATTTGCATGAACATATTTAACCAACCTTGCCAATCAAATCCTAGAGTTGGTCGCCATCCTCGCTGTGCTTCGATAAAAGCTAAGGGGTTGCCAAAATAAATCGCACAATACAAACTGAATAAAAGTATGCCAATAGCAGTAGTCAAAGCGACTATATAGGCAATAGGTGGTCGGCGTTCTTTCCAGGCTGCGATCGCCAATGCTGGAATTAGTGCCATACCTGTAGGACGTGTTGCTGTCGCCATCGCGCCCCAAAGAGCAGTCCAGCCATATTGCTTTCGATCGAACGCCTGCAAAGTCGCCGTACTCAAAAACAAATACAGCCCCTCTGTGTAAATCACTCCCGTAAACATCGAAGCTGGATACAAAGAAAGCACAGCAGTTACCCAGTGTGCTGCATTGATGCCATAACAATCCTTGACCCAAAAGTACAAACAGTAAAGTGCTGCAAAAAATGCCAAGTTGTTGACTAACGTGCCTGCCAATTCAAACGGTAAGCCCAACTCCATCAAAAACCAGATGCTTAAGGGAAACAGGGGAAAGAAGGCCAGATTATGTTGCTTGCCGTCATTCACAAATTCATAACCAGAAGTTGCGATCGCACGGTAATGGATACTATCCCAAGCATCAAAAACCCCCCAGCCAAAACGGGGCAAAAATTCCTCTGCTGATAATGATAGTTTTGGCGCAACCAGCAACATAGCTGTCCAGATAAATATTCGACTGGCAAGCCACATTGCTGCTGGAAACAGGAAATCATTTTTCCATAAAATTTTTTTTATAACTATCTGAGCTTTGACCATAGGGTTGAGTGCTTCAACAAACTCCTTTATGCATCTTTCTACCTATGGCTGCAATCCAGCAATTTATGAGTAAGATTTTGCATATTAAATCCTCCACCAACATAATTAAGAAACTGGACAGATGAATAATTAATTGAAATTATTTCCTATTTGGTTACTTTTGCCAATTCTCTCGGAATTTATCTTCTAAAATATAGTATTTATAAATACAAATTTTGTCTAGTTATATGAAAATTAAACCTTGTCTGGTTTGAGATCGTAGCAGAATTTTTGCCGTGCTAGCAGTCTATCGAGTTGAAATTAACGGATTGGGGCTGGCACAAACAGGTACGCGAACAAGAAGACACGGGAATATTTTCTTTCTTTGTGTCTCTCCTCCTTGTCAGTGTATCGATTATGGCGATCGCTGTGATTAAAGAGTCCCCAGCAATTTATAGTGAGAGTTGTCTGTAAATCCTTAAGCAATTGTGAAAGCGATTACTCTTGTTGGTTCTACTGGTTCTATTGGTACTCAGACTTTAGATATTGTTACTCAGTACCCAGATCGGTTTCGGATTGTGGGATTGGCAGCTGGGAACAATGTAGAGATGTTGGCTGCTCAAATTCGGCAGTTTCAGCCGGAAATAGCAGCCATTTGCTCAGAAGATAAATTACCAGCGCTCAAAGAAGCAATCATTGACCTCAATCCCCAACCGATTCTACTGGCTGGTGAGGCCGGAGTGATAGAAGTTGCCCGTTACGGCGATTCCCAAACCGTAGTCACTGGGATCGTTGGTTGTGCTGGTTTGCTACCCACGATCGCCGCGATTGAAGCTGGTAAAGATATTGCCTTAGCAAACAAAGAAACTCTGATTGCTGGCGGCCCTGTGGTTCTACCCCTAGTGGAAAAACATGGTGTAAAATTACTCCCTGCCGATTCCGAACATTCCGCAATCTTTCAATGCCTCCAAGGTGTTCCCAAAGATGGCTTACGGAAAATTTTGCTGACTGCATCTGGTGGGGCTTTCCGCGACTGGGATGTAGAAAAGTTAGCAGATGTAACCGTTGCTGATGCCTTGAAGCATCCTAATTGGTCGATGGGACGGAAAATCACGGTAGACTCTGCTACTTTGATGAATAAAGGACTGGAAGTAATTGAGGCTCACTTCCTGTTTGGCTTGGATTATGACAATATCGAAATTGTCATTCATCCCCAGAGCATTATTCACTCACTGATTGAACTACAAGATACTTCAGTTTTAGCCCAACTCGGCTGGCCAGATATGCGCTTACCCTTGCTATATGCTTTATCTTGGCCCGATCGCATTTACACCGACTGGGAACGACTAGATTTAGTCAAAGCTGGAAACTTAACTTTCCGCGAACCAGATCACCAGAAATATCCTTGTATGCAGTTGGCTTATGCTGTGGGTAAAGCTGGCGGTTCGATGCCAGCGGTGTTAAATGCTGCCAATGAACAAGCTGTAGCTTTATTTTTAGAAGAAAAAATTCGGTTTTTAGATATTCCTCGGTGTATCGAATGGGTGTGCGATCGCCATCAAAATGATAACCGTACTAATCCCTCTTTAGATGACATTTTGGCAGCAGATCAATGGGCAAGACAAGAAGTTTTAATAGCAAGTGAAAGGTTAGAAACTCAGTCGCGGATAATCTCTCTGCGATAAAAACCTTCAGTTCAGTTTGGACTGAGGATTAGAAATTGATGCCTAGTCCCCAATCTCTAATCCCCAGCCTCTAATTTAATTAATATGAAAATTATTTCACTCGATCGCAAAGATGTACTCACCGAACTATAAAAAAGTTAACAAATAAAACTTTATTGAAGATAACTTTTGACTTCCGGATCGGTCGTCAGTTTTATGTATATCTATAATTTATCTCCAAAAAAATATAAAGCTTTACAAAAACTTTGCAAATAAACCCAGTATATTACATCAATAATTATCTGATTCTTAGGTAAAATATCTCCAGGCTAATTATCACAAAAACCTCCATTTTAGTAAATATTAACAACTGGGTTTAGCATTTTTTATACCAGTAATTAGTACCAAAATAAAAGCTTATCCTTTCTGAGTCAACTCACTTTCAGACAAGGGCAATTATTAAGGAATGAATATATATGATTATTACGTTAATTATAGCTTGGATAGTCTTCATAATATTATGGAAATTGCTGAAAGCAACCGTGAGCACTGCATTAACTCTTGCGGCAATCCTTGTTTTATTAAATATTAGTTTTGGCATTACTCCCCAAGATATTTGGCATTACGTAACGCAGTTTGCTCAAAATTTGTCGCAGATCCAAACTGGAAAATAACGATCTATACTTCACTTTTGCCAATAAAAGGTGAAGTAGAAAAGGTGAAATGATAACCTTGCCCGATCAATTGTTATTTAATGCTGAAATCTTGGCTAATGCATCCTTAAAACTCGGCGGTAACTGACGCATAATCTTGCCTCTTTCGCGATCTAAAGCGACTAAAGTCACCTTGGCAGTAACGTACAATTGTTGTCCATCAGTTGAGATAATGGCGTAATCCCAATTGATGCGGACACCAGTCACCTCAGCCATACGGGTTTTTACCAGCACTGCCATACCCAATTGAATTGAACGGTGATAGCGCACCGACAATTCTACAACTGGTAAATCGCAGCCTATAGCGACTAAATCAGCAAATTCAATCCCTATAGATCGCAAGCATTCAATCCGCGCTTCTTCCATCCAAGCTATATAAGAACCGTGCCAGACAAGACCGGCATAGTCAGTGTGGTGGGGTTGGACTCTGACAGGATATTCAAACCAATTCCCAAACTCGTGACTGGATGGATTGTCAAGAGCGCTGGTTGGTGGTAGTTTTGGTTGGCTGGGTTTTTCTTCTGACATCTTCAAATTTCTCAACGCCTATAAATTTTCCAAATTATTGAATAGCATAAAAATTAATTGCGTTGCCGGACTTCTTGATTTAATATTTACCTTCCGAGCATAGGGAGTGTTTTGTTATGCAGCCTAATCTCCGGCATGTGAGTGTTGTTACTTTATCTCTACTTAGCTTACTAGGTTTTGGGATGGTATATCCAGACAATAACCAGGTAAATACAAATGCAAGGTTGAGGTACGAATCTGGAGAAAAAGCTCAAGCTTTACCCAAGAATAATCAACTCTCAGAAATTGCAAGGCTCAATCAAGAAGCTATCAAAGAATCTCGTCAAGGTCAATCAAAAGAAGCGTTGCAGAAATTACAGAAAGCATTAACCATCACTAGAGACCTTGGAGAGCGCTCTTGGGAAGCGGTAACATTTAACAATATTGGCAGAATTTACCAAAGTCAAAAAAAGTATCCTGAAGCACTTCAATCCTATCAGCAAGCCTTATTGATTAACAAAGAACTTGGGGATCTGGTTCGACTTGGCAAAACCTACAGTAACATAGGTTACTTATTCGATATCCAAAACCAACCAGAGTTAGCAATTTTTTTCTACAAGCATTGTTTGATTAATCGTGAGAAAGCTCGCTTGAATCCATCAGCATTGAGTGCGCCACAACCAGATGCTTACAACATAACTGTTAGCCAGACATATCGCATTTTGGGTGAACGATTGCTCAAACAAGAACGTGTTGCTGAAGCACAAAGGACAATGGATTTACTCAAAGTTGAAGAACTAGAGGAATATCTCCAGAATGTGCCAGGTAATCAACGTACTGTCAAAGGTATTAATATAGCGGCAACAGAAAAACCAATTAAACAAAAGCTGGATCAAAGTGTGGATAATGCTGTTGTACTGGGTAAGGAATTAACAACACTACGGAAAATTTCCCCTGAACAGCGATCGCTCGAACAGAAACAACGCATCGAACAATTAGTCTTAAATCAACAGCAACTTCTAGATGGATTTAACCAATTTATCAATAGTCCTTCAGTGAAAGCACAGGTAGAGCAAATTAGCCGTACAGCTAGGCGGCAAAATTTGGATTTGGAAAGTCTCAACGAACTTCGAGATAATTTGGCGCGATTACCGCAAAAATCGGCATTACTCTACCCACTGATTTTAAAAGATAGTTTGGAATTGGTATTGGTAACTCCTGAATCCCCACCAATCCATCGCACCGTTGCTGTAAAGCGCGAAAAACTTTATCAAACAATTGATGCTTTCCGTCAAGCTTTAATCAATCCCAGTCGAAATATCAAAGCACCTGCACGCCAATTGTATGACTGGCTAATTAAACCGATAGAGAAAGACTTAAAGCTATCGGGTACGCAAACTCTGATTTACGCTCCAGACGATCGATTACGCTACATTCCTTTAACTGCTGTGTATGATGGCAAACAATGGCTCGTACAGCGTTTCAACGTGAATCACATTACATCTGCTAGTCTGACTAATTTAAACACCCCAAAACAATCCACTTTGCGGGTTTTAGCGGCTGCTTTTACTAAAGGTAATTATCAAATCAAAGTTGGTAATCGACAGGTTGCTTTCGCTGGCTTACCCTTTGCAGTGCGGGAAGTGGAAAGTCTAGCAGCAGCGGTTCCTGAAACTACGAAGCTTTTAGACGATGCCTTTACTCCTAAAGTCGCTGTACCCCAAATGGATGATTATACAATTGTCCATTTAGCGACTCATGCAGCCTTTGTGGTAGGTAAACCAGAAGATTCGTTTATTTTATTTGGAAATGGCGATCGCGTTAATTTTAGAAATGTCGCCACTTGGTCACTCCCGAATGTAGATTTGGTAGTGTTGAGCGCCTGTGAAACCGGCTTGGGAGGCAAGTTAGGTAACGGTGAAGAAATTTTGGGCTTTGGCTATCAGATGCAACAAACCGGCGCTAGAGCCGCGATCGCCTCTTTGTGGTCTGTAGATGATGGTGGTACACAAGCACTCATGAGTGCTTTTTATGGTATTCTTTCTACTGAGAAGCTGACTAAAACTGAAGCTTTACGCCAAGCTCAACTCTCATTAATTACTGGAAACTGGAAGGAAATAAGTCATAATGCACCCGTAGCAGCAGTCAATGACTTTAGTCACCCGTACTATTGGGCACCCTTTATTTTAATTGGCAATGGACTTTAGATATTCGCGCAGTGTCTCGTAGAGAAGTTATCGCGTTTTGATGAAATTATCGCAAAAGAGGAGCGCTCAACTAACTAACCTCTGACTTTGCTGTGTTTTAACACCTTCTAGCTAGAGGCTGAAAATCAAGATCGTCAGATTTTCGCTGATACAAAAAATATGCGATGGGCCAGCCATAGCCAATCACTTTATGATAATGGAGAAATAGGTAAGCGATCGCTTAACTAAGCCACTGTTACCGATTAACAGTTACCGATAATCAATTTCTAATTTGCTCTCGACCTCTGAAATCTTAATACTTCTTGGCAAGAGTTTTAGAGCCTGTATCACTTTGCATAGATTGCTTGACAAGATCGGCCAATTCATCTAATTGGCTTATTGCCTCTGCACCCTCTAACTTCATTAATTCGCGGTCATCCCGCATTTCTGTCCAAGTAATGCCGTAATCGGACACTAAAAATCGAATTAGATGATTATCACCCAAGCTAACCATAAATGATGCACTATTCATTTGGTCGCCACAGGTATAGCAAGATGCAGGATACCCACGCCGCTCTAATACAATCGCCAAGGCTTGCAGGTTCATTACTAAGTCTTGGACGAATTGTCGATGTTGATGTGCTAGTCTCAGAAACACTTTTGTCCTCCAGACACCACAGTAATTTGAGTTTCTTTTATATTTTCTTTAGATTTTCTCACCCATTGGTATTGTAAACTATTCATTACAATTACCAGACAGATGATATTGAGTCGTGAATTGACTACTTTGTTTAGGGTAGTGGATCGGGATTTTGAAGGCCGTATCAAACTATTCAGTTTGTAAATTCAAAATCTCGGACAGAATTGCTAAATTTAACTATATCTTTATACATTTCTGTCAGGGTAGATTCTTAGAGCAAGAGATCCGCTTTAAGAGTAACTTAAATTTAGCACTAGTCAACTACAGAAAAGCTACATATTTAGTTTTTATTGGCTATGTGCAGTCAAATAGACTGTTATTAAACGCCATAATGTAGTTTTCCATCGTTATAGTGTCTCTTGCTTAGATGTTTAATCTGTTCTGTTTTTAACGTAGATTTTGGTATAGACAAATGATTAGTTATACCAAATTCCTTCCTCCTATATATATAAAGTTAAGCAGATGACAGTGCGAATTATAGGTTAAGTAGTTGCAAAAGCAGGGAAATAACAATTTATACCAAATTAGTGATGTTAGTAGATTAAGTGTGAGTGTAGAATCCACAAGGGGAAAACTTAACACTGACAATACCTAAACTCAGCAGAACAATGTTGCCATTTAGGCAATATTCTCAGGTATTTTTAGATTATTTTCAAAAACTTGTACAAACCAAAGCACGATGAATTTAGAAGGATTCTTATCTTAATTTGGTTTTGCCAAATTTAATGCATATATAATATATTTCGATTATCTATCCAAAATGAGTAATTATTTTTTATTAATAACTCAGTTAACTAATTCGTAATTCGTCATCATGCTTTTTACAAGAGGCTACGCCTAGCTTGCTTTCCCATAGGGTACGCAAACTGCCCACCGTTGCGCTAATGTAATTTGTAATTATTGGCAAGACACTTGCGAGTTATTGTCTTTTTTTGCAGTCTTGAATTAGTTGGATATCTAGACTCCAACTAATTCAATTATGAATTAAGAGACTACTTGCCACCAACCGAAAGCTGGGCCGATAAAACGGATTGTTACCCATCCAACAACCATTAGACCAATGCCTATCCAAGCACCGCGAGTAGTCCAAGTGACAAATTGTTCGCCTTGAGTTTTTGTGATCGGAATCCAAGACAATATCCGAGTCTCTTTACCGTATGTTTCCCCTAGTGTGGTTTTGGTTGAGTCGATGGGGGATATTATTCCCCGCACCTCTCAGTTAGATCCGTGCG
>NZ_JAVRCB010000028.1:0-119935 GCF_034530955.1 Nostoc sp. DedQUE05 | reverse complement strand
GTCATTTTTCTACGGCTGTATGAAACCACCCTGCCTCCCGAAGAGCGGGGAGGGGTTGGGGTGGGGTGTAATGACTGTGGTTAGTATAACTAATTATGCGGACATGATATTACGCATTTTATACATTGGAGATATTTTATATTCGTAGCGAGAGACAAAATAAGCACCAACTTGTTTGTCGCTGTGATGACGGAAACCAAAACGTTCATATACTGCTCTGAGGCGTGGACGTGAAGCGTCGCAATCTAGACGTAAATAATGTCTGCCAAGTGTTTGTGCTTGTTCAACAGCCCAAGCTAGAAGTGCTGAAGAGACTTTACCGCCAGAGTAATGCCGTCGAACTGCAAGGCGATGTACAAATGCTGACTCTTCCTGAGAAATGTCGGGCCAGAACAGTAAATCTTCTAGTTGAAACTTGATTGTACCAGCTGGTTCACCTGCCCACTCAGCAATAAAAAACAAGCCGTTAGCAACATCTTTAGATATACTTTTTGGCAAAATCTCACTCTCATGCCACAGAGGTCTACCACTCTGCTGGAGCCACAAAGCTGCTTCTAATAGCACATCCGAAACGATCGTTGTATCTTGTATAGTTGCTTGACGAATTGAGATGTACATTTAGTTATCAATCGAAGTTTGAGTAAAAGAACAGTAAAATTCAACAAAAATTTTTATAGTTTATTTACCAATACAAAATCTACTAAAAATCCTCTCTAAAACGGATTCTGTTACTTCTTCTCCGGTAATTTCCCCTAAAGCTTGAATAGCACCTCGTAAGTCAATTGTCCAAAAATCCAGAGGTAACTGCTGGGTAATTGTTGCTTGCACTTGTTCTAAAGATATTTTAGCTTGAGTTAAGGCTGCTGCCTGCCTTTGGTTGATGGCTAAATCCATATCAGCAGCTTGCACTTTTCCAGATTGAACTATTTCTAAAATGGCTGTTTCTAAAGCATCAATGCCTTGATTTTGGGCTGCGGCTGTGACAATTTTAGATTTTGGATTTTGGATTTTGGATTGAAGATTTTTCCTATCACTTTCTTCTAATAAATCGATTTTGTTAATCACTATAATTAACGGACGGTGTTGTACCTTTTCGTAAATTTCTTCATCGCCTTCTGTCCAACCTGCGGAAGCATCGATGGTAAGCAAGACTAAATCAGCTGCATTGGCAGCACGGCGCGATCGCTCGACGCCAATTTTTTCCACTTGGTCTGTTGTTTGCCGAATCCCGGCTGTATCTAGCACTTGTACGGGAATTCCGCCAACAACTAACTGAGATTCGACCACATCGCGGGTTGTACCGGGTAAATCAGTCACAATGGCGCGATCGCTCCGGCTCCAAGCGTTCAATAAACTCGACTTACCCACATTCGGACGCCCGACAATTGCCACTTTTAAACCAGTGCGTAGCAACTCACCTCGATCTTTGGTTTGCAATAACCTAGTTATTTCTGCGGCAATTTTATCGATTGCTGATATTATTGCTTTATCATCCAACGGAGGTAAGTCTTCCTCAAAATCAATCCGAGCTTCGATTTCTGCCAAAATATCTAAACAGTTAGCGCGTAACTGCCGAATCGGATGAGCTAATTTTCCTTGTAAACCAGCTAAAGCACTTTGAGCAGCTTGAGGCGATTTAGCTCCGACTAAATCAGCAATACCTTCGGCTTGAGTTAAATCTAATCGTCCATTCAAAAAGGCGCGGAGAGTAAATTCTCCAGGTTGCGCTAGTCTAGCGCCATTTTCTAAACACAGTTGCAACACCTGCTGCACTGCCATAATTCCCCCGTGGCAATGGAATTCCGCTACATCTTCACGGGTGTAAGAACGGGGTGCTTTCATCATCAACAACAAAGCTTCATCGACTATTTGTTGCGTCTGGGGATGGCGAATGTAACCGTAGAGAATCCGGTGACTTTCCCAAACTTGTCGCCCTGGTGCATGAAAGAGACTTTGGGCAATTGTCATTGCTTGAGAACCGGACACCCGCACAATCCCAACACTACCCTGTTGGGGGACAACAGCAGTGGCGATCGCGGCTATAGTTCCAGTAGTAGCAAACAGTTCTGACATGAGCGCCCTTTATTAAGAGTGAGAAGTGAGGAGTTAGGAGTGAGGAGTGAGGAGTTAGGAGTAAAAATCATAACTCATAACTCATAACTCATAACTCATAACTCATAACTCATAATTTTCAAAATAGTGAGTATTTAGACTAATGAGATACCAACTGGCAAGGTAAAATTTACCTGTAGGTCATGCCTGATAGTAAAGAGTTAACAGTGAAGAGTTAGAGATGAAAATCATGACTCACAACTTATAACTTATAACTTTTAGAGAGAGGAATGTACTGTGGAGCAAAAGATTAACTGCGCTGTAGCCTGTGTTAATGGGTGTGTTTTAGGGGATAAATGCCCCAATACCGAGTTTAGAGAGTCAGCCGCAAAATTTATTGAAGAGACTCCCTTAGAGAAAATGCTGGAGTTGGCACAAGAACGTCTGCAAAAAAAAATGATGGAACCGCCAAAATGGGTTTTTCCTGAAGATCCATAGCATTCGAGCTAACAGGCACAAGCAAGACAGCGTGGAAGTTAAATGGTATCTGGATCTATATTTAATTCTCGCAGTTTTGCTACCAAGCGATCGCTACGTTGTTTCTGGTGTTGTGCCACTTCTTCCGGTGTGGGAATCAGTTCTCCTTCACGAGTGTAAAAGCGTAATTTTTCTTGAACAACCCCTAAATATAAACCTAGCTGTTGACTCCATAACCAGCCTTGGGGATTTTGTTCTAACGGTTGATATTCACCATCCAGCAAATGGAATCCTGAAAATTCTAACGTTTCTGGGTCAAACCAGAAGTAATCTGGTGTGCGAAATATATCTTGGTAAATTTGTTTTTTTAAGCCTTTATCAGTGTCGCCTGTGCTATCCGAGATAATTTCTATAATTACATTGGGATATTTGCCATCTTCTTCCCAGACAACCCAACTTTTACGGGGTTTGCGTTCAGTCCCCAGTACGACAAAAAAATCTGGCCCCCGAAAATTTTCTGATTTGCGCTGGCGTGGACTGTAGTAGATGGTGAGATTACCCGATGCATAAAAATCTTTGCGATTTTGCCACAGCCACTCCAAACATTGGATGAGCAGTGTCATTTGCAACCGATGCAAGTCAGTTTCCAAAGGCGGTTCGTCACTATATAAATCCCCTGGGGGAAATATAACATTTTCTGGGGATTCTAAATCTTGGGTGACAGACATAGCAACAAGTGTGTCAGTGCTATAAGTTTAACGTGAGTTCTAGGCTCTAAAAACCCCACTTCCATTCCTCTCCCCCACCTACGGTGTACACACAAGTCTGAAGTTGTTCAATAATCTGGGTTTTACCCCACCCTAACCACTGGTTGAATTCAATCAACGACCGCCCGAATTCAACAAACGATCGCCCGAATTCAATCAACGATCGCCCGAATTCAACAAACGACCGCCCGAATTCAATCAACGATCGCCCGAATTCAACAAACGATCGCCCGAATTCAATAAACGATCGCCCGAATTCAACAAACGATCGCCCGAATTCAATAAACGATCGCCCGAATTCAATAAACGATCGCCCGAATTCAATCAACGACCGCCCGAATTTAATATATTTATTGCATAAATTCTCAAAACCTCCCCCCAAACCTGATTTACCAAGGTTTTAGCTTTAGTTTTACCCCACTGGGGGAGAGGTCAAAATAGCACTCGTCGAACTCACGTTAATTATTCATCACCGCATCCAAAAGCACATTGGCGTCAAAGCGGACTACATCAGTGCAAGGTAGCCCCGTTTCTGCTATTGTTTGAGCGATGCTTTCCTGAGCCGCAGATTCATCTAAATGGGCTGTGTTCAATGCTATACCCGCTACAGAAACACTTCCAAAAGCACCACCAGCATTAGCAACAGCTTCATAAAGCCGAATCACCTCTGGTAAAGGTGGAATTATTACATGGGGATGATTGCGGACATGAACTTGTCCCGCCCGATGTACTAATATTAGTTGGGTTGGTTGCGAACCACGGATTAGGGGTAGAGTTGCTGTTGAACCAGGGTGTAGCAGCGAACCTTGTCCTTCAATATGCAAGATGTCGTAGTTTTTGCCATAGCGCATAACAATCTGTTCCACAGCACCAGCGGCAAAGTCTACCCGCACGGCATCTAAAGCCACACCGTCTCCTTCTAACATAATTCCAGTTTGCCCTGTGGCGAGGAATTTAGAACGCCAGCCCCGCAGTTTTGACGCCCAATGTAACTCTAGGCTAGTTGACATTTTACCAATTGCCATGTCGGTTCCCACTGTCAACACTCGCCGACACGGAAGAGTACGTGCCATTCCACTAGCAACACTAATATTAGATGGCTCTTTGCGGACATCCCAAATTAGTTGCCCTGGTTTGAGCAGTGCATTTAATTCTGGGATACTTGCCATTGGTGTATGTAAACCATTCACTAAAGACATTCCCGCTTCTAAAGCTTCTTTGATTTCTAGCCAGTAATCATCTGGTACAGCACCACCTCCTGGAGCAATACCAATTACTAAAACTTCCGGTTTGTACTCTAGGGCTGCGGCTACCGATGCCACAATCGGCAGATCGCGCTTGATACCTGTTAATTCTGGTAGAGATTTACCAGCACACTCGCGATCGATTACGGCTACAATTGGGGCTTCACTGTAACGTAAAATTGCTAGCCCTGTTTTGCCGTGAGTCCCAATAGTCCCTTCATGTAGCAAGATAGCTACTCGTTGATTAAGTGGTAGACGCACTGTGTTGTACTCCCAAACCTGGTAAATCGTTTGGCAAAACTTTTCCTTGTTTTAGCAATGCACCCGTAAAAGGGTCATCAATTAAGTTCAGGTGACTGTCTAAATCTAAATAATCAGCTAGTGGCGCTAGCTGTAATGCTGCTGTATTAGCTAGCGAACTGTCAGAATAGCAACCGAACATTACTTGCAACCGATATGCTCGTGCTGTATGTACCATTCGCATTGCCTCTGTTAGCCCCCCTGATTTCATTAGTTTGATATTAATGCCATCCACGTAATTTGCCAAATCGGCAATATCAGCGCTGGTGAAACAACTTTCATCGACAAAGATAGGTAGGGGAGAGTGTTGTTTGAGTTTTGCTAAACTTGATTCCTCTCCCCGTGGCAATGGCTGTTCTACATACTTTATACCTAAATCAGCCAGCCAATTGCACATGGCGATCGCATCTTCTAAACTCCAACCCCCGTTGGCATCAACAAAAAATTCTAGTTCGGGTGCTTCTTCTCGCACTGCTAAAAGCATTTTTTGATCTGCATCTATGCCATCTGGGCTACCTAGCTTCACCTTAAAAAGACGGACATCTGTAAATTGTAACCAGTCTCGCGCTCTCGCCCTAGCGCCTTCAGGTGAATTAATCCCAATTGTGACTGAAGTCGGGACTATTTGATTGCGATCGAGTCCCCAAAGTTGCCACAAGGGTAATCCTACGCACTTACCCAACCAGTCATGCATTGCCATATCCAAGGCAGCTCTTGCAGCAGAAGGAATTTGATTTTGTATTAAAACTTGCTCAATTTCCTGACGTTGTAAGGGACTGAATGCTTGTAACAGAGGCACAACTTGCTCTAGAGTATCTTTGATTGCATCAGTTGATTGCCGATGATTACCCACACCAAATGGCGATGCTTCCCCCCAGCCTTCGATGCGATCGTGTGAAATTCTCACCCATACATTTGTTGTCTGTGCCGTTGTACCTCGACTAATAGTCAGCGGAAATCTCTTGTTTACTGTAAATAATTTTACATTTATTTGCATACTTATTTTACATATTATGTTATTGCAAAAGCCAGTGTAAGTTCAAAATTTAGATTATCGGATACATCTGTTATACTTTTTTACATTCATTGATTAACGACTAAAGTTTTTATAGATTATTTTTATTTATGAACAACTTAAAGAAATGGAAGATTTTAAAATCAAAAATGGTTTTAGATAATCCTTGGTGTCAGGTAAGGCAAGATGAAATAGAATTATCAAATGGTAAAATTATAGATGATTATTTTGTCAGTATTAAGCCTGAAGTTGCGATGATTTTACCTATCACTAGTAATAGAGAAATTATTTTTGTCCGGCAATATAGACACGCCGTAGGTGAATTTTTCTTGGAACTGCCAGCAGGGAATTTCGATCCGACAAAAGAGAGTGCAGAAATAGCAGCAATTAGAGAACTGAGAGAAGAGACTGGTTATATTCCCCAAGAATTTAAAAAAATTGGAACTTTATACGATAAGCCGAGTAAAGATACCAATAAAATACATTTATTTTTAGCAGAAAATGCGAGCAAAGTCGGAGAGCAACAACTAGATATTACAGAAGATATTGAAGTCGTATTAATTCCTGTAGAATCAATTTTAGAGAAAATTATTCAGGGAGAAATTTCTGTTGCTGGAACTGTAGCTGCTCTCTTTTTAGGTTTAAAATTGATTAATTATTAATAATCATTATACCTCTTTTCTGTTGAAACAAATACTTGATACGAATTGCATTGTGAAACTTTTACAGCAACTTTTTGTGGACGCTAGAGTATAGAATAATATTAATAAAGTTTCCATATAATGTCCTTGTAAGAATAATGTACAGAATTTTTCTGTATATAACTGTTACTATGCTAAAGATAGAGGGCAAGTAGCTAAATTCAAATTGGTGGTTTGTAACGTGGATGTTCTAATTGAGTCAACAAGAAGCTTTGAAAAGGATCTTGGCAAGCTGAGTGAAGAGGGAAAAGCCGCAACGATTAAAAAAATTAATGATTGTGCTAATCTCTTCCCAACTAAAAATGCTGACGTTTATCGTAAGTTGCGTCGTCTTCCTCTACCGTCAGATATTAATGGCTATGAATCTTCACTCTACACACTAAGGGTTTCGCAGAAACTAAGGGTGATTTTGACAGTTGACGAAGATCCAATTTTTGGGCAAGTTATTTTTACTCTTTTTCGAGTGGTCAAACACGATGATCTTGATAAGGCATATAAAAGTGTGGCAGAGTCTTTGTATCAAGAATTACTCCACCACAATCAAGAAACTGCCCGGATTTCGTAAGTTGGTTTATGGCACAAACCCTTACTCTGTGTGATGAATACGGCATTATTTATCAAGCTATGAAGATTTTGCCAGATGACGAGCTAAAGATTGCTTTTCTTGAAGCTTTGGCAGAACTTGAAGATAATGAGTGTCACAGAACAAGAAAATTTCCAAAAACGAGGCTGCACAAAGTAAAAGGTGTGAAGCAGGCAGTTTATCGTGCTGATATCGATAAAGTCTCAGGTTGGCGTATCCATGTTCAATATATTAATGGGCAAATTCATCTCAAGGATATTATTGAGGGGCAAAGACACGATGATGTAATTGAGGTGATTAAATCTAAAAAGGCACGCTATGATTAATTTTCAGTCTGAAATAGTGTCTTACTCAAAAAAAATATTTGCACCGAAATGCTCCAATATGGTCGGTTGAGTTGCAGAATTTGTCTGCAACTGGTGAGCTTTGTCGTTAGTTTTCGGTAGCAAGTTTGAGTATGCACGTCAGCTAATTTTTAGTTTTCTACCTTGCCCATTGCTGCAAGATGTAAGCATAAAAAGCCTCTTTATCTACCTTATCCATTGCATAAATTTTCCGACCACCAGGAACTACTTTAGTACGCCCTTGACTAAGACCAGTGGTGATAATTTCTGTTTCCCATTCGCGCAATTGATAAAATTCTGGATGTCCTAGATAAGCTGTTGCTAAGACATCCCAAAAATAATAATCTTGAGGAATAACCAGTGCATAACATTGTCCGGCTAAATCAGAGATGGGATAGTGGCGTTGTCGTGCCATTTTATATACTAACTCCGATGTAACTGGGACATTGTTAGTCAAATCTAAAGGACACATAATAATTTCAATTTGGGTTTGCCATACCCGTGCTGCTGAAACTGCATCCCAATAAACATTCCATTCGGCGGAACCATCTTGTCCTGCTTCCAGACTTTTTTCCACATTACCGCCAACATTCAACGCACCCCCCATCCACACAATCTTTTGAATCTTGGCTTCAATATCTGGTGCTTTGTCTAAAGCCACTGCTACCGTCGTCAAAGGGCCAGTTACCATCAACGTTACGGGACTTGAGGCGTCGCGTAGCACCTGTATCATAAAATCTTGACCTGTTTCGGCAACTAATGGCGTAGTGATGGTTTCGCTTTGATTGAGAATGGGGAGATGGTCAACGATAAACGAATCACGGCGATAGAGAGTAGGAAATGGATTGATCCCGCGCACAGTGCTTTCTGCCACCGGGATATGAGAAAATCCCATCAAATCTATAATTTTACGTGTGGCGCTAACAGCCGGTTGAACGTAGCAATCTGCTGGAGTGACAACAACACCAAGGAGTTCAATATGCTCCATCGTCAACAGCAGCATAGTTGCCAGATAATCATCTACACCGCCATCGTGATCCATTAATACAAGTTGTTTTGTCATAAAAGGAGAATTAATATGGATGAGTTTATGGAAGCTGCAATTCAAGAAGCAAAACAAGGTAGACAAGAAGGTGGAATTCCTATTGGTTCGGTTCTTGTCAAGGATGGCAAAATTCTCGGCAGAGGACACAATAAACGCGTGCAAGACGCCGATCCCGTTACCCACGCCGAAATCGATTGTCTCCGCAATGCTGGAAGAGTTGGCAGTTATAGAGGTACTACACTCTATTCAACTTTAATGCCGTGTTACCTCTGCGCTGGGGCAGTGGTACAATTTGGCATTAAAAAAGTCATCGCTGGAGAATCTAGAACTTTTCCTGGTGCTAAAGAATTTATGGGATCTCACGGTGTGGACGTTATCGATCTTAATCTTGACGAATGCGAACAAATGATGAGTGAGTTTATTGAAACTAACCCCGAACTTTGGAATGAAGATATTGGTAAATAGTCATTTGTCATTTGTCATTTGTCATTTGTCATTTGTCATTAATTATCTATCCTCCTCTGCTTCCTACTACCCACTATCCATTTTTTAAGGATAGATATTTAAAAATCAGCCAGTAGCAAGAGTAATGTGATGCCAGAAAATAATCACTGCGTTTACTGTCTTGAAATAGAAATTTAATTCCAGAAGGTATGGAATCAAATTTGAGAACGAAACCCCAGATACAATTGAGCAAAACTATCATATCATGTCCGCATAAGTAGTTATGATTTAGATAGCTATTGCACCTCTAAAATCATAGCGATCGCACTATCTGTCTGAAGTCCTGGAAATTAGGAAAATATTGATAATACTTAAGAAAGAAGCTACTAATTATTTTATATTACACAATAATTTTAGTTACTATAACTAGCTAAAATTTAAAAGTGTGAAAATGGCAAATTTAACTGAATTTTCCTTATTTGCTCCTCGCAACAAAGGAGCAGCTTTAATTGGGTCTTTTTCAGATTGGAAAGAAATTCCCATGTCAAAAGGTGAAGATGGTTATTTTCGCACGAAAATAAAATTAGAAAACGGTGTTTATCAATATAAATTTCGCATTCAAACCAAAAGCCCAAATTTTGCAGTTGATGAATGGATAGATATCATCGATCCTAAAGCGACAGATGTTGATGAAACAGAAAAATACGGCATAGTACGCATTCAAGATGGACAACACATTGTTGATAATTACCTTTGGCAAAACAATGAAATGCCGTTGCCTGATAACCGAGAATTAGTCATATATGAAATACACGTTGCCGATTTTACTGGTGATGAAGTTGATTCTAACGAGCGAGGCAAATATTTAGGGATAATTGCTAAGTTAGATTATCTTTGCGAATTGGGAATTAATGCAATTGAATTAATGCCAGTTAATGAGTACCCTGGTGATTATAACTGGGGCTATAAAGTTCGCCACTTCTTTGCTACAGAATCTAGTTACGGTTCAACAGAAGATTTAAAGCGGTTGATTGACGAGTGTCATGGTAGAGGCATTCGCGTCTTTATGGATGGAATTTATAACCATACAGATGAAGAATGCCCTTTAATACTAATCGATCGAAATTACTGGTATTACGAACACAAACATTATCCTGAAGACGCAGATAATTACTGGGGGCCAGAGTTAAACTATGATAATTACGACAAAAATTTAAATATTAAACCTGCATGGGAATACATCGGCGATGTGGTAAAATTTTGGATTCAGGAGTATCACATTGATGGAATTCGCTTTGATGCAGTGCGGCAATTGGCTAACTTTGAATTTTTCAACTGGCTGACTAAGGAAGCGAAAAATTATGCTGCGCCCAAACAGTTTTACAACATTGCTGAACACATTCCCGATACAAAGACTGTAGTCCAGCCAGATGGCCCATTAGATGCTTGTTGGCATGAGAGTTTTCGCTACTTTCTAGTTCCATATATTTGTGGGAAATCATTTGAATTAGAACAATTCAAGCAGATTTTAGATGCTAAACAGCAGGGTTATGCGATCGCTACCAATGTAATTAATTATTTGGCAACCCACGATCGCGAACGTGTATTACGAGAATTAGGCAATTGTAGCATCTTTGACACACCCGCATTTGAACGAGCTAAGTTAGCTGCTGCTGTGTTAATGACAGCGATGGGTATACCGATGCTGTGGATGGGAGAAGAGTTTGGCGAATATCAGCAAAAAAGCGAAGATGTGACTAAGCCGCGCAAGGTTAATTGGTCTTTATTGTCAAGCGGCCAGAATCATGATTTATTTGAGTATTATCAAAAGTTGATTGCTCTACGCCAGCAAAATCCAGCTTTGCAAAGTGACAATATTAAGTTTTTCTACGAAAATGCAGCTGAGAAAGTGCTGGCTTACACCCGTTGGGATAAGCAGAATTCTCATGTCGTTGTCGTGGTAAATTTCTCCGACCAAAATCTAAATCAATATAAAATTTCAGACTTTCCAACTGCTGAGTATTGGCGAGATTGGGTTAGCAATCAAGAAGTGAAATCTAAAGAGGATGGTTTAGTTACTGACTTACCAAGCTATACAGCTAAAATATTTGTTTCAAATTCACAGTAATGTAGTCTGTAGGTCGTTAATGTCAAAAGGTTATAAATACATTGTCGCAAGCAGTGCGATCGCTTGTAAAACAAACTGCTTGCGTCGCAACACAGTAATAAGACTAGCGATGGGAGCAACAGCAAATAAAATAATATCGTGTGCGATCGGATCAGCCCAAAACCCAGATTGTAGAGACGCGATTTATCGCGTCTTGAAAGACCAATCATCTACTGTGAACAAGGCGTTGGGCAGTATTAACAGGAGGCTTTAATGGTAATTGTTGACAATTTGCGCTTTCCTTTGACGCTTTTCACAGCACTAGGCTGTGCGCTTGTGGCTGGCGTCTTCTTTGCCTTCTCGACTTTCGTGATGAATGCCCTTGCACGACTCCAGCCAAAGGAGGGCATTATCGCCATGCAATCGATCAATATCACTGCGATCAATCCGTTGTTCATGTTGGCACTCTTTGGAACGGCTATGGCTTGCATCTTTCTAGCGATTTCCTCGGTATTAAAGTGGCATCAACCTGGTGCTGCCTATTTGCTTGTCGGTAGCCTCCTGTATCTGATTGGCACCGTTCTAGTGACGATCGCTTTCAATGTGCCACTCAATGATGCCTTAGCGATCGCCAAACCGGATAGCACTGAAGGCGCGAACCTATGGGCTAAATATCTTACCAATTGGACGTTCTGGAACCACGTTCGGACAATAGCAGCACTTGCGGCAGCAGTTATACTCGGACTGTGCGATCGCACGGTGAAATAGAAACGATCGATATGTATAATACCCTTTGCTGGGTAAAATGAAGCTATATGAGTATTCAAGCAGCATACGATAATTGGTCAGCCACATACGATGCTGACGAAAATCTGACGCGCGATCTCGATCGAATCGTCACCAGAGAAACCTTGATGGGTTTGAGGTGTAAATCAGTCGTAGAAATTGGCTGTGGCACAGGTAAAAATACGCTTTTACTTTCACAAATTGCTCTGAAAGTTTGTGCGATTGATTTTTCAGCACAGATGATCGAAAAGGCAAAAGAGAAAGTGAGGTCTGCGAATGTAGTGTTTATTACCGAAGACATTACTAAGCAATGGACTTGTCATAATGAGTCTGCCGATTTAGTCACTTGTAATCTTGTTCTAGAACACATCGAAGACCTCAGCTTGATATTTTCAGAAGCATCTCGTGTCTTAGTTAAAGGAGGATACTTTTTCATCTGTGAGCTTCATCCATGCAAGCAATATCAAGGAACAAAAGCTAATTTTCAAAGACAGCAAGAGTCCATTGAAATTCTGGCATTTGTGCATCATTTATCAGACTTTTTTAACACAGCGAAAGTTCATGGCTTCCAACTTGAGGACTTCAAAGAGTGGTGGCATGAAAAAGATCAAAATAAACCACCCAGACTTGTATCAATTTTGTTTAGAAAGTAATTTTTTTGACTGGGTTAAAGCCTATATTTAAAGGATAAATACGACTAAAAAAATAATTTCGAAGCCGTAATTCTTGATATTTCTAATGTAGTTTTTTCAATTTAGACTTAACATATTTTTATGGAATTTCCAAAACAGGTAGAGAAAATTTCTGTCAGCGCTGACAATTCTTTAACATCAGAATTCTCAAAAAAGATTCATCAGTCATTAACACAGCGAGATCCTCAGTTTATTGAATTACTGATGCCTGTATGGGAATGGTTTTACCGTTATTACTTTCAAGTAAAAACTGATGGATGGCATCACATCCCAACAACAGGGAAAGTACTACTGGTTGGCTCTCACAATGGGGGCATGGCTTCTCCAGATTTAATCATGATGATGTACGATTGGTTTTCGAGATTTGGAACCGAGCGTTTGGTGTATGGTTTAATGCACCCTTCCGCTTGGAAAGTGAGTCCAGAAATAGCAGGATTAGCCCAGAAATTCGGAGGAATTGTTGCACATCCCAAAATGGCTAGCGCGGCTTTCGATCGGGGTGCTAGCGTTCTGGTATATCCTGGTGGACAATATGATATGTTTCGTCCTCATAGCCAACGCTATAAAATTCATTTTGCCGGTCATCAGGGCTTTGTCAAACTGGCTTTAAAACAAGAAGTTCCGATTGTTCCTGTAATCTCGGTAGGCGCTCATGATAGCTTGATAGTCTTATGTGATTGCTATGATTTCGTCAAACAATTGCATCAGTGGGGATTGCCGTGGTTATATCAAATTGACCCTGGTGTTTTCCCAATTTACTTAGGTTTGCCTTGGGGCTTGTCTATTGGCCCTTTGCCAAATATTCCTTTACCTGTGCAAATTCATACTCGTATCTGTCATCCAATTATTTTTGAAAGATATGGTCAAGATGCAGCTAGAGATCGTAACTATGTGAATGCTTGTTATGAAATAGTTCAAAGTCAAATGCAAGAAGAGTTAAATAATTTGGTTAGAGATACTCAGAAATCTAGCTAATCTCATGTCCGGTTAAAGACTTATCATTAAGAGGTTGTTTGAAAAGTCGTAAAGTATACCAGAGACCACACTTCCATTCCTCTCCCCGAAACTGAGAGAGGCTTTAAAACCCCCATTCCCTTGTAGGAAAGGGGGGCTAGGGGGGTTAGGTTTCAGAGGTCTAGAAGTTACCAAAAATACTTTTCAAACATCCTCTAAGAGGGCAGGGGAGTAGGGGAGCAGAGGAGCAGAGGGGCTTTCTGCATAGATTCGGGAATTAAAACTAATTAGCCGGACTTGATATTAAACACGAATATTAGTGGCGAGGTGACGAATATGCCAGTATTTCCAAAAGCGATCGCTCCATAACTTCACTGACAAATTTATTTCCTTGCAAGTTGAGGTGAATGTGGTCGTGAAACAAACCTTGGGGGTTGGTAGTTGAATTGAAATTCGGTAAAAAGTCTATATAGTTAATTTGCTGTGCTTTGGTAAAATCACTCAAGCGCTGACGTGCTTTAATTTCGTAATCGCGGGGGCCTGGTTCACCAATTTCTCGCAGTAAAGGAGTCATCACCAGCAGAAATTTGCTGTTGGATTGGCGAGTCAAGGCTTGAATTTTAGCGATCGCCTCCAAATTAATCCCCACGCGATCGCCTGATTCTTTTTGCACGGCTTGTAGTTCAGGAATTGGCTTTTGCTTGACGATATAACGCTGCCACACTTCCACTAATGCCAGGGGAGGTTTACGATCGGGATAATTGCGATCGCGTCCTACTGGTAATGAAGTAGGAGGAGTAGCAAACAAATCATCGGTATTAATTAATAACACCACTGCTTGCGCGTTAAAAGTGCCAAACTTCTGCAAATAAGCTAATTCATTTCTTGGCCCCCAAGAATTTGCTGAAGCATTTAATACTTCTACTTCCTGATAATTACTATTAGTAGATGATGCTAGAAAACGCATCATCAAACTAGATATTGTATTAGTCTGATCTGTCCACCAGCCACCATTAGCAATAGAATCACCTAAGAGGAGAATTCGCAGCCCAGAAGGTGCAGGTAGCTTTTTTATCGGACTACCTCGCATAGAATATTCATTAATTTCAATCCGATTCCCAAAACGACGAGTCCGTTGGTTAGGAGCCAACAAATAACCAATTTGCTCATCGCCAATATAAATCAGGGGATTACCAAAACCAAATAGCGATCGCAGTCCAATCTCAATTACCAGAAACAATCCCACAACCACCGCCAAAATTACGCTCAGTGCTATTTTCACCTACTCACACCCTCTTATACTGAGTTGCTTTTCAATGATACTGGGGGATTGGGGATTGGGCATTGGGCGTTAGGAGTTAAGAGTTAAGAGTTAGGAGTTAAGAGTTAGGAGTTAAAGAGTTAGGAGTTAAGAGTTTTATTTATCTCCTTATCTCCCTTGTCTCCCAGTCCCCAGTACCCAGTCCCCAGTCCCCAGTCCCCCCCACTTCTAAATTTTTAAAGTGAATTTAACATCATCTGCAAAGAGAGGGACTACAATCAAGACGGACAAATATTTTATGCTCCAACAACAGAGGATTAGAAGCTGTGTCCGACTTAAATCGCGGAATTATGAAATTTAAGGGTGCAGATTCCCCAAAAGTAGTCACTATCTCTACCGTGTTGCTTCTGGGATCGATCGCTGCTCTCGTAATCTGGGCGCTGCAAGCTGCCTATGCGCTAAACTAAAACCATTAGTAGTCTAGAAGGACACTTGTCTTAAACGGTTTCCGTCTTAGCCAAGTGTCCATTTAGCAACTAGTAATTAAAAAAGAATCCAGAATCCAGAATCCAGAATCCAGAATGCTTTTCCTTGGGGAATTCAAACTACTAGCTGATTGTAGACTTATAAATCTATAATTTGGATTGTTTTTAAACCCCGTGTTCATCCTCTAGCCATCATTCTGAACGCCAGTTGCTCCACTTCGGGAAACCCCAAGACCGCACTGGCTCCTCCTGACTCCTGACTCCTGAATTCTCTTTGATAAAAGCCCCTTTTATAACCATCAAAAATTTCAGCAAAACTTTAGATTTGAGGTTTTAGATGGAAAATTTAAATCTAAAATCCAAATTCCAGAATGTTTGAACCTTGGGGTGTTTTCGCTATTTTAATTATCTGCCCCCTTTTGGGCGGATTACCCCTGATTGCATGGATAACTTACGCCCTGACGCGGAAGCAGTTATCACAAGTTGGTACAGGAAACATTAGTGTATCAGCTGCCTTTTATCATGGGGGTAAAATTGTCGGAATTCTGGCAGTCTTGTCAGAAGCTTTGAAAGGAGTTGCGGCAGTCTTACTCACCCGCATTTTCTTCCCAGATGGATCGTCTTGGGAATTGCTTGCCCTAATCGCTCTGGTAATCGGTAGATACTGGATAGGCAGAGGAGCAGGTACGACAAATGTTGTCTGGGGATTTGTCGTACACGATCCACTGGTAGCGATATTTGTATCTTTCTTTGCAGGTATTGCTTTTACAATTCTGCAATCAAGAAAGTTAGTCAAATTTGGGGTTTTGCTACTTTTTCCTTTGTTTGTGGCACTTCTGCACTTTAGCGATATTCCCAGAATACTTGCTGCTGTGGCCTTAGCTGGTTTAATGGGCTGGATTTACACCAAAATTGCTGATGATATGAAACTGCCAGCCCAAGAGGCACAAACTGAATCTCTTGCGATGTTGGAGTTTTTACGCGGCGAACGCACAATGGTTTCTCTAGATGAAGAGTTGAATGCTGCCATAGTCGGAGAAAAGGCGGCAACATTATCTCAAATTAAGCGCTGGGGCTATCCAGTGCCGAAGGGATGGGTACTAGTACCTATCGACAATCCAGAAGGGTTAACAGAATTTCTCCAACCATCAGAATTATCTCCCTTGGTGGTGCGTTCCTCCGCTATTGGAGAAGACTCAGAACACGCTTCTGCTGCTGGACAGTATGAAACAGTTGTAAATGTTACTAGCCAAGAGGCATTACAAGAAGCGATCGCCCAAGTTCAAGCTTCCTACAATCATCCATCTGCTGTCCAATATCGGCGCGATCGCGGTTTAAATGATACAGCAATGGCTGTGTTGATTCAACAACAAGTCCAGAGTGTATATTCTGGTGTTGCTTTCAGTCGCGATCCCATTACCCAGCAAGGCGATGCGATCATCATTGAAGCCCTTCCAGGCAGCGCAACGCAAGTTGTTTCAGGAAAAATCACACCAGAACAATATCGCGCTTTTGTCGTTGAAACAGAAAATTCTTACTCTGTACAATTAGAGGGTCAAGGACGAGTCCCACAATCATTAATTAAGCAAGTTGCTTACCTTACTTACCGACTCGAAAAACGTTATCATGGCACTCCTCAAGATATCGAGTGGAGTTATGACGGACAAACGCTTTGGGTGTTGCAATCTCGACCGATCACCACTCTGTTGCCCATTTGGACACGCAAAATCGCTGCTGAAGTGATTCCTGGAGTAATTCACCCCTTAACATGGTCAATTAATCGTCCTTTAACTTGTGGAGTTTGGGGAGAATTTTTTACTTTAGTTTTAGGCGATCGCGCTTTGGGGTTAGATTTCACCAAAACAGCAACTCTGCACTATTCAAGAGCTTACTTTAATGCGTCCCTCTTAGGAGACATTTTTCTTCGTATGGGACTGCCGCCGGAAAGTCTGGAATTTTTAACCAGAGGAGCTAAATTAAGTAAACCCTCTTTGCAGTCAACTTGGGAAAATTTGCCAGGACTAGGAAAGTTGCTGAAGCGGGAATTAAATTTAGAAAAGGACTTCAAGGAAGATTATCACAAACGGTTCATTCCTGGGTTGTCGCAGTTGGCGCAGTCAGATATAGATAGCTTGGAACCACCCGCGTTGTTGGCAAGAGTTGATTTTATTCTGGAGTTGCTGCGTCATGGAACGTATTACAGCATTTTAGCTCCCTTGAGTGCTGCCCTAAGACAGGCGATTTTTCGGGTAAAAGATGGGCAAATCGATCATAGCGTCACCCCAGAGGTAGCAGCATTGCGATCGCTCAGTGCGATCGCTACAGATGCCAAGCAGGTATTGGTTGAGTTTGAGCCACAGCAAGTATTTGAGCAATTAAAGCAAACCCCCGAAGGAGAGAAAATCCTCCAAGCATTTAACGAATTGCTTCAAGATTACGGCTACTTAAGCGAAGTAGGAACCGATATCTCCGTTCCCACTTGGCGGGAAAATCCCCAGATGATTCAGCAAATGTTTGTGCAGTTAATGCAGGGGAACGAACCACAATCAGGTGCTAAAGACGCGATTAATAGTATCTTTGCAAGTAAGCGCAAACGCTCTTTTGTGCAACGGCGTGTGGATATAAAAGGACGAGTTACCGAAGTTTATTCCCGACTTTTGGCTGAATTGCGTTGGAGTTTTGTGGCTTTAGAGAAAATTTGGTTAGAGTCTGGTTTACTTAGGCAAACAGGCGATATCTTTTTTCTCAACTTTGATGAAGTGCGGCGTCTAATTGTGGATGAAGATTCTAGCTTAATAGAGCAGTTAGATAAGTTAGTAGAATTTAGGCGATCGCAATTCCTGCAAGATAGCGAGATTATTCAAATACCTCTTTTAGTCTACGGCAATACACCTCCTCACCCGTTAGCTCCCTCTGAACTTTACTCTGACCAAATTTTACAAGGTATTGGAGCCAGTCATGGGCAAGCCGAAGGTAGGGTGAAAGTGTTGCGAAATTTACAAGACATTCCAAACATTGACCGAGATACGATTCTGGTAGTACCTTACACAGATTCCGGCTGGGCACCATTGTTATTAAAGGCTGGAGGATTAATTGCCGAAGCTGGAGGAAGACTTTCTCACGGTGCGATCGTTGCTCGTGAGTATGGAATTCCCGCCGTGATGGATGTTCGCGGTGCTACATGGCTTTTGCAAGATGGTCAACGAGTCAGGATTGATGGGTCTAGGGGTATTGTGGAATTATCTAATGATTTAAGACCCGAATGATTACCACTTCCCTGAAAGATTTGCCTGAAGAGTCGGTTTCTCACAATGCCGAAATCAAGAAAAAGGTGATGTTACGCTTCGGCGATTTACCTCACCTAACTAACTTTTCTCAAGCACGTTTTGCTCCTGGACAAACCGCACCAGCACACGCGCATCAAGATATGTGCGAGGTATTCTTTGTAGAAGCTGGTTTGGGAGTAATTCACATTGATGGTACAGAATACCCCTTGCTTCCGGGAAACTGCGTAGCCATCGAACCGGGAGAAGTACACGAAGTTGTCAATAGTGGCTCAACCGAACTTGTTTTGACATACTTTGGTTTGCGAGTCGAAAAATCGAGCTAATCATTCAGTTAGGATCGTTAACTAGCAATTGAGGTTAATTTGATTTTGAATAAAACACGCAGGGGGACATAACAATGTTATGTCCTTAGAAAAGTTTGCGGATGTTGCTTATAAATCAATACATTTCAGATCAAATCAAAACCCTGATGTAGAGACGCGATAAATCGCGTCTTCAAAAATCAATGATTTATTAATATACCAAGGGTGTCGCGTTGCGCATCTGACGCAAAGAATTTATACAAGCAGGACAATCACAACCAAATAAGTCGATTGCCACATTGCTTTCTTCATCATTGAACTCCAGCATGGGAGCATCTTCTTGAGAAAACTCTATTTCACGCTGATAGTTAGGAATTTGAGCCAATACAGAAGCCCTGGCACATACTAAACCCACTTTATGTTTATTGCGTATACAAGATAGACGATCTGTGCTTTTGACTCCTGGTTCTGGCTCCATAGCTTGTGCGTGATTTAGCATTACTCCCATAGAGAGAAGAGAGCTAATCAGCACTGGAGAAGAAAGCAAACTCAGTATGAATTTGTTCATTGGTTTTCTTGAAAAACAATCTCGATTGCTCAGATTATCCGATTAAATCTTACAGTGCAAGTAAATGTGTATCAGGAATAGCCCAAAATCCAGATGTAGAGATGCAATTTGTCGCGTCTTTGCAATCTAAAATTTTCATCAAAAAACCTTAACCGAACCGTATTGTCATATAATGCAAGTCTGTTTCTGATAATGTCAAAGCAGAAGTTGCTACAGACTGCGCAAAACACCGAAACGCGAAGGCAGAAGCTCTTACAGGCTGCGCGAAACACCGAAACGCGAAGGCAGAAGCTCTTACAGACTGCGCAAAACACCGAAACGCGAAGGCAGAAGCTCTTACAGGCTGCGCGAAACACCGAAACGCGAAGGCAGAAGCTCTTACAGGGAAGACGGAAGTTGCTACAGGCTGCACGAAACACCGAAACGTGAAGGCAAAACAGAGAAGTTTATTAGTATTTTGTACTCCAATTGACCTGATGTCTGCGTCAAAGTGACTTGACAGCAGTTTTCATGTACATGTATTTGAACCACACCTGTCGTAGGGGCGCAAGGCCTTGCGCCTCTAGCGCGTGGTCTATTTACCTGAAAATAGCCGTAATTGATGAGTTATATTATGTCCGCCTAATTAGTTATAATTCCCACATCTGTGCAAAAACCAGGAAACCCTCTTTCCCCCTGACCCCTGCTCCCCTGCCGTCTTAATGATAAGTCTTTAACCGGACACGATATTAGTATTGGCGCGCTCGGCGTTTCACCACTTAATAAATTAATAGAGTGGCTGTTAACAAAAAATAGGTGAACTTTGAACAAGCTAGAGTATGAGATTAGTCGCAAATACGACATTACTTAGTGTAAGGCGAAATGATCTAAGCGACTGAACGATGAATCGCTCTACAATGCGATACGCGATCGCCTCCGTGCCATCATTATCATTATGTCAGCAGGTACAAGCGTTCTAGGCATGGTTCCCTTGGCAATCTTTCTAGGACAGGGATCTCAACTGTATCAAGGTCTAGGAATATGCCTTAACCGGAGGTTTAGCATTTTCTACAAGTTAAGGCATTTACCAAGGCTTTCCTGACAATAATTGCTCAGACAATCACAGATATGCTAAAAAGTAACTCCAATCTTTACTGCTGTGATTGCGGTGCAAACTGTGCAAATACCTCCGCCCCTGTTAGGTTCTTGGTTTCATTGGCAAAACAGTAATATTTGGGCTTTTCATCTATGAATATCTGACGCTCGAAAACAAGACCTTCACAGCTATCGAATAGTCCAACGGGTATGAAATGCTGGTTATTTTGTTTGAATTTGTAAAATAGATGGCTACCACACTTCTTACAGAATGCACGCTCTGCCCATTCTGAAGATTGATAAACTTCGATATATTGTTCACCAGAGAAGCTAACCTCATTTTCACAGTCAACTACTAACAAAGGTCCTCCACCCCAGTTGCGACACATACTACAATGACATGCTTCTACCCGATCGCTCATACGGGTTGTAGAAACGTTTACTACTCCGCACAAGCAGCTACCTTTTGCAATGCTCACATTAGACATATTGTTTCTCTGCTCCCAAAAATGCGCTCTATTTTTACATTCTTTTTTGTTTTATGCTGGAAGTATCTGCACTATTGAGTTTAGAGGCTGATACAACTAATCTAGTCGCTTCTTGACGCTGATTTAAATCAACATTGATGTTACATCTCCAATTTCAAAATATGGAGTTTTGCATCGATCGCGTAGAGTTTAACTCGATGGATGGGCTGAGGTACGAAGCCCATCCTACCGTGGTTGAGTGCAAACGTCTTATTTCAGTTTGCAGCTTGCGGTAAGTTCTAGATTGTAGAAAGTCCCTGGTTTGGGATTAATTGAACGCAACTGCTGGACAAAAGCATTAAATGTTGTATTGCTGATCCCGAAGCCAGCTTCAGCACAAGCAGATAAACCTCCTTCGATGGGAATAGATCCAGTTCTGGGACTATATACAATGAATTTATCGACGGTACTAGTGCCGACAGCAGACCCGATAACCTGGCGAACTGTTCGCAAAGCAGCATTATCTAAGGAACCACCAATACTGCCAATACTGATATTAACGGCACGACTTTCAGCCACTGCCGGCGCACTAATCGACAATATTGCCCCCACAATCATCAAACAGCTGAACTTCTTCATTTTCCTCTCCTCCAAAAAATTGAAAAACTAATAATTAGGTTTCGACATGGATGAAGTACATCAGAGACTTTACCATGTAAGGTTTTCAGACACTAGAGTGTGTGTAAACTACAAAATCTATGATTCTGAACTTTTGAGAATTACTTCAGCATTAGGTCTTTCCTTTTCTGAAAAATATTAATTTCTTAAAAATTCTTTATAAAATCGCCTTTGCAGGCCCTAGCTGTCTAATTGGTGTTGGTTACAGGGAAGCTGAAAAAACATCTAGCAACAGCTATCCCAGTATGAGACTGACTCAATCTCAATGTAGAACAGACCAGCGCTGTGGAGTCCTTGCCTGATTCGCAACTTCAGCCGCTTATATCCTTCAATAACAATATCAGGTAAACTTGGCAGTGAATTTAGATATCGCAACTAACTGCCATAAATCCTCTTTTCATAACCTATCCATTCTTTTTCTCGTAAAAGATACTTTTGAATTTTACCAGTACTAGTTTTTGGCAGAGTCGTAAATTCAATTGTCGTAGGGCATTTAAAAGCAGCAATTTGATCGCGGCAGAATTGGATTAAATTTTGTTCTGTAACTTGCGCGTTTTCTTTGAGGGTAACAAAAGCTTTTGGCACTTCACCCCGCTTGGCATGAGGTACAGCAATAACTGCACATTCTAACACGGCTTCATGGCGGTAAAGACATTGTTCAACTTCAATACTAGAGACATTTTCTCCATTTGTAATGATGATATCTTTCATGCGATCGCGCACTTCAATATAACCGTCAGGGTGCATTACTGCTAAATCACCGCTATGAAACCATCCTCCTCTAAATACCCTTTCAGTTGCTTCTGGGTCATTATAATAGCCTGTCATCACCATATTTCCCCGCATTACCACTTCCCCCATTGTTTCACCGTCCGCCGGGACATCATTCATATTTCGATCTATAACTCGCAAACCATCTGCACCGATATAAGGTACGCCTTGACGTGCCATAAGTTTTGCTTGTTTTTCAATATTTAAATTATTCCAATCTGATTGATATTCACAAACACTATATGGGCCATAAACTTCTGTTAAACCATAAACGTGAATAATTTTTGCGCCAATTTTAGTAAGTTTTTCAATTAATATTGGTGATGGTGGTGCGCCTGCTATAGTGATAGTTAGAGGTTTTGCTAATAATTGCGGACAGTCTGGATGATTGAGGAGAGAAATTAAAATTACAGGTGCAGCATTTAAATGAGTTACCCCTTCTTGTTGAATTAACTTCCAGATATTACCAGGGTTAAACTTACGCAAACAAATATGAGTACCACCGATAGCAGTTACCGCCCAAGTAAAACACCAACCATTGCAGTGAAATATCGGCAGAGTCCATAAATAAACTGAGTTAGGTGTTAGTGTTGTTTCAATTATTTATCCTAAAGAGTTAATATATGCACCGCGATGAGAATACATTACACCTTTGGGTTTACCAGAGGTTCCACTAGTGTAATTAATAGAAATCGTATCCATTTCATCTGTAATTACCCAAGGCAAAGGAGTTGGATTACCAGTTTGGAGAAATGCTTCATAATCCTCTCCATTTATCGGTTCAAATCCTTGATTATCGCTGATATTGATTATATACTTAACAGTTTTGAGACTATTTTGAATAGGTCGAATTATATTTGTTAATTCTGTATCAATAAAAAGAAATTTAGCAACGCAATCATTTAAGATATAAGCAACTTCCTGAGAAGCCAAACGAGTATTAATAGATACGAGAATCCCACCTATTAAAGGCACAGCAAAATGGGCTTCTAGCATGGGTGGAGTATTGAAACAAAAAAAAGCGACGCGATCGCCTTTTTCAAGTCCAGCATGATGCAGTGCTGAGGCTAGACAATTGATCCGCTCTGCAAATTCTCTGTAAGTGAAGCGTTTTTGATTATATATAATAGAAACTTTATGACTATAGACTTTAGCATTACGTTGAATAAAAGTTAGAGGTGTGAGAAAGCTGCGGTCAACTGCTTCAGGGTTCATGGCTAATGCTAACAGTAATTATTTACTGCATGAGCATACCATACGGTCATAAAACACTACATGATTTTTACAGTACTTAGCTACCGCGATCGCATTCAATAAGACTAGACTCAGGGGCAGGCTCAGTCTACCTTGAGATTTCGGTTACTTGCAAATGGTAGGCACTCAAGGTTTTTTCTCACAGAGATGCCAGTATCATTTTTACGATGGTGACTGCATTTATTATGGCTTTGTTCCAGTGTTGACGATCGATTGAAAAATTTAAATTATACAATTAATATCCGGAAAACCAAGGTGAAGTTAGGAAACAATAGTGAAGATATGATTGTAAATTTCTTTGATTGAGTTAATATAAAAGGTTTTCACAATGGTTACTACTTCTGTACACTATTTGCAAATTCTGGGCAATCCAAATATTGAAATTTCTCAAGATGAGTTGCGATCGCTTTTAGGAGAAATAGAAGTACAACTGCATCGTAGCCGAGTTTATCGACGTGCTTTAGCGATTGTGCAGAAGTTAATAGGTGAAGAAACAGATCAAGCTCAAGATTTATTAAAAGCCGTAGGTAGAGAAGCGATTGGTTTAGCATTTCGACAATTTGCCCAACAAGAGCAAAAAGTTGAAACAGCTACAGATACGAAGCAAGCTACAGAAACAGTCAATTCTTCATCAGAGATACAGCAAGAGTATTGTACTCAACAAGAACAATCCTCTAAAAATGCAGCAGAAAATTCGCTGTGGAAAAAACCACTGCAATTTCTGAATCATCAGAGAATTTCTCAAGCAGAACTTGCCTTGCAAGCAGACCAACAACGTATGGTGTGCCTACGTCAAATCGGGCAACAACTCCAGAAAAACCGTCAGTCCAAAGGGCTTTCTTTAGACCACATCCAGCTTTCCACTCATATCCGAACCGAGCTGATAGAGGCATTAGAAAACGGCAACTCGAAAGAATTGCCAGATGACATTTTTGTACGTGGATTTATCCGACGTTATGGAGATGCTTTAGGACTTAATGGTGTTGCTTTAGCTGCTTCTTTGCCAGTACAAGCAGCTATACCAGTAACTCAGCCTCTTTCGTACCAATCTAAAAAAGGAATGGGATTAGAAATTCGTCCGACGCATTTATATGTAGGTTATACAGCTCTTCTTGCTGGTGCAATGGGAGGATTAGCTTTGATGTCCCAGCAACAAGCAAATACCAATATATCAACTGAGCAAGATAACTCTTCTTCGGTTTTACAATCGTTAAAACAACAATCCCCTACTGTTAAACCGGGGATTAAATCCATTAATAATACTGGTGTGGCTGTCGGATCTGATATTTCCCCACCAGAAGGATCGTATTAACGAACTGCACCACAATCCAATTACATCTTAATATTGACCTCAGTTCGGGAAAAGTCAGTTTAATGTAGAGTTTCAGCTTATCCCGAACTCAGCTTTTATTAAATCTTACGCCGTCCTCGCCACTCCATTCCGATCATGAGTGGTGAGCATAGTCTGCGTAGGCAAAAAATATTGTGTAAAAGCTAAAAAACTGTAATTGGGAGTTAATTGATTTGACTTTTCACAGTATCTGAAAAACCTCACTTCTATTTATCTCTCCTTTTAGGAGAGAGATTTTGAATTTTCCCCTTTACTGACGCGGTAAGGGGATTTTTGGTAGACTTTTCCACATAACGTGAAAAGTCAGGTTAATTGAGATATTGGAACCTTTATGAAAGTCAGGTTAAAATCGCAAGCAAAGTGTAAATCTGAAGTGAAACTATGAAAACTGCTGAAAAATTAGCTGCCGGTTGGCTACTGACACTCGGATTCATGTTTGTAACTCTATCAGCAACAGCGGCACTAGAAAAATTCGCTACACCTAAAGCCATCTCAATACCGGCGGGTGAGTATGAGTTTAACGCACCGAATGCTACTTATGAAGATAATAATGCTGCTGTTGGTGGTCTAATTTTTGGTGTCCCTACCCTAACACTGGGCACGTGGTTAGCATTGGGATTGTACCGTCAAAGTCGGCAGGAGAAAAAGGCAATTAATCAACAAGTTAGCGATCGCCTGCAATCGATTTTTTATGAGATGCTACAAGAAAATCACGGGCGCGTAACTGTTTTAGGCTTTGCCATCCAGTCACAATTACCCGCAGCCCACGCCAGACAATATTTAGATGAAAAAGCTAAAGAATTCAATGCAAATTTTAAGGTGAACGAAGAAGGGGCTGTATCATATCATTTTGATGTCTAATTGTCATTAGTCATTTGTCCTTTGTCCTTCGTCCTTTGTCATTTGTTATTTGTTATTCACTAATGACCAATTACTAATGACTAATGACCAATGACCAATGACTACTTTACAAACTTACGGCTAGGTCTCATGACGCAGATTTTTTTGAGCGTAGCTGCCATTTTAGGCGGTTTGTCGGTTGCTGCTGGTGCTTTTGCTTCCCATGCCCTGCGGGAAAAGATTAGTGAGCGATCGCTAGAAATTTTTGAAACTGGCGCTCGTTACCAAATGTATCATGCTCTGGCACTTTTTCTAGTAGCAATACTAATTAGTCGTACCGAGTCGCCTCAACCCACACTCGTAGCCAGTGGATGGCTATTTATTATTGGCATTGCTATTTTCTCAGGTAGCTTGTACGCCCTTAGCTTAACCGGTATTAAATCCTTGGGAGCGATCGCACCACTAGGCGGCACAGCCTTTCTTGCAGGTTGGGGTGCTTTAGCTTTTGCTGCTTGGAATTTGAAGTGGTAAAAAAGTTAGAAGTTAGGAGTTTTTAACTCTTAACTTCATTTTTTAGAGGATCATTTATCTTGTCTTTACAGCATATTTTCAACAAAAATGTTTTCCAAAAAATAATATTAGTCAATTCATCAATCATAATTTTAACAACGTGCATATAAATAAATTAATACCGTTATCTATAAATCACGCCGAATTTTCAATTTCTAAATTTATCTTGTTTAAAAAGGCTAGTAATGAGGAGTTAAAAGCTTATAAGTTATAGCTCTTTGTTCTCAGGCGTATTAACAAATTATCCAAATCTGCATTAGCTGAAGGTGCTTCTGGTAATGAGCTAGATTGATATGCATCTTGTAACTTATTATGCAGACGTTCATATTCTCTTTGATAAAAAGCTACATTAATACCTGACCAAATAGATTTTTCTGTATCTGTTAATTTTTGGGAGATCAAATCAGAAATATAGGGTAAATTAAAAACCTCATTTAGCTTAACTAAATTAGACTCAACTACTCCTGTTTGCATTAGATAGATACCAGTTAATAGAACTCGGTAAACATAAAGTAATGGTTTAATTCGATGTGTATGTTCTTTCTCAAAAAGTTTCCATTGTGTTGCGGCAAAACCAAAATAATGGTAGCTATGATGACGGGTAATATAATTTTTAGCAATGATTTTCAATTCCTCATGTTCAGGTGAGGTTATTAATATTAAAGGAGAATACAATTGTTCTAATACATAACCATTCTTTTTAAGTAGCATCAAAAAGAATTTTTTGACATCATGAGTTACTAGATCAATTTCTAAAGATTCGCGAACTTCTGAAATTTCAATAGTTTCATTTCTAGTCTGTAATCCCACTACTTCTTGAACTGGTAAAATATGCACACCACGCAAGTCATAATCAGAATCGGGTGAGGGAAAGCCATATAAGTGAGAACCGCTGATGATGGCGAATAAAAAGGGGTAAGGCTGTTGCCTAATAATTGTGTTAAGAGAAGTTGGAATATTCATATATTTCTAGGTAATTGGATTGCTTGCCCAGAAAATAGCATCATTAGTGTGGGAGCAGACTATGAGATTCAAATTGAGTGAATTTAGTGTGAAAAAGGCTATTGCTCCAGTCTACGATGAATATCGCTCGAAAACTTTTGCGCTATTTTAGGATATTAGGAGTTACGCACTGTACAAATGAATCATCTTGTGTATTAACGTAAATAGGTTGTTTCAGGCTTTTACAAAGCATCCTTTGTTAATTGCGATCGCAAAAAGATAATTGAAAAATCTAGCTAAAAGCCTTGAAAGGCATATCTATCATTTAGGATTTTCTGTCAATGCGTAAGTCCTAGATATGACAAAGCCACATTATTTAGTCAACTTCATTCTGACCAAAACAGACTCATGGTACAAGCCCCTAAATTTATTTATGGGGATAATAATTTTGAATTTTGAATTTTGAATTTTGAATTCCCCGAAGGGGTTGACTCGATCTGCTATTTGCTGGTACTTGGGGTATATTGCCTATATCAAATCTTTATCGCTGCGAGAACATAGCACTTAGGCACTTACTTGCTACTATTTTAATGGAAAATGCTGAAAAATAGCTTGAAAGCTTGAGCTATATTGCTCAAGCATGATTTTATTAACTATGGCTATGTGTTTCACTGATTGGAGTAAAGGTCTGCTATCAAAGTAACCTATTACGCCAAGCAAACGGAGGTTTCATGTCGATATCTAAAGCTATTAACAGCAAGGTTACTTCTCAAAGCAGCGTTGAAAAACGCTTGGAGATAGAACGTTTGGTAGGAGCAACTCAAATAGTTGCACCTAGTGTTGGGAGTGATGTAGTGAAGGGATTAACTCAAACACCTAAATCTCTACCCCCTTGTTACTTTTATGATGACCGTGGTTCCGATCTGTTTGAGCAAATCTGCGATTTACCAGAATATTATCTTACACGCACAGAAACAACGATTTTACAACAGTATGCTGGTGAAATTGCCAAGATAACTGGCGTTTGTGAATTGGTAGAACTTGGCAGTGGTAGTTCTAGTAAAACCCGCATTTTACTAGATGCCTATCAGCAACTAGGCTATCCTCTGCATTACCTACCAATTGATGTGAGTGCAGGTATGTTGGAAAATAGTGCCAAGCAGTTATTAAAAGATTATCCCTTACTCCAAGTTTATGCACTAGCGGGAACCTATGAATTAGCCCTTGCAAAACTCCTACCAACGCAATTACCGAGTCGGATGATTTGTTTTATTGGTAGCAGCTTAGGTAATCTTACCCCTGATGAGTGTGATGTGTTCTTTTCTCAAATTACCAATGCTCTACAAGTAGGTGAGTATTTTTTATTGGGGATAGATTTACGAAAGCCAAAACAGATTTTGGAACCAGCTTATAACGACAGCCAGGGAGTAACAGCTGCATTTAACCTCAATATGCTGGAACATTTAAATCAGCGGTTTGAGGGTAACTTTGACACCACCCAGTTTGAACACCGAGCATTTTACAATGAAAGCGAGCATCAAATAGAAATGCATTTACGCAGCTTGCGATCGCAAATTGTAGAATTACGCGCTCTTAATCTTAAGGTTAATTTTGCACAAGGTGAGACTATCCTCACCGAAATTTCCCGCAAATTTGACCTTGATCTTATCAAACAGCAACTAACTGCACAAGGTTTATTACCTCTTCATGTATGGAGAGATCCAAATCAATGGTTTGGCTTAATACTCTGTCAGCTGCAAGCATAAAGCAAATCAGAGTATGCCTGATATATATAGTGGTTCTCAGTTGAGTCCAATATATAGCTAACAAAAACAACCCTTCCCTAAAAGCATTAGGGAGTAACGCTCAAAGCCTCTCTCCTTAAAGGAGAGAGGTCAAAATGTATGAATGCAAATTTTGATCGACCTAAGCAAGTAAACTAAATATTTAATCGCTAATTATTGCTGCATCGAAGGTGTAGGAAAAATTCTGCTGAATATAGGAACCCGTGGACGAGGTTTATTTGCTGTTATATTGGTATTAGTAGCAGAAGAGTTATTAGTTACCTCAGAAAGAAGAGATGGTTTGCTATTAGTAGAATTGGTAAAATCACTTAATTGGGTAGCCGAAGGTGAACTTGAAGATATGGAAGTAACATTCTTAAGATTTTGATTGTTGGTTTTTACCGGAGTTTGAGCTTGAGATGGAGTAACAAGGAAAGTTGAACTTGTTCCTAATACCAGTACGAGCAAATGAGAAATATATTGTTGCATAGGGATTGGAATTGATTATATGCGTTCAGAAGTATTCAGAGCTTAAAGAAGTTGTGTTTGTTCTCAGTTAGAAATAAAACTGCAATTTTTCCATATAGTCATAACGCTGTTGTCCAATAAACTTGAACACAGCGATTTCAAATGAACAGACTATTAATGCTTAGTACATTAATTCGCTAACAACAATCTACTTTTCTTAATCAATAGGAAGCTCAACTCTCTTTTATAAAAGAAAGAGAGCAGTTATTTTAAGACTACTGAATCTGTCTGAAAAAAGTTAGCAAATAGATACACCTGGAATAATTGACGTTTTTTAATCAACTAAGCCAGCACAACTTTTAATATTGTATTTATATTTAACTTTTTAATAAAAGAGGAATGTTACTGAAATTTAAAAAAAACTGATTTATCTAAAATCAACTCTTACTCGCATATTTAACTAACTAAAGCAAAAAGTATATGAATTTTTAATAAAACCTAAGTTTGATAAGTAGTTTTCAGAACGCTTTGCTGCAATTAAAACAGAAATATAACAGCAGATTTGCACATTATCGATTACTCAATTAGAAGAATTAGCTGAGGTGCTGTTAGATTCCAACAGTCAAAGCGATTTAGTGAATTATTTAGGAAATATCTTTTTACCTCAACCTCATCAGGAAGATTAAGGGATGCCTACGTAAGAGAAAAGGGGGCAGGAATTAGGGAAATTTCTGCATCCTGCTCCCCTTCATCCTTGCTCCCCTACCTCTCTAGTCGAAATTATCAAAAACCGTTACAGCTTTGTGCCACACTCAGCACAGAAGTTGTGCGTAGGAGCATTTTTGGCATTGCAATGGCTACAATACACTGGCTCGGCTGCGGCTTTGGGCAGTTGCTTCTGCAAGCCGACCATTTGAGCGTTGCTCTTACCAGGGGCTACCATTGGATAGCAGTTTTCGTCTCTGGTGACGTGGACATTTAAGATTACTGGCCCTTTGTGTGCCAGCATTTCGGCGATCGCATCTTTTAATTGACTGCGATCGCTGATTATCATGCCTTTAATGCCATAAGCTTTTCCCAATAACTCTACGTCTGGCATTCCTATTTCCATGTCGGAGCATGAGTAACGTTCACCATAGAAGGCTTGCTGCCACTGGCGCACCATCCCTTGCCAGCCGTTGTTGATAATTATTGTCTTGACATTTATTCCATACTGTGCTGCTGTTCCTAGTTCCTGCAAACACATTTGGAAACTAGCATCACCGCTAATACAGATGACTTCTTCATCAGGAAACGCCACTTTCGCGCCAATTGCCGCAGGTAAGCCAAAACCCATAGTTCCCAAACCAGCGCTAGAAATCCAGCGCCTTGGGCCATTCTTCAGGAATTGTGCTGCCCACATTTGATGCTGTCCGACATCTGTGGTGTAGAAAGCGTGGGGTGCTTGACTATTGACTTCTACAATTACTTCTTGGGGTGAAATGCTGTCGGGATGCTGCGGCACTATGAGAGGATACTCATCGCGCCAACGGTTAACTAGATTTAGCCACTCTTGGTTTTGATTTGGTGTAGCCTTAATCCCTGCTTCTTTGCAGCGACGCAACAAGTCTATCAACACGTTCCGTACATCGCCGACGATGGGCACTTCGGGAATGCGGTTTTTGCCGACTTCTGCTGGATCGATGTCGATGTGAATTACTTTGGCGCGGGAAGCGAATTCGTCTAACTTACCTGTAACGCGATCGTCAAATCTAGCGCCGACGCAAATCAGCAAGTCACAATCACTAACAGCGAAGTTAGCGTAAGCAGTGCCGTGCATCCCCAACATTCCCAAAGCGAGGGGATGATGTTCGTCAAAGGCACCGATCCCCATTAAAGTTGTGGTGACAGGGATATCGAATAATTCAGCTAGTTGTTTGATTTCTTCATGAGCGCCAGCTGCGATCGCACCACCACCCACATACAATAGCGGACGGCGACTTTCAGTAATCAACTGAATTGCGGCATGAATTTGTCGGGGATTTCCCTTCACCGTGGGACGATAACCGCGTAACTTGACTGAACCTGGTTTTACAGGTACATAGTCAAATTCTTCTAGAGCTACATCTTTGGGGACATCAATCAAAACTGGCCCCGGACGCCCAGTGCTAGCGATGTGGAATGCTTCGGCGACAATTCGCGCCATATCTTTGGGATCGCGCACCACATACGAGTGCTTGACGATTGGGAGGGTAATTCCGTAAATATCAGTTTCTTGAAACGCATCTGTACCAATCGACGGACGTGCTACCTGTCCCGTGACTACAATCATCGGGATTGAATCCATGTAGGCGGTGGCGATGCCTGTCACCAAGTTAGTTGCTCCTGGGCCAGAAGTACCAAAGCATACTCCTACTTTGCCTGTAGCACGGGCATAACCATCAGCAGCGTGGGCTGCGCCTTGCTCGTGTCTCACGAGAATGTGCTTCATAGCACCAGTTGCTTCCACCTTATATAGGTCATCGTAAATTGGGAGAATTGCCCCACCAGGATAACCAAAAATATAATCAACGCCGTGGCGATGAAGGCTGTCAAGCAGAGCAAAACCGCCAGATGCACGTTTGGGCACGACTGGCGGACTAGAAGCACGAGACTGTTTGTGATTCTCGATTTGTGGGAGACTAATTGGGGAAAGCGATCGCACGGTCAAACCTCAGACTATAGCTAAAGTTAATGCTGAATTCTGTAGTTAAGATTTCATTTTAATGGAAAAGTCCAATTAAATTCTGAGAATTTTATATATTAGATATAAAGCTAGATTATTAGCCTACATTAATTAAATTACGTCTTGCAAGACATTGCGGGTATTTTTCCAAGCCCAAACACCGACAACCACGACAACAATACTCATTCCTACTAGTATAAATCGCAAGCCCAGAGCATCAGTTAATGGGCCAGTAATCGCCAGAGGTAATGCCAGAGCGATGTTGACGGCATGATTTTGAAAGCCAAATACTTTACCGTGCATGGTCGGTGGTGTTTGCTGTTGAATTAAAGTTTGCATGGGGACACCAATTAAAGCAGCACCTATACCCAAAAATGCACAGAGTCCTAGCGCCAGCAACAAGTTGTGCGTAAAAGTGAACACTCCTAAAACTAGTGCGATCATCAAAAATCCAATTAAAGGTAGAGGCTTGCGATGCAATTTATCACCCCAGTGACCTAAAATTGCCGCACCAAAGACCATACCCACGCCTGCTGCTGCCAAGAAAAAGCCAAACTGTTTTTCTTTTAGACCAAACTCCTCAGCTAATCGAATCGTCAGCACTGTTAAGGCTGCAAACACACAATATAAGGTTGTCAGTTGCAGCATAGCGTTCAAGATCAAAGGGTTTTTCCTGAGATAGCGCAGGCTCTCAGTGAATTCAGCCCAAGGGTGATTTGATGCCCGATGTTCCCGGTGAGGTTTGTCTTCTTTAAACTTAATTGGCTGCATAATTGCAGCCGATAATATATATAATCCACCAACCACAAGCTCTTGACCGTATTCTTCTCCCATCCAGCTTTTCGACAAACTCAAAATCGGCTCTCCAATGGCAAAACCAACAATTAAAGCTCCCATCATCGTGCTGCTAAACAGCGCATTAGCTGCCAACAAATTTTCTCGCTTCACTAACAAGGGAATTGCTGCTTGCTCGGCTGGTGCAAAAAACTGCGTCACCGTGGAAATAGCAAAAGTCAGGATTAACAAAATCAGGAATTGTCGTGGTAACAAGGGAAGACACAGCGTTAATATTCCCCGCACGACATCTGAGCCGACCATTATCAGCTTTTTTGGCAATCGGTCAACAAAGATACCACCAGCAGAGCCGAACAAAATTGCTGGGATTGTAAAGGACAGCATCAAGGTTGAGTACATTGAGTTTTGTGCCAACCCAGGAAGCGGTGGGTAGTTCTCCAGCAGAGCAATCAGCAAAACGAAGAAGACCTTATCTGCTAATTGGGACAGAAGTTGCCCAATCCACAGGAGCATAAAACCACGGTTTTTTAGCAGTGCGCTAAACCCGTTATTAACAGCAGCTGGTTCAGTTGGAAACATTAGATACTTTGGGTAGATGGGGCATGGGGCATGGGGTATGAGGCATGGGGCATGGGGCATGGGGCATGGGGTATGGGGCATTGGGCATTAGACAGAGGGGAGAATAAATGTTGATTCCAAACTCCAAACTCCAAACTCTTAACTCCTAACTTCAAACTCCAAACTCCTAACTCCAAACTCCTAACTCCTAACTCCTAACTCCTAATTCTGTTGTCCGGATTAATTTGCTTCATAGTGCTTTAACAGCATAAGCAAAAATTCAGCTGCTGTCAGACGACCTTTGGGTGGAATAATCTCGATGGATGAATCTACCCAGCAGCCTTGTACAGTTTGGGGAGATTTCCAGATGGACAAATGATCGACTCCTGGTTCTGCATAAAAGTTATTTTGCCCACTACCAAGTAAACATGAACTCCAATGAGTGAAATAATCATGACTTATCCGATGAATCGGGAAATTTCCCTGTAGTGGTACTCCCCATCCATCTATAGCAATAAACGCTTTCACACGACCACCCAAGAGTTGCCACAAATGTGCTGCCCCTATTGCCCCAACTACCCCAGCACTAAAGCTAATAAATATAATTGGTGATTTTATAGAGTCGGTCAAGCCATACCTGCGGTGAGCTAGGCTAACGCGCAAAAACTGCAAAATATGAAATGCTGATAAAACTAAAAAATCTTTACCCGGATAAACCAGGATATTTGGGGGATTAGGTGCGATCGCGCTATTACCAACTACATCTAACAATTCTACTCTAAAGCTTTCAGTTAACTCTGGCTCATGAATTCCAGGGCAAATAATTATACTCATCTATAACACTATTTTTGATTTTTTGAGTCTTACGATGTACAGAGTTTTTTTCAAAAATCAAGGAGTTTATATATATTACCTTGCTTTTACTGAGGAAATTATAGCCTCTTTACATATTTTTCCGAAAGAATACTATTCTAAAAAACTATTAATTTGAATTATAAATAATGTTAGATTAATCTAATCAGTCAAATGTTTATTTTTATAATTAGCTTTTTAATTTTAGTTTTAAGTATTTTTATTATTCTATATAATAGTTTAATTAAGAAAAAGAATCAAGTTCATAATGCATTTTCTACTATTGATGTAATTCTGCAAAAAAGAAGCGACTTGATACCTAGACTTGTTACCTTAGCTCAAATATATATGCAATTTGAGCAAAAAACATTGATAGAAATTAGTAGGCTCAGAAGTAGAGCAACTTCAAAAAACTTAAGCGACAATAGCCGAGTTGCTGTAGAAGACCAAATTTCGATAATGTTAAGTAAAATTATAGTAATAGTTGAAGCATATCCCGAATTAAAAACAAACGACCATTTTATCCAATTACAATATTCCTTAAGTGAAGTAGAAGAACAACTTTCCGCCGCCAGAAGATTCTATAACTCTGCCGTAACTGAATATAATAACGCCGTAGAAATGTTTCCAACAAATATTATAGCTTCGTGGATGAAGTATAAACTAAAATTGCAGTTTCAAGCTAATCTACAAGCAAAAAACAATGTAAATATTGAAATAAACCATAAGTAATTTAAAAAAAAATGCCAAAATTTAATTCTGCACAAAATCAGGAATTATTAAATGGAATAGCTAAACTATTACAATATAAAAAATACAATTTAGCGCTTCAGGGATTGGAATTTTTTTTCCAAGATAATACAGAAACCAATACAAAAGAATATTTATATGCACGAGTATTGCTTTTAGACGCATACCTCTATAATAGTCACTTTGATCAAGCAATTAAATTATGCCAAGAATTGAGCAACAGTAAACATAAAACAACTCAGATATTAGCACAATACTATCTTGCCGAAGTATTTTCAGAAGCTAAACCTACAAAACAAAAATCATCACTAAATTCACCTAAAAGTTCACTCACCCCTGCACAAGCGACTGAACTTATAAACACTGGGTATGAAGCTCTTACTAAAAAACGCTATAAAGAAGCAATTAGAGCATTTAAAATTTTCTGGCAAGCCGCTTCTCCGACCACGAAAGAATATTTAAAAGCACACAAATTACTGATAAAAGCATATCAGGAAAATGGGCAAATTAATCAGGCGATCGCTCTTTGTCAGCAACTCCTGATTAATGAACACGAACCAACACGAAAATGGGCAAATTAATCAGGCGATCGCTCTTTGTCAGCAACTCCTGATTAATGAACACGAACCAACACGAAAATGGGCAAGGCGACTTTTATTTACAGATAATATTATTGATGTGTCTGCGACTTCACAAAACCCTACCGAATCAGAACTTAAGCTACAAACACCAAGCGAAACCTTGCCAGAAGAACCCGAACCAGCTCTTGAAAAGTTTACGCCAAAAACATTAAAAGAATTCAAAGTATTTTGTCAGAAAAATCTATTGAGTGAATTAAAAACACTTGAAACTTATAGAAAACAAGTTTTATTATCTATTGTTACTGCTCATCTAGTTTTTTTATCTCTTGCAATTATACTAATTAGGTTTTTTACATTTATATCTCCTTTTATTAAAGTTTCTAGCGAAACTAGTTTGTCTTTTAAGGTTGGATCTGAATTAATAATATTAATACCATTTGGATTTATCATTTTCTTTTTCTGTTATTTATTAGTCTTTTTGTTACTTTTTTGGGCTTGGATAATTTTTTATGGTGCAGCATTTGAAACATTTTTTAGCCCCTATAAATCAAAAATGCCTGAAAAATTATTCACTTTTATTCATGAAAAAGAAACATTAAGGTATATAAATCATTCTTCACCTATAGATATCAAAAATATTACAGATAGCTTCAACCACAGCCAATTGTTTCAAGGAATTGTAAAATCAAACAATATTATACAAGATGATTATATTTATGGCAAAATCAATGGTGTTGATATCCACTTTTCTAATATTCGCGCAGAATCAGAGTTGAAGCACTCTCGGACAAATCCTCTAGATATTCCATCAATTACAATTTTGCAAGAAGACACAACTTACTCAACTTGGTATGCCTTGTATCATCTTACTATTATTCCACCATTTATATCTTATACATTTTTCTTACTTGTAAGGTTATTAAAAATAATTCCATATATACTTGGCAGTATTTTGCAAGGTAAAAACATTGAATATAAAAAATTTGAAGCTGAGGTTTTTAGAAATAACTTCACTCGTGCAAGTGTAGTTTTTAAAGGATTATTTTTTCAAGCTAAATTTCAAACAAATCTGCGGACTGTTACAATCGTTCAGCCAAAATTCATTAAGGCTAATATTAATACTATTAATATTGCTAACAAAGATGAAATTAAATTAGAAGATCCAGAATTTGCTAAATTCTTTATTGTTTATGGGGACGATCAAATAGAAGCCCGTTATATTTTATCTACTAGTTTAATGGATAAAATAGTTAATTTTCGCAAGAAAACCAATAGAAATATTTATATTTCTTTTGTTGATGACATGATATACGTAGCCATTGAAGAAGCAGTAGAAAATAATATATTTGAACCTAATCTATATAAAAGTGTGTTAAGCTTTGCGTCTTTAAGGGAATATTTTGAAACTCTTAACTTGATGCTGGGCATTGTTGAAGATTTAAATCTTGATAGACGTATTTAGCAAAAAGCTACACCAAATTAATTTCACTGAAAACGCGGCTTTTTGGCATCTTAAGCACTTTCGCTATTCCAGCACGATAGCAGATACCGCATTGGTTCAATGCCCAATGCCCAATGCCCTACATAAGTTTTATATGTCTTTTGATGTATTATTTTGATTTTCCCACCTATCCTATCCCCCTGGATGGGATAATAAGTTATAAGTAGGGAAAATGTGCAAACTGTTCTCTAACTTTATATTTCTCTGCACTCTGGTTATATTGAGGAATTAATTGTGGTTGCCACGCCGGAAAAAGTACAACACACCCACGAGCATCTATCAGGTAAAGACCGTGTAGCCGTATTGCTTATGGGCTACGGCGAAGTCGAAAGCTACGAAGATTTCGCCAACTATAACGAACAGGCTTTAAATCTACTTACAGCAAAATTTGCACCAGTGCCAACCTGGATTTATCCGCCTCTGGCAAAGCTTTTGGCGCTATTTGACCGCCATGAGTGGGGACACACACATCACGATTTTATCTCCCCACACAATGCCATCTTTGAACAGCAGCGTGCTGGGATTGAGAAGAATTTACAAGAAAAATGGGGCGAGAAGGTTCAAGTTTTCAAGGCTTTCAACTTTTGCGCTCCTTTTCTACCCAATCAAGTTTTGGCAGAAATCAAAAACCAAGGTTTCGAGAAGCTGCTGATTTACCCACTGCTGGTTGTTGATTCTATTTTTACTAGTGGGATTGCGATCGAGCAAGTTAACAACGCTCTGGTTGAGTTGGCTGATGGTGAAGAACATTGGGTTAAAGCACAGCGCTACATTCCTTCTTTCTTCAACGAACCAGCTTATATCGATTTGATGGCTCATCTGGTTGAGGAGAAAATTGCTGAGTTAGCCGGAGCTTATCTACCTTCTCAAATCGGTATTGTCTTAATGAATCACGGCTGTCCCCACAAAGCTAAAGGCTTTACTTCTGGGATTGCCGAAAGTGAAGCAATGTACGACTTGGTTCGGGAAAAGTTGATTAACCGCTATCCCTTAATCTCCGTGGGTTGGCTCAATCATGACACACCCTTAATTGATTGGACACAGCCAAATGCAGAGCAAGCTGCAAATAACCTGATCCAATTGGGTGCGAAAGTGGTAATTTTTATGCCAATTGGCTTTGCCACAGAAAACCACGAAACTCTATTGGATGTACACCATATCATCCATGCTTTAGAGAAACAGCATCCTGGCACGAACTACGTGCAAATGGCTTGCGTCAACGACCATCCAGAATTTTTGGCAATGGCGGCGCAATGGGCTGATACTCATATAGCAGAGTTGTTGTCAGAGCAACCTTTAGCAGTTAATCCCCAACTAGCTGGGGATCACCATCATCACCACCACCATCATTAAGTAAAGTTTGAGTTTAATAGGGTGGGCAAAGCTTTGCCCATCCTACAACTAATTTACGCCCTGTAATTTGCGAGTGTTATCAACTAAACTCTGAGCAAATTGATCGAATCTTTGAGAGAGCTTTTCATCTACTAATTTTCCTTCGGGACTAAAAGCACCCCAAGCTTGTCCGATCGCAATTTGTTCGGGAATCACCCAACCATGTACCCATCGTACAATTAACCGTAAGTCATTTAGGGCATTGCTATTAGACTGACCACCCAAAACACTAATCAATCCTGTGACTTTATCAGACAGTTGGTCAAAACTCATCAAATCTAAGGCATTTTTCAGGACACCACTAACGCCACCATGATACTCAGGTGTCGCTAAAATTAATCCATCAGCCTGACTAACTGTATTTTGCAAGCGCTGAACATCTGGATACTCTGGATACTCCTTTGCGCCAGTGCAAAATGGTAGCTGCAACTGCCGTAAATCGAGAATTTCTACCTCTGCGCCTACAGCTTCAACCCTTTGCGCTGCAACTTCTAAAGCAAGCTGGGTATAAGAGTTGGGTCTTAAACTACCACCAATGCCAATAATTTTCACCATAATTAACCCACAAACTATTAACTAGCTACTATCACCAGATTTCTTAAAAGCGGAATCGTTATGACTATGTTTATCTTAGCGATTTGTGCCGAAATGTGTCAAATTAATATCTACTGGAGATTGAGGAAGTAGGGGAGCAGGGGAAAAGTAGGAGGAAGTTTTCCCCTATCTGCGCACCTTTGCCTCTTGTACCCAATGTCTAGTCTTAACAACTGCATAAATCTAGATAGCGATCGCTCAACTTTATGTAATAGCCTGAAGAAACTTGGGAATGCTTTTGTGTGGAAGTTAGACTAGATAAGAAAAGTGTAATTTCCAGTTATTACAATTTTTGATAGAAGAATAGGCATAAAACCAGCGCTTAACTTGTGCCAGCAGACAAAGGGTAATTATTATGACAAATTCGGGAAAAAAAGCATTGATAAAAAGGCAGTCCTCAAAGCGCGTTGCTTGGGTTGGTGCAATTGCTGCTAGTTTGATTATGTTGCCAGGAATTTTCGGAAGTACTCCTGTCATGGCACAAAAGGCAGAAACCGCTTCTCTAAATTATGGTGACTTGATCAAGAAAGTGAAGGCGGGAGAAGTCGAGAAAGTAGAGCTTGACGAAACCGAACAGCTAGCAAAGGTTTATCTCAAGGGACAAAAAGATAATACACCACCGCAACAGGTGAGACTTTTGGCACAAAACACAGAGTTAGTCAACATTCTCAAAGACAAGAATGTTGATTTTGGCGAAGTTTCCTCTGCTAACAGTCGAGCTGCTGTTGGACTGTTGATTAATTTGATGTGGATTTTGCCACTGGTGGCTTTAATGCTATTGTTCCTCCGGCGCTCTACTAATGCTTCTAGCCAAGCAATGAATTTCGGTAAATCCAAAGCTCGCTTCCAAATGGAGGCAAAAACTGGAGTGAAATTTGAAGATGTCGCCGGGGTTGAAGAAGCGAAAGAAGAACTCGAAGAAGTGGTGACTTTCCTGAAACAGCCAGAAAGATTTACTGCTGTAGGCGCACGGATTCCCAAAGGAGTGCTGTTAATTGGCCCTCCTGGTACTGGTAAAACTTTACTAGCAAAAGCGATCGCAGGTGAAGCCGGTGTACCATTCTTCAGTATTTCCGGTTCAGAATTTGTAGAAATGTTCGTAGGTGTGGGTGCATCTCGCGTGCGCGACCTTTTCAAGAAAGCCAAAGATAATGCCCCTTGTCTAATATTTATCGATGAAATTGACGCAGTAGGTAGACAACGGGGTGCTGGGATCGGTGGCGGTAACGACGAGCGCGAACAAACCTTGAACCAACTGCTCACCGAAATGGATGGTTTTGAAGGTAACACAGGTATCATTATTATTGCTGCCACAAACCGCCCAGATGTTTTAGATACAGCCTTACTCAGACCGGGACGCTTTGACAGACAAGTGATGGTCGATCCACCCGATCTCAAAGGGCGACTAGAAATTTTGCAAGTCCACGCGCGGAATAAGAAAATCGATCCTAGCGTATCATTAGAAGCGATCGCTCGCCGCACTCCTGGTTTTACTGGCGCAGATTTAGCTAACTTACTCAACGAAGCCGCTATTCTCACCGCTAGAAGACGTAAAGAAGCTGTCACTCTTTTAGAAATTGATGCTGCTGTAGACCGAGTTGTTGCAGGTATGGAAGGTACCGCCTTAGTAGACAGCAAGAGCAAGCGCTTGATTGCCTATCATGAAGTTGGACACGCTTTAGTAGGCACATTGCTCAAAGACCACGATCCTGTGCAGAAAGTTACATTGATTCCACGGGGACAAGCACTGGGATTAACTTGGTTTACTCCCAACGAAGAACAGGGGTTAATTTCGCGTTCTCAACTCAAATCCCGGATTACTGCTACTTTGGGTGGTCGCGCTGCCGAGGAAATTGTTTTTGGGAAGCCAGAAGTGACCACAGGTGCAAGCAATGACTTGCAACACGTCACAGGGATGGCGCGGCAGATGGTGACACGCTTCGGAATGTCAGAATTAGGCCCGTTGTCCTTGGAAAATCAGAGTGGAGAGGTATTTTTAGGACGCGACTGGATGAATAAATCAGACTATTCTGAAGAAATTGCTGCCAAAATTGATTCACAAGTGCGCGAAATTGTTAGCAATTCCTACATTAAGGCCAAAGAACTGTTGGAAGAAAACCGTGTAGTTTTGGAGCGTTTAGTAGATTTGCTAGCAGAACAAGAAACAATTGAAGGTGATGTATTCCGCAAAATTGTTACCGATCATGTTCAGGTAGGCGATGAACAATTGGCTGTACCTCATTAAAAATATGAGTGAGAAATAATGTAGAGAAGTAGCAGTGCTACGTCTCTACAAGGGTTCTGGATAGCGCATCTTTAATTTCACCAGATGTCTATTAAGGAATAGGCAAAAGCTAATAGTCTATTAACTTTAGACTACTGAAAATCCAAAGGTTAAGATTCCCGACTTCTGAAAAAAGTTGGGAATTTTGTTGTAAAAAAATTACAATACTACCTCAGCTTTTCCTGAAAGTAGCACATTTAACAATTCAAAATTCAAAATTCACGCATTCAAGACATTTTGAGTTAGGGATTTAAACCCAGACTCAAAATATGCTACGTGTATGGTTGGGGTCTTAAACCCTTGAATGTACAATAAAGTCTTGTCACTGTAAAGCTTAGGCTATTGTATTATATATACATAAATAATGTACTACAAGTTAACATAAATATTATGAAATATAGATTTTGGGCAAGTTATCTGCTTGCTGCTTTAGCATTTCTCCCCTTCGAGTCTGTAAGGACTACTCAAGTTTTGGCAACATCAGTTTATCAACTGGTACAAGCAAAATCTGCTTACACTCAATATATGCTGAATGGCTACAATGAAACCAAACGAAGAAATTATAGAAAAGCTTTATTGAATTTTCAGCAAGCAGAGCGGCTACGTCCTGGAGATAGGTATGCTACTGCTGCAATTAGAAATGTTACAGGTTATATTCAACGCGGTAGCAGTAGAAATCGGATCGCCTTTGTTCCAGGTAGACCTGGTAGAGTAAGGTCAGCAGGAACACGGGGAAGTTGCTTTCAAACTGGACAATATCTTATTCCCTTGACACCAACAGATAAGGAAGCTCAACGAACCACAGCAGAACGTCCGACATTCTTTTTCTACCTTCCTCAAACCTCGACAACAGTGCAAGCACTAGAATTTGTTTTGCGGGATGGTGATAGTATTGACCCGTTATATAAAGGAACTTTCAAACCTGTTGGGCAGAATGGTATTGTTAGTGTAAACGTACCTGTCAATCAACCATCTCTACAAATAGGCAAAGAATATAATTGGACTTTTTCGATGATTTGCGATCCTAATAACCGCGATAAAGACTCTTATGTAGAAGGTACAATTGTGCGATCGCAAGATGAAAACCTATTTCTTCAGCTAAACCAACCAAACACAGACTTGGATCGAGCAGTTTTATTTGCAACGGCTGGATTTTGGGAAGATTCTCTAAGAACTTTAGCTAATTTACGCCGCCAGCGTCCTAACGATCCTGAAGTTCAGAAATATTGGGAAGATTTGTTGAATTCAGTAGAGATTAAAGAAGTTGTAAACAAGCCTTTATTGCCCTGTTGTACTGCTCAGAAATAAATTAACAATTACTTATTTATCTCGGAAAATCTTGGTTGTGTCATTCCGCAAAACTCTAAATGGCTGATTCCTACTTTCCCATATACGAATGTCCAAGTAGAGTTGTGTCTGGTGAAAGTAGATTTCTTCATAAGCAAGCCGCAAACTACGCTCAAGACTGTTCGGTTCAACATCAGCAGCTTTGTTAGAGCCAAGTGCTTTGCGTAAGCCAAAGGATAGAATTTCTACCAAATGATGACCACAGCAGATTTGCCAAGGATCGTGATTCTTGCTTTTCAGACTTTTTAGCCGTTTTTGCAAATTTTTTTCGTCCAAAGAGAAAGCTTGGGATTTATTCTTAATCTCCTGAATCAGCTTGAGTTCATCAATTTGCAGAGTTTGCTCATCAATGAACTTGCTAAATGTAATACCCTCAAAGGTTAGATTTAATTCATCATATTTAGAGATCCAAAGCAAATAACCTACCGACATCCCATTTTAAACTAATACTAATTTTACGTCTCGATTAAACTGAGCAATTTTCTCTTCAGAACCAAATTCAGCAAGTACTTTGTTAAATGCTGGTGAGTTAATCAGCATTGTTTCAAGGTCATGGCTATCAGTGCAAAGCAGATTATGACTGGTGTTTAATAAAGTTTCAAGGCGGTCAAAATCTGCATCAACAATCGCTAAAACTCCCTGAAAATTTGATTGCTCCAAAATTTTTAAAATTTCAATAGCACGCTGCTTACTAGAGGGTTTTCCCGATGTTTCGACTAACTCACAAACTAATTGGTCAACAAATCGCTTATAGAAAGTTTTATCAGAACTTCCTTCCACTAATAAAAAAGTTCCAGTATATGTGCTTCTTCGTAATCGTATTTGGTTAGCAACACGGTCAACTGTTAGAAAATCTCTCACTTTTGTGGCCCTTTCAATTCAACCGTCAAATCCCAGCGATCTTGAATGATATCTGGTGAATGAGTAGCCATTAGTATATTTAAATCTGCAAGCTGTGTAATGTCTTGCAAGTCCTTTAAAAACTGAACTTGCCAACCTACATGAAGAGATAATTCAGGCTCATCAATTAAAACTAGAGAGTTAGGTTGGACTTTAAATAGTAGTTCATAGAGAAGAACTAACTCATGTTGTTCGCCAGATGATAAATCTGTTGGTAAAAGAGTATTTGAATTAGATAATGGTGAGTCATAACTTGTTGTGACAACGAATCCCTTTTCTTTACTAAAGTTTATCTCTTTGTATGAATATGCAAACTTATTATTAATAACTTTCCTTAGTAAATCAATTTTACTTGCAATTTCAGCAAAAACATTTAGCTTATTTTCCACATCTTGAACATATACTGACAAAGCATTTTTGGTACTTTCATCTATATCTTGAGGCTGGATTTGAAATTCAGTATCTTCATCTTTATCCAAAAGCCCTACTTCTATGAGACGAGAGCGAGTCGCTTCAAGTTCGTTTAGTTGATGACGAAGTTGTTCATCTGTTAAATCTGTGGATGGCTGTTGCTTAACTACCCTAACTGGAAAAGTCCTGTCAAGAGATTGAGATGTTGTACCGTATTCCTTAAATTTATCTTGCATCAGTTTAGCAAGTTCATCAGAATAGGCAGACACAGTTGACAACATTGAAGGTGTTTCAGTAGACTGTCTAGAACGGTTAGGAACAAAATTAAGTAACCGTTGTGATTCAATGAGCCGAATATGAATATTGCTTTTTAATTGTTTTAGCCAATCAGGCTCTTCTTGTAACTTCAAATTTGAGGACGATAAACTATCTAACTCCTCTAGATATTCTTCATATTTTTCTAAAGAAAAAGTTCTTCCATAGGAAAGATTCATTAATCTTAGAGGATATATATATTCTCTGTCTGGTATTACATCCTCGGAAGCAGGACTAATGAAAATGTTTCTATCAGAACGAATATTTACTCGCTTTAAAGAAAAAGAAGCTGGTGTTGAATCAGGTTTATAAAAGTTGAAAACAATATTTTTAGTTTTTGAGTCTCTTACATTCTCGTAATCTTTGATTATTTCAACACTAGTACGATCATCAAATTGAACTCTAAATTTTCTAAACGGGATAGTTCTCAATTCTGCGTATCGAGAGTTAAACAAATTATTCAAAATTCTTAACATTGCTGTTTTTCCAAAACCATTTGGTCCATGAATGATGGTGATTCGTTCATCTATATTCAATGGAATCACATGGTCAAAAATTCCAAATAAGCCACTGACAGAAATTTCCTTAATTCGCATGGTCATTTAGTCCTATAGGCATTGGCTTCATGACTTTGATTGTAACTTCTATCTTTCTCTGGAAAGTACAAGAAACACAGAGTAGCATTTTTTTGTGTCCTCTTTATTAGAAAGTTTTGGTCGTCGATTCGCTTTTAGGCGTTACCGAAGAGTAGCCGGCACACCTTGCGGGATATACAGATTTTCTGCTGTTTAACTAGTTTATTGAGGCTAACATCATAGTATTTGAGCCAATTCCAGGAGCGATCGCACAATACAGGTATCGTGTTAAGATAATTACCTCTAAACTGAGTTGAGCAATTTTCCAAGCTTTTTGGTACAGTATTTTAGAAAATCCATATCACGAGAATAGGCGATCGCCTTTGGCGTTGGTGCAGCCATCACTCAAAAGCAATTGCCAGTGTATTACTCAGAATCAAGAATGCAGTTGCTATGATCAAACGCCTGCTTGTAGTCGAGTCTCCCGGAAAAGTTAAAAAACTCAGTCAAATTCTGGGTTCAGATTGGAAAGTTCTCGCAAGTTGTGGTCATATCCGAGAACTCAGCAATGAAGGGGACGATTCCTTGGGCTTTGTCATGGATGGCAATAATGTCCGATGCAACTACATCCCGCGTGACCAACGAGCGAAAGAAACAATCCAGAAGCTCAAGTCTGCGGTGAAGCAGGTTGATGAAGTTGTCTTAGCAACTGACCCAGACCGGGAAGGTGAAACGATCGCTTGGCATCTCAAAGAAACGCTGGGTTTAAGGGAACCAAAACGAGTAATTTATACTGAGATTACAGCATCGGCGGTACAGAGTGCGATCGCTAATCCTAGAAAGCTAGACCAAAATTTAATCGGTGCTGGGCTGTGCCGAGATTGCTTAGATAAGTTGGTAGGTTATAAGGGTAGTCCTTTAGTTTGGGCATTGAATAACGGTGCTAAGAGTGTTGGCAGAGTTCAAAGCGCGACATTGCACCTGATTTGTCAGCGAGAAAACGAAATTCTGACTTTTGTCCCCCAAGATTACTGGAGTGTCTGGGTAGATTATGCGGAAGGATTTCGGGCTTTTTACAAAGGGACGGTCGATTCTGCAAAAGATGCAGCAGAACAAGAAACTGAAACTCATGATGACGCGAAGGTAGGTAATAGTCCAGAAACACCAGAATCCAAACGTGTTCTTTCCGAAGCAGAGGCGACACGTTTAGTTGAAGAAGCACAGCGACATCCTCATCAGGTGATTCATTTTGAAGGAAAAATCGTTAATCGCCAGCCACCTCCACCATTTACAACTTCCAGCCTTCAGCAAGCAGCCGGTTCAAAGCTGAGGTTTGCTCCCGATAAAACTATGGTTGTTGCCCAAAAGCTGTATGAGGCAGGGCTTATCACATATATGCGAACAGACTCAGTAATGCTGAGTCCAGAATTTTGTGCCAGCGCCCGTAAATGGTTAGAGCAAAACGATCCGCCGAATGTACCGCAGCAAGTCGCCAAGCATCGCAGTAGCAAATCGGCTCAAGAAGCACATGAAGCGATTCGTCCAACCGATGTATTTCGTCCCTCAGTTCAGTTGCGTTTAGAACTTCCTGATGATGAGTTTAATCTGTATGTGATGATTTGGAAACGGTCAATTGCTTCTCAGTGTCGTGCTGCTCAATTGCGTAAAACTTTGGTGATTACTCAGTCTGGTTCCCTACTGTGGTCAGCCAGAGGGCAAGTGATTGAATTTTATGGTTATGCTCGGTACTGGAACAATCTCAGCAAGGATAGTGTTTTACCTTCACTACAACAGAGACAAGCATTGAAACTAGAGAATGCTGGACATGAAAAGAAGCAGACGCAGCCACCACCCCGTTATAGCGAACCAAAATTAGTGCAATTGATGGAACGTAAAGGAATTGGTCGCCCAAGTACTTATGCTCCTACTGTTGCTACCTTAAAAAAACGAAATTATGTTGAGTTGAAAAAAGACCATCTGCAACCGACAGCGTTAGGGTTAGAAGTTGATGCATTTTTGCTCAAAGCACTGCCGGATTTACTAGAGGCAGAATTCACAGCGAAAATGGAAGATGCCCTTGATGCCATTTCTGAAGGAAAGAATTCTTGGCAGCATTATTTAACTAGTTGGAATCAGCATTACTTTATACCAGCACTCTCCAAAGCTAAAACTATAGTTCCAAGTTCCTCAATAGGTAAAGCTAATGTAATAACTGAGCGCAAATATGAAACTTCCAAGACTCGATGCCCTGAATGCAAAAATTTTCTCGCCAAAATTCCGAGCAGTAAGGTCAAAAAGAAATATTTCCTCAAATGCACAAAAGGTTGTGAAAATGTCGTGCTATTTTGGAGCGACTTTAACAAAACTTGGCAGCCACCACAAGCTAAAACAGTCCAAACTGAAAATCAACAAAAGCCTCCTGTCAAAACGACGGCATATCCCTGCCCAGTATGTAAAAAACCTCTAGAGGAGTACAGTTATATCAAAGAGGGGCAGAGTAAGACAATGTTGCGATGTTCTAATGCCCAATTTCGTAAGGATACCAAACATAAAGATGTGGCTTATTTCAGCACACAAAAAGGGTGGTGGAGTCCTAAGTTTGGGGAATTGAATTGTTAGACTACACTGCTGATATTTTTACTTAATACTAAAGGGTTTTGGCTCCCCTATCCGACAGGGAGAGGGGTTGGGGGAGAGGTCAAAAAAGGGCTTGTCGAACTGACGTTAACTTAGGGCCAACACAAGCAGCACGACATATGCAAGGAGTAGAGAGAGCTTTCGTTTGTCAATCGTCGTTATGTGAAGGCGGATAAACTAAACGCAGCATTGACCGATATAATTAACCGCTACAATGTCAATGTCTTGAACTTGCCATTATGGGGTGATGGCTCAACAGCAGCAGATGGAACCAAATATGAACTGTACTTCGTCATGACCCCCACTTGTTTGACAAAAGACTCTACCGATTGCAAAAATGCTTAATTCTACGGCGTTTAGTCGTAGATTAAGCATTTTTACTTGATTCTGAAGTGATAGGTGTAACAAAAAGTTTAGTCCACAGATAAAACCCTGTATCTTTAGATGGTTTGCTTTTTTCGTGTCTTGTCTTTCTAGATAAAATATGTATAAATACGAGATATTTTAGTTAAATATTTTATTGAGATCGGTGCTAATTACAGATGTGAATATAATAATTTATTGCTAATTAAAATTATTAGAACTAATTTTGTAAATTTATAAAATACTTTATTTTTTTGTATAGATTGTGAACTTAACTTGGGAATACTAAGTGTGAGGAAAGTTAAAATTATACATAAATTTATAATTCCTTAACTTTTTCTACTAGCGTTCGCTGCTAAATAATTTAGATTCCTTTTTTGAACTACAGTAGACAACTAATCGGGTTCAATCGAAGCTGACTAAGTTCTCTCAAAACTCTCATTGACCCCAACAACAGTTTATTTACACTTGCTTGATTCATATATCCTGTTTAGTTAAGAATCACTTTAGGTTCAATACTATTCGGATAAAATAACCCCGCCTGGATTTAAGGGAGTGAAGGAAAAAATACTCTCTCTTTTAAAGAAAGCCAGTGTGTTGCCAACTTTTCTAAATTTATAGGAGCAAGTGTCAGCAAAGCTGGCTACCAGTTTTCTATTGAAAAAAAGCTGATTAAATATTTTTGTTTTGGTTGAGATCGCAATGTTAGGAACTGACGGTGGCGAACGTGGTAGTGGCAGATAGGACTAGTGTAAAGTTCTCTCTCGATTATTTGCAGGAATTTTTGAGTGTTGGGTCAAAAAACTGAAATCCCTCGTACTTTAGGCGGGGGATGAGCTTAAATTGCGGCAATGACTTTGCTAATGGCACAATTGAATGATGTGAGTTCGACTTGACGAGTGCCTTCATGTCCATAAGTCAAACTCACGCTGAGATAACTATCTGGTTTGTAGGGCAATCGTTCCGCCCATTCAACTGCCACAATTCCTGGTATCACTTCAACACCTTCCCAGTAACTTTCTAAATTTAGAGTTGCGACTTCTTGCGGTTCCAAGCGATATAAATCCAGATGGTAAAGAGGAAAGCGTCCTTCAGTGTACTCATTAATCAGCGTGAAAGTGGGACTGACAATGGGTTCAGCAATTCCTAAACCTTTACCAATGCCTTGAACTAAAGTAGTTTTACCAGTGCCTAAATCACCTTCTAGTAAAATTACACTCCCCGATGTCAGGGATTCGCCAAGAGTAATACCTAAGCGCAGCGTCGCTTCTGTATCTGCAAGAAAAATTTTCATGATTGAGGTATTGGGTATTACTGAATTAGTCTAAACAAATGACAAATGACAAATGACAAATTTTCATCTTCCTTAATTTTGAATTTTGAATTTTGAATTTTGAATTCCCCGAAGGGACTGACTTCTACCGTACCACCGCAATAACACTTGTGCTAGTTTCTGCGGATTGTGACGTACAAAACCTGTTTCATCTTCATACAAAACATTAGCTGGAACAATCCGTCGCCCTAATTGAGTTACGGCTTCTCTATCGAGGAAAACGGGATGGGAGTTTTGTTGGGCGTAGCGGATAAGTGATTGCTCCGAAGGAGATTTTTTGTGTATTAATACAGCATCGAATAGTCGTCTTTGTCCGCAAGCAGCATCAATTGCTCTGATGTGATCGGCAACAGTGTAGCCTTCAGTTTCTCCTGGTTGAGTCATTATATTGCAGATATAAATACGGGGGGCATCTGATTGAGCGATCGCATCGGCAATTTCTGGTACTAATAAATTAGGAATTAGGCTTGTATAAAGGCTACCTGGGCCAATAATGATATAGTCAGCTTCTTTAATTGCCTTAATAGCTGCTGGTACCGCCGGAGGATTAGCCGGAATGCAGCCAATTTTGACAATTTTACCGCCAGCTTTGGGAATACTAGACTCCCCCTCAATCCGACGACCATCGGCTAATTCTGCCCAGAGGCGAACATCACTGAGAGTTGCTGGTAGTACTTGTCCTCGCACCGCTAGAACTTTAGAACTAGCTGCAACTGCTTGTTCTAAATCTCCAGTAATATCACTCATTGCCGTTAAAAACAAATTGCCAAAACTGTGGCCAGTTAACCCATCCCCAGCCCGAAAACGGTATTGAAACAATTCTGTTAATAACTTTTCTTCATCTGCTAGTGCAGCCAAACAATTGCGAATATCCCCTGGTGGTAGCACTCCAAACTCTTGACGCAAACGCCCAGAAGATCCACCATCATCGGCGACAGTAACAATTGCAGTAATATTAGCGCTGTAGGTTTTCAGTCCTCTCAACAACGTAGAAAGTCCCGTACCACCACCAATTACCACTATTTTTGGGCCTCGGTACAATCGACGATGGGCTAGCAAGACATCAATGAGTTCCTCTCCGCCTTCTGCTCTTAGTACCTTAGTAATTGAGCCTACTGTGCGAGTTTGCCCCCAAAGCACTAATAGCAAACCGCCAAGCAGTACCAAAGGCCCACTGATATAGTTCGGTAAGAGGTTGGTGATGACTCCCAAGAAACCTCTAACCAACTCAATCATCCAAAAAATTGGGGTTAGCTTAATCCAAATGGCTAACCCCAAACTCGCCAGCAGTACACCTCCAACACTAATTAACAACCAACGTTTTACTGATAGTCCAGGGGATAACCATTTGAACCACTGGTTAACCCGATAAGTACGAGAGCGCGACTGCTTTTGCAGGGCGTTGAGGGCTTGTCTGAGAAAACCAATTGACATACCTGATTTGGAGCAGTGCTACAAACAATAATTAACAGAAAATTTACACCGCTTGGTTTAAAAGACCAGGCGTGAAACTATTATATTTATCAATCCTATTAGACTAAGAGCAAGTCGTGAAGATTGCCAGGATTTCTAATTAAACAATACCCTGGCTTGGTAAAAGTGAATTTAATGGAAAAACGAATTTTAGGATTAGATCCAGGACTGGCAATTTTAGGATTTGGGGCAATTAGCTACACACAAAATCTCAAAAAGGTGCAAGAGACTACAGTAAATATGCTGGATTTTGGAGTAATTAAAACGTCAGCAGATGTAGAAATGGGACAGCGCTTATGTACCTTGTTTGATGATTTACACACCCTGATCGAGGAATTTCAACCAGATTTAGTGGCGATCGAGAAACTCTTCTTCTATCGTATGTCAAGTACTATCCTGGTTGCACAGGCGCGGGGTATAGTCATTTTAGTGTTGGGGCAGCGTCGTCTTCCTTATGTAGAGTTTACTCCGGCTCAAATTAAACAAGCTTTAACAGGCTATGGCAATGCTGATAAGTCAGAAGTGCAAGAAGCGGTGGCGCGGGAGTTGGATTTAGATGAAATTCCTAAGCCGGATGATGCTGCGGATGCTTTGGCAGTAGCTTTAACGGCTTCTTATCAGCTGTAGGTTTTCATCAAAGATTTGGGTTTGGGGAAATCGTGCTTTCTCTAAAAGCCCACAACACCAATACTGGACTCTCTTTCAGAAAACGCTCAGGGGCTAGTCCTGATGATGTTGCTCAATGCGATCGCCACCGGAAAGGGCGGTTACGCGATCGCAAAAAGTCTTGCTAAATAATTGTAATAATATTTAATATGAGTCTGGGTTGTCTAATTTAGATTAACTATTGCAGAGAAATTCTCTCAGACTGAGTAAAATGACAAATACAACGAGGCAACTATTTTATAGATTAGTTACCCTAGAACTGGAGACTATGTTTTCAGTCCTGAGTTACTTCTGTATTTTGCCTCTGAGGCATAGCAATTTAGACCACACTAAATCCTTCATTTAAGAGCTCCCACTAATCATAATGGCTGTGATTGAGAAGAAAAGAACTCGCGATCTGCCCCAAATTAACGAACGAATTCGCTTCCCGAAAATTCGGGTCATTGACACTGACGGTGCCCAACTGGGAATTATGCTCCCACAGGAAGCACTACAACTAGCAGAAGAAAAAGAGCTAGATTTGGTGCTAATCAGCGATAAAGCTGACCCGCCAGTTTGTCGGATTATGGACTACGGGAAATACAAGTTTGAACAGGAGAAAAAGGCGCGGGAAGCCCGGAAAAAGCAGCACACGGCTGATGTCAAAGAAGTTAAGATGCGCTACAAAATAGAAGAACACGACTATAACGTGCGTGTTAAGCAAGCAGAGCGCTTTTTGAAAGATGGCGATAAAGTCAAAGCAACTGTGATGTTCCGGGGTCGAGAAATTCAACACAGCGACCTAGCAGAAGATTTGCTCAAGCGAATGGCAACGGATTTAGAGCCTTTTGGTGAGCTTCAACAAGCGCCTAAAAAAGAAGGACGAAACATGATGATGCTCATCTCGCCTAAAAAATAATTCTCTAACTGTTTAATAGACCAAGTTTGAAAATCCCCTGGCTAGAAGTCGGGGGATTTTTTCATCTTTCATTTGAATGCAATATACGCTTTGGGCGCACAGTTAGCTGTGCAGTCTTACGAAAGCGTTTAAATTTATCTAAAATCGATAGTCCTGAACCCTGAGTGGGAAACATAATACTCAGTTGCTCAGGACTTTTGCTATTTCCAGGGGATGAGGAGGCAGAGGGGCAGGGGAGCAGAGGGGACAAGGTGACAAGGTGACAAAAGTTTAGAACTACCAACAAGTCTTTCCCCTTGTCCCCAATTCTCCTTGTCCCCAAGTCCTCTTTCCCATGCCCAATGCCCAATGCCCATTGCGCGGTGATACTACCAGAAAATAAAACTGCATGGAACTGAAAAATCACTGGTTGGCTGCAAATAAAGTTGCTTTACCACGACTACTACAGTGGGTGAATCTCCGACCAGAGGAGAGCGAACGAACCCAGATAATGTTTCTTTTTTACACAATTGTATCTGTAGGATTGCGGTGGGCAGAAGACAGTACGGTGGCGCTGTTTTTGGATGAATATGGGACTCATCTACTGCCGTGGATGTACATTGCTAGTGCGGCAATGAGTGCCGGACTGGTTTTTTTATACTCTTGGCTGCAAAAGATTTTTCCCTTACGTCGGGTAATTGTGGCGATCGCACCTTGTATGTTGATGCCATTAGTTTTATTAATTGTATTACGTTGGGGATCGCATTTTTCCTACCTAGCAGTGATTTCGGCATTTCTGCTGCGGCTATGGGTAGATGCACTTTATGTGGTCAATGACCTCAACACCTCCATTGTCGCCAATCAAATATTTAATATTCGGGAGATTAAACGGACTTACCCACTGGTGAGTAGTGGGCTTTTAGTAGCAGATGTGATCAGTGGCTTTAGTTTGCCTTGGCTAGTGCAATACACCACGCTGAATAAGATCATCCTCATCGCCTGTATGGTGATTTTATTAGGATCGGGAATTCTATTCTATTTAACTCATCATTATCGAGCAGCTTTTCCTGAAACCCCACAAAGACTAGCTCCTGAACAACAAGTTTCACGAGAGCGTTTCATTAAAAGTCCCCTGAAGCGGTACGTCTGGCAGTTGTTTGCTTTTGTGGGACTGTTGCAAGTTATTGGATTGTTAATAGATTTTCAGTATCTGCGCGAACTCCAATCCAATTTGAGCGACCGAGAACTTGCAAGCTTTTTGGGTCTTTTTGGTGGGATGTTGGGACTGTGTGAGTTGTTGTTGCAATGGTTTTTTTCCAGCCGACTCATCGAACGCATGGGGGTATTTTTCACTGCGACGCTTTTACCAATCACCGTCGGCTTTTCACTCCCAGGAGTGCTGGTATTGCTGCATTTAATTCCAGCCATGCAATCGCAAAGTTTTTTCTGGGGTTTGATAACTGTCAAATTCTGCGATGAACTTCTGCGCTACACCTTTGTGATGAGTAGCGGCCCCATCCTGTACCAACCGATTCCAGAGGGAATTCGCAGCCGGATGCAGACTTTATCTGGCGGAACCGCCGAAGCGATCGCTACAGGTTTGACAGGAGCGCTAATTTTTGTGACTATCTTGTTTTGTGGGCGGTTTGTACCCGAATCACTACAAAAATGGGTGTTAGTAGCAGAAACCATGCTGATAGCTGGCACTTGTTTAAAAGTAGTTTGGGAATTGCGATCGCGCTATGTGGAACTGTTAGTCTTGAGTGTAGCGCGGGGTCATTTGAGTGCAAGCAATGTCGGCTTGCGATTTTTCAAACAGGGTGTAGTCAAAGCTTTAGCAGAAAAAGGTAGTGAGGCTGATAAGCGCTCTTGTATTGAACTTTTAGCTCAAATTGACTCTCAAGGAGCGGCGGAAGTTTTAGCCCCGCTACTAGTGAAGTTAACCCCAGATTTGCAGCGCCAAAGTTTGGAAGTGATGCTGATGGGAGGTGTAAACCCGGTTTATTTAGCCGCCATCCGTCCTTTGTTAGAAGAATCCCAAGAAACTAACCCTGAAGTTTTCGCTTTAGCGCTACGCTACGTTTGGCTGGCTGAACCAAATCCTAATTTAAGCCTCTTAGAAGAATATTTACACCCCAGGCAAAACTCACTCATCCGCGCCACCGCCGCCGCTTTAGTCTTACGCCAGGGAACGCCCATGCAAAAGGTAGCAGCTACCCAAACCATGCGCCGGATGCTGACTCATAAGCAAGAACGGGAACGGATGAATGGAGTCAGAGCGCTCAGAGAAGCAGTTTATTTGCAGGCATTGCGGATTCATATCCCGAATTTATTACAAGATGAGTCATTACGGGTGCGCTGTGCCGTATTAGAAATGATTTCAGCCACCCATTTAGAAGAGTATTATTCGGCACTGATTGCAGCCCTTTATTACAAATCAACCCGCAGCACAGCCATGTCAGCTTTAGTGCGGCTAGAAAATGAAGCTTTAGAAATGCTGTTGCGGTTGGCTACCAATATTTACAAACCAGAAGTAGTGCGGATGTATGCTTGGCGCACTATTGCTCAAGTAGGAACTCAGCAAGCATTGGAGACTTTATGGGAAAACTTGGAAATATCCTGGGGTACTACTAGGGATCATATTCTCCGCAGCTTACTAAAAATCCACAAACAACCAGGAATTAAAGGTTTAGTAGATCGATTTTATGAAAGTCGGGTAGAAAATTTAATTAAGCAGGAATTAAAATTTTTAGGTGAAATTTACGCTGCATATATTGACTTCCAAACATTAGACCAAAAAGAAAATTATCAATCCAATCAAAGGATTGTGATTGTCTCGGAATTATTGCAACGCGCCCTTCTAGAATTGGAATTGGATGTGAAAGAGCGGCTGCTACTATTACTGAAACTGCTTTACTCGCCAGAAAAGATGCAGGCAGCATCCTTCAATCTGCGATCGCTCTCAGTGGTAAACTTAGCGCGGGGCTTAGAAATCTTAGAGCATACCGTAACTTTATCTTCAAAATCTTTATTGCTGAATATTTTAGATAATCGACCACAGGCAGAAAAATTGCAATATCTTGTCGAAGCCAAGATCGTAGAATATGAGAACATGGTAGTTAGCGATCGCCTCCACAGATTGCTGATGTTAGGTAATTTCCTTTCTGACTGGTGTCTAGCTTGCTGTTTTCATTATGCTCAAGTGACACGCATCCGACTGACCAGTTCTGAGATATTAGTGAGTTTGCGTCATCCCACCGGCTTTGTCAGAGAAGCTGCGATCGCATATTTAAATATGGTTTCATATCGCGTTCTCCTGCAAATCCTCCCCCAGCTACAAAAAGATCCACATCCTTTGGTGTCCGCTCAAGTTAAAGAGTTAATCGAAAAATACCAATTCAAAAATTACAATTAAAAATCCTCCAATCGCTGTAGAAGTAGAATTAATGCCCAATGCCCAATGCCCAATGCCCAATGCCCAATGCCCAATAACTAATGACAAATGACAAATGACAAATGACAAATGACTATTTGTTAACCTGTAAACTGAAGTAAAAATTCAAAGAATATCAGGAATCATGTACGTACTCATCGGTGGAGCAGGCTTAGTCGGCTTAAGTTTAGCGCAAAAACTAGTAGAACTAGGGCATACTGTTGCTGTAATTGACATTGACCCTATCGCTTGCCGCTACGCCCGCGAACAAGTAGGAGCAATGGCTTTTGAAGGCAGTGCTGTGAGTACAGAAGTATTGTTAGAAGCTGGGATTCGCAAAGCCGGTTCCTTGGCAGCAGTTCTCAGAAGTGATGCCTTAAACTTGGCAATGGTAACTCTTGCTAAACACTACGGCGTCACCCATATTTTGAGCCGAATGCGCCACCCCGATTTTGTCGAACCATTGCGGATAGCTGGAGCCAACCATATTGTCAGTACTGTTGAACTATCAGTTTCAACAATGGTGAACGCCATTGAGTATCCACAAGTAGAATCAATGATGCATTTTGAGCAGGGACAGATTGAGGTTCTGAAACTTTCCATCCCCAACAATTGCTATGTTGCTGGTCGTAGCGTTGCCGAAATTGCTCAAGATTCACAATTCCCTACTGGTTCGCTAATTATTGGCTATCAATCTCATCCCCACGAAGATTTGATGATTCCTAACGGCAGTACAATACTGGAACCTCATTCAACTGTGCTGATTGTGACTAAACCAAGATGCTTACATCAAGTCATTGATTTTATTGAACAAAAATGTTGAGCACAGTTCCTACCTAAACTGTTTATTAGGTAGGGTTAGCTACACATTTAACAATTCAAAATTCAAAATTCAAAATTCAAAATTCAAGACATTTTCAGACGGGGATTTAGAGGTTGTTTGAAAAGTCTTTGGCTGTGATTTTAGGCACTTGTTGATCCCCCCTAACCCCCCTTAAAAAGGGGGGAACCGGAATCAAAGTCCCCCTTTTTAAGGGGGATTTAGGGGGATCTAAAACTTTTGATACCGATAAGAGGACTTTTCAAACATCCTCTTACAGCAGTTTTCATATATTTGAACTACATCTGTTGTAGGGGCGCAAGGCCTTGCGCTCCTACCGCGTCGTCTATTTACAGAAACTGACTGGAGTCGGAGCCACTTTGCCTCTGCACTACGTCTAATGGTTGGGTTCTTAAACCCCTTGATTTACGATAATAAAAAAATGGTGAGTTTTGATGAAGCTGTATAGATATATTATTTTAGCGATCGCTCTTATTTTTCTTGTATCTTGTCAATCAACACCCAAATCACAACCCGATGCCATTCCAGCAGCCCCATTGCAAAAAACAGTGACGCTGGATAAGAATTTTAAGATAGCCAGCGGTGAAACTCTTTATGTTCCGGTCTACTCTCATATCTATCATCACAATCGCCAAGAGATTTTTGAGTTAGCAGTTACGCTTAGTATTCGGAATACAGATTTGACTAATCCGATCGTTATTACTTCTGTGCGCTACTATAACTCAGAAGGGAAACTAGTTAAACAGTATTTAGAGCGCCCTATTCAACTTGATGCCCTAGCTTCGACAGATTTTTTTATCAATAGAAATGACACCAGTGGAGGTTTAGGCGCAAACTTCATTGTCGAATGGGTAGCCCAAACCGAAATATCCGAACCGATAGTAGAGGCAGTCATGATTGGTACTGACTTTCAACAAGGAATTTCTTTTATCAGTCCTAGTAGGGTAATTAAAAGTCAAAATAACAATAAGCGATCGCCTTTAAAATAGAAATTTTAAAAAGCTAATTTATCATTTCCTCGTTCCCATGTTCCGCACGGGAATGCATTCATTAAATTTCAGACTGCATCTATAGCTGGAGGCAACAGATACTAATCAGCCAAAACTCAAAGGTTCATCAACGAAGCTCAAAGGTTCATCAACGAAGCTTAAAGGTTCATTCACGAAGGCCAGACTATCCCCAATGCCCAATGCCCAATGCCCAATGCCCAATGCCCCATCTTTAATCATCCTCTAATTTCAATAATTGTTCATCAAGAGTTTGTATCCGCCCACGCACAATTTCTTCTGAGAGAATTCGCTTCCGCATTGCTTCATTGAGCGCTCCTTTTTCTGCCAAGAGTAAACGTCGGCGAATAGCTTCAAGTTTACTGCTCTTGCCACTTCTACCTTCCACCTCATCAGGGCGACGATTATATAGTTCCCGCAGTATTTTTTCTGCACCGGCAATTCGTACCTGATAAGCTGAACGCATCTCTTCATAAACGGCTTTTGGTAATACCCCTGATTTCAATAGGCTATCTAATTCATCTTGTGCCGCCTTACCCGTCATCAGCTGGGCTTGCAACTCTTCAACCTGTTGCTGAACTTCAGAAAATTTAGATAACTTTAAGCGTTTAACCACCCAAGGCAAACTTAAACCCTGTCCCACTAACGACACCAGCACACAGCCGAAGACTATAGCTATCAAAACTTCTCGCCCTGGCAGTGTTGTAGGTAAACTCAATGCCAGAGCCATTGAGAGTGAACCTTTGATGTTGCCTAAAAACAGTAAATGTTGCCAGCGCAGCGGAATTGGACGGTCAATCCAACGAACTAATGCTAGTAGCGGATAAACTGTAAGAACTCGCCCGACTTGAAAAGCCAAAACTGCAAGTAGAATTGCAGGTAAAGTTTTCCAGAGTGTTACCAAATTTATTTCTACACCAATCAACAGAAAAATAAAGGTGTTGACAGTAAAACTGGCATATTCCCAAAAACTCAATAAAGTGATGCGGCTAGAAGCAGAAGTATTCCGAGAAAGCCCAAAATTCCCGAAAATCAATCCAGCAACAACTACAGCCACAGGGCCTGATACACCGAGAAATTGCCCAGCCTGAAAAGTTCCTAATGCAACTGCGACTGTCAGCAAAAGACTGCCAAGGGCATCATCTAAACGGGCGAATACAGGTATACTCAAGTAGCCCAAGACTAAACCCACAACGCAGCCTCCTAGAGAGATAAATAGCAGTTGTTGGATTCCCTCTACAAATGTGAGTGAGCCTGTTGAATATACTTGCACGATCAGGTTGAAGGAAACTAGGGCAGCGGCATCATTGAATAGAGTTTCTCCTTCAACAATGGTGGAAAGCCGCGAGGGTACTGGTATATCCTTAAATACAGCAATCATGGAAACAGTATCAGTGTTTGCCAGAATTACTCCGACAAATAATGCAGGTATCCAACTCAGTCCCAGGACAAATTTCAACAGGACAGCAATAATCGCACTGGAAATCACAGCCCCTGGCCCAGCTAGTAGGGCAATTGGTTTAAAGGTGCTGCGTAGGCGACTGACATCTGTATTAATACCAGCTTCAAAGATGAGAATTGGCAGGAAAAGATCCAAAACAAGGGTTGGACTTAAACCAATCCGACGAGACAATAACTCAGTGATGGGCAAACCTGCTATTACTAAACCCGTAACATAAGGGATTCCCAACCGCCGGGACAGCAAAGCTACACCTGTAGCCACAACCAAAAGAATAATTGAAACTTTGACTAATTCGGTAACATCCACTATTGCGTTTTAGAGAGTTAATTTGACTTGACTGATAGATTCTCTCTTCATTCATGCCAAATTAGCAAGTTCAGGGTGTGGGTTCAGAATAGAACGAGCCAGTACTCACTACCATAGCTCGGCAATCTTACCAGCAAACCCAGAGTCAAAGCGTAGGCGCAGTCCTTCGGCTGCGCTCAGGAACCACCCGTCGTTGGCAAAGCCTCTCGTAGAGAAGACCTCGCACTTTCTCCACTAACCTTGTGAACAAAACGGTTTAAAATAAATGCACAAAGTCAGAAAAAAAAAGCCAGGTTTTTTCGCTATCAAGCCTAAAAAACCCAGCTTTCTGTTGTATCTTTACTGAAACCCGATAACTCCCGGAATTTCAAGGACAAAATCTGCCCCATATACAGATGCAGGAGTCTGGAATCCTACTTTAACTTCGCCTTGAATCACACGTTTGCTCACTGTTACAGCCGCCAACGCCGTAAAATCGTATGCTTCCGGCCCTAAAAGCTTTGCAGTTACTTGTTGACCAGTTTCATCCTCAGCAATACCAATTACTCTAACTTGCCCCTTGGCTCGTTCTGCTGCCGTTGGCCCAGTGGGTAGAGTTTTAATTAGACTTGCTAAAGCACTTTGGAATAGAGACGAGTTAAATAACCATCCCAAATACTGGCTCGACTCCATCAGGAAGCCCACAGGATTAGGAAATACGGTATAAACCTCAATATTAGGAATACCCGTAGTCTGAAACGCAGTGATAATATCAGCACGCCAAGGGTTTGTTACTGCTGTCTCGGGCCCATAACCAAAATCAACTTTACGTCTTTTCGATGCTGGGCGAGATGAGATGAGCTTACCTGCTTCTCGGACTACCCCGATATGATGTAAAGTTGGCAGTACTGTATTTGCAGTTCCCTGAGATACGCCTCCCACTGTTTCGTAGATTAAAATCAGTCGCGTTGCAGCTGCTAACTTCTGTTTCAGGTAAGCAGCTACACAATCAGTAGGGACAACACCAAATCCCACACCAGGAAGAAGCATTATCCCTGCACTTTTAGCCTCAGTATCTCGTGCTTGTAGCGCCTGAAATTCAGGTACTTCGCCAGCTATGTCTAAATAATGAGTTTTAGTTTGGAGGCAGGCATCGACAAGTGGCTTTGAGGTTTTGGAGAAAGGCCCAGAGCAGTTGATGACAGCAATTATATCCTCAAGAGAGCGAGCGATCGCCTGCGGATCGTCTAAGCCAAAAACCCGAAAGTTCAAACTTAATTCATTGGCTACAGCTGCTAGTGAACTTTGATTGCGTCCAGCTAAAATTAATTCCAGTCCGTTATTTTTAGCAGATTCAGCAATGAGTTTTCCAGCATAGCCAGTTGCACCATACAATAACACCCTTGATGTCATTATTATCACCAGCTAGGAATTAATTGTTCGCAATCTGCTGCCATAACCTGACTTCAGGTGGTTCAACTAAAAATTGTTCTGACTTTTCGTTCAAAGCTTTAATATACGGCTGCTGTAGATGTTGAGCTAAAATTTCCTGGCTGACCCAGTTTTCATGCAACAGAAACAAAGATGGGTCGTCAGCAGATTGGTGCAAATCGTAATTAATACAACCTTCTTCTGCAAGTGTAAGAGCTATTACAGGTTGAAATTCCTGCTTAAAATTGTCTTCTAAACCTGGCTTCACTTTTAATCGAGCGGTGACGGTTACTTTCTGATTTGACATTGTGATTCCTCTTTTTTAGTAAAACTAATTCAAGTATTAATGCTATTAATAATTTCCGAAGGCTTGAAGTAGTTGTAAGGTATGGGACGAGTTTGATTTCTAATATCTATTTGCCGTTCTATTTCGTGCAAATTCTGTTGAAATTGCACCACAATTTCCTGCGCCAATGGATCGGCAAACTCCTCATCATAAAAACCCAATTTGTCATAGTGGTACGATGTTAAAATCTCAGTCCACATCACCTGATCGGCAGCTTGTTTAAAAGGAGGAAGTATCTTCATGATAGTTTCCAAATCTACACCTTTAGTTTCTGGAATTGGGTGGTAGGCTGCATAGGGCATATTGGGTACAAAAGCCATATATTCGTACTGAGAAAAATTCAAAGCAGAGTGTAGAGGAGCGCAAGTGAATACTACCACACTGATGATTTCAATCAGTTGTTCTAGAGTCTCAATCTTGGCTGGCATTCCCTTGACTCTACCACCATCTTGAGCTACTAATTCTCTAGCCCAATTTTGCAACTCATAGTCGTCACTGATATCCTGTGAGGTTTTGTAATAGAGTTGCAAGTATTCAGCCACAAACTTTTCGACAGCATTCCAAATTAATATGCCATCGTCCCGGAAAGGAAAGTGCGGTAAAATTTCTGGATCGTCTGTTTGACGACTTTTTATTAACCGAGGAAAGGTAAACTTTTCCACACTCCATTCTTCATAAACCTTTGCCACAAATCCAAGAGACTCCGCCAATGAACCTGCCATAAACTCATCAACCGGGCCTCCAGGCTGTAAAAACTGAGTACGTCCCAAATCGTTATCAAATAGCATGAAACGGAAGTGGGGTTTTAACAGTAAGGCGATGGGATGATTTTCTGCTAGTTGCCGCGCAGTTACAATCGCAAAGGGAGCCATAACTGCATGAGTATAGGCAAAATGACTACCCAATTCTTGATGGTTGCCATCAGCAATTTGAACGCAGGTTTTTGCCAAAAACCAATCTAAATGAGGGTCATCTGGTGTATAAATTACGCTTTTTGCACCAGAGTCATGATTAATCTGAATGGCAACAGGTACTAGAGAACCACCATTAGGACTATCATTACTTTGCCAATAAAATAGAGCTTGTGGCTTGGGAAGGTACTTTTTAACATTCTCGTAGACACCACCTTTAATATCAGATAACAAAGGATAATCTAAGAAATACAGCTTGCCTTCCTTAAGTGCTTTTTCCAAAGTAAATTGTGTACCTGCAACCTTCTGAAAATGTGCATCCGTGACAGCAAAATTTTCAGGTAATACATCAATTTTTTGGATAGCTAATGGGTTCGCTCCAGAGAGTCGTTGTTCTGCAAAACAAGAGTCTGTTTTGTAATTTTTTATGACATCGGGTTTTGGTAGGAGTGACAAAAGTTCTTCATATTCTTCCAATTCATCTAGTGGGTCTAAGAAGTTTCTGGCTTTAGCAGCTAGCATATTTGGTGCAAGAGTTGCCATACTTGCCAAACGTTTAGCAGTATATTCCGCCGAGAATATTTCCTTATGAGGAACTTTATCAATTACTGGTAGAGGAGCTAGATAATCGTAATTAAATTTGTACTCTTCTCGATTTTTATCTAGCCAATTGATTCGGACATTAACATCAGGATCTTTTTGTGGTAAATATGGTTTCACGATGATCTCCAATTCTATTTTTGAGCGGTTGCTAGTAAATGATTAACGTCAGGATTTAGCAAACAAACTTCATTACAGAGTTTTCAGATACTCAATCAAAGCTTTTTTATTCTCATCAGATAAATCAGTGCCATAAATATGTCCCTGATTTGAATTAGCAGTTACCTTGGTATCGTATTTAAACCCTATAGCTTTGGCTTCATCTCCCTCAGTAATAAAACCAACTTTTTTCGGATCGTAGACATCATATCCCCGATAGAAAACTTGAGGACGATTCTCTGGTTTCTCGAACAAATCTTGTAGAGATGGGACTGAACCATTATGTAAATATGGCGCTCTTAACCATAATCCATCTAGGGAAACGGATACATACCCATTGGTTTTACGTAAGTTTTTGAAGTCCCAAGGGTAGCCATCACCAAAATGATTGTAAGTATCCGCTCCTTCTTGCGTCCACATATCTAACCGATGGCGGTCAGTTCCCACTTCTTCCACAGGAATAACAGTACCCGTTCTTTCCCCACCAAAAGCATGACAAGATGCACAAGTATTAGCAAAAATTTGACTTCCTTTTGCAGCCACTTGCTCATCAATAGCAAATGGATATTTAGGAGGTGGTAGTTCTTGAATAAAATCTTCTACTCGTTGTAAATCGGCTACAGGAAGTGATTTTTTGGTAGCACCATCACCAATTGCTCCAGTTTGAACAGTTTCTGTTAGTGAAGTTTCTAAGCCATCCCAATGGAGTGCAAACCCTTTGTGCATCTTTTGATTCCAAAGAGGCATCATATCAGAGTTGCCAATAGTGTTATCTTTAGGCAACTTTAAAGTATTGAATTTAACTGGATTAAAAGGATCGATTCGACCAGGCCCCCAGTTAGGACGGGAATCTGTCCAACTATAGTCTTCTTTTTGTTGCAGCAGTGCTTTCTTAGTTTGAGGAATTAGCAGATAGCGATAAAGTAAATTTTCTAACCAGGAAAGGTTGTAATTATATTTGATTTCGTCAAGGATATAATCTGCTGTAAATCTAGGATCGCCAGCAGTTGCACTCAAAAATCGTAAATAGCCTTGTGAATCAAATTTATTAGCAGGAGCCGCAGCCACAATTGTGGGTTTATCTTTCTCTGTTTTTCTATAGGTAGCAGTATGGCAAACAGCGCAAGTTATACCGACGCGAGGGAAGCCAATGGTTTTTTTCGTAAACCCAACTGGCATTTCTTTACCCTCTTCCCATGTGATTCCCAAGGAAGTATAACCACCTGGCCCTGGTAATTTATCAGGGAATATTCGTGGTAGTACCAGCCAAATCCAATAGGGAACACCTTGCGCTTCTTCTGTGCCAATAGAACCATATTTAAAGTGTTCTTCAGACGATTCATAATATGTGGGAACCTCTCGAAAAAGGTTGTACCATCCCACATACCCAACTACACCAGCTAAAAGAACCACAATTAAAACGATGCTTGTGATTACCCTACCTATTTTATTTTTGAGTATTGTCATGGCACTCTTTTGCTCCTTTGCAGAAGAATCTGTTTGTAGTGTAGAAATATATCTACACTAGACTAGGGATAAAATTAGGAGAATTGCTTCACTGAAATTGCAGCGATTGCATTTTGCTACGCATTGCTAGGGTCAGAAGAATTAGTTCCGCTAATCCGAAAAACAGGTCTACAAAAGCAATGGATAAAAATCCTTTATCTTGCCCAAAGAAAAACACTGCACAAATGAAAAATGTCGATCCAAAAGCTCTTGAAGGAAATATTGATATCCAGGCAGTTGCCTGATATCGGTACGGGTCAAGTGCCCCAGGAATATAAAATGCACTAATAATAAACAACAGCATTCCCGCAGCACGAACCCAGATAATTGGCTCTGGTATATGCATTTGAAGGAACGTCAGCATTAATTCTGGAAAGAAGCAAGAAGGAATGACAAAAAGCATATTAACAATAATGCCAACCCAAGTAACGCGACTAAACCATTTAGCGTAATTATTCATTTTTTCTCCTTTTAAAGCTTTTTCATGTACTCAACTAGGGCATTTTTATCTTCTGTAGGAAGATCGGTTCCATATAAATGGCCACTATTACTATTTCCAGGCTTTGTGGTATCGAACTTAAAGTATTGCTTACCGTTTTCTACACCGACATCAGATACAAAACCAACTTTTGCTCTATCAATCACATCGTAGCCACGATAGAATTCTTTAGGTCTATTTTCTGGTGTTTCTAGTAAATCCCGTAAGGTGGGGACTGAGCCATTGTGCAGATAAGGGCCGCGTAACCAAACACCATCAAGGGGCATATTTGCATAGCCATTAGTCTTACGGAAATTCTTAAAGCGCCACGGATACCCTGTATACAGAGTATTTTGGTTAGACATCGTTTTGTAGGTATATGAGTCAAGACGATGAGGGTCTGTACCAATTTCTTGAATTGGGACAACTTTGCCTGTATATGCACCACCAAAAGCGTGACAACTAGCACAATTACTTTCAAAAAGCTGTTCTCCCTTCGCTGCTATAGTTTCGTTAACTTCGTAGGGATATTTTGGTGGTGGTAGTTCCCAAAGCCAATCAGCAACTCTCTGAATTCGAGGCAAATCAATCGTTGTGGGTGTGACTCCAGCGCCTAAAGCTGCACTCTTATTTCGTTCATCAACGGAAGTGTTATTACCATCCCAATGTAACTGCAATCCCTCACGGGGTTTTTGATTCCAAACGGAAGGGAAATCAGAAGTACCAATCAGTTCATCCTCACGCAACTTATCCATTGGGAAATGAAATTGAATTGCTTTATAAGGATTAAAAGTATCTACTCTTCCTGGGCCCCAATCTGGTTGTTTTTCAACGAATTTAAGTCGAGATGCCTGATTAATTAGTGCATCTCTAGTTTGAGGAATTGCAATGAAGCGATAAAGTAATTTTTCAATGGGATTAATACCACCACTGATTTTTTCAATTTCTGGCAACATCCGGTTAGCAGTAAAGCGCTCATCTACACCAACTGCTGACAAGAATTTGATATATCCCTGCAAATTAACTACATTAGCAGGCATTGCCGTGATGACTTGATGTTCGCTATTGGGAGTATTTCGCAGCGTTCCTGTATGACATACAGCACAATTCAAGCTAACTCTATCGATAAAGACTCGCCTTTGCGAAAAACCTATAGGTAAATCTTTGTCAGGTTCTTTGATAAATCCTAAAGAAGTATAACCTTTTCCAGGTAATTTATCTGGGAATAATTCTGGTAAAACTTTCCAAATCCAGTAAGGGATGCCATTGACTGGTTCGCTGCCGATTGAACCATATTTAAAATGGTTTTCAATATCAGCATAATCCACTGGGGAGTTAGATAAAACAGGCCAAAGGAAAAATACTGCTACTGCTACAATACCTACAATTACAACCCAAATCCGCTGGAAGATTCCTTTGATTGAGGTTGGAAGTAGGGTAGGGTTTGTTTGTTCAGTCATGAAACACTCCCCATTTTGTCGAGATTATTTGTAAGCGAAATTGTCGATGCGATACGCATCGCTTGTTTATCTAGATAAATTTGCAAACTGAGTTTCATGAAAAACTGACATTACTTCTTCCATCATCTCTTCATAGCTATTGAAGCGATCCTGCTCGTAACAACCTAAGGGATTTTCAATTACATTCAGCAGACATTTATTGCAATAAGTACACGGTTTATCTGCCAGGTCTTTACCTGCTTTAAAAGATTTAGCTAGGTCATTATTAGCAATTAGGGTACGAGCCATTGTCACGCCATCACAATAATGTTCGCTAATTGCCTGACGAATATAAGAAGCTTGCTGTAAACCACCTGTACATAATACAGGAATATTAACGTGCTTTTTAATTTCTCTGGAATCTAGTAAGTTTCTGCCTTGGTTCTCTATTAGTAACTGCTTGATTTTGGGGTCTTTTACATCATCACCACTAAATGCTTGAGGAGGCAATTGTTTTTTCACACGATTCCATAAAAAATTGAAAATTGGATGCAAAAATGCTTTGCGAAATAAAATGTAGTTGCGTGTAGTTTCTACGCCACTTGACAACATGGAATCATAAGTTTTAGTAATGATATCAAAATTAAAATCACCAATGGGATTGAGTGGGTGAGGAAATAAGCTACCAGTTGACACATGCACGGCATCAGCCCCAGCTTCTTCTGCCCATTTACAAACTTGGATGGAATCTTCTATGGTATTACCTGGTTTTTCCCAAAAGGTGACGGCGTTGTTATAGTCAACGGCACTAATTTTGAATTGTAGATGAAAATCGTTGCCTACTTCTTTGCGGATTGCTCTAATTACATCTAGCAAAAACCGCGCTCGATTCTCTAATGAACCACCATATTCATCTTGACGGTCGTTAATTCCAGAACTGAGAAATTGATTAAAAAGATATCCATTAGCACTGTGCAATTCTACTCCGTCTAAACCTGCTTCACGGGCACGTCTAGCGCCATCAGCGAAGTATTGGATTGTTTCTTTAATCTCTGTTAGTGTCATCGCTTGACACAAAAAGCCGTGGAATGGCTCAGTTTGGCTAGTGGAACTTAAGGCTTTTTTTCCTAAGTTTTCTACACCACCAATATCTTGCTGTCGCCCCGAATGACTTAATTGCAAAATAAATTTACAGTCATATTCGTGGACTCTTTCTCCTACTTTTCGCCAAAAGGGAATACGTTCATCACAGTTAATGGTGGCGTAATTGGGCATAATTCGTCCCCGGATGGCGACTGGGACAAAGGAACTAATAATCGCTCCTACACCACCACGAGCAAACTTTTCTTCCCAGTTGATTCGGGCTTGAGTACCTGAACCATCATAGTTATCCCATCTGCCAGAAATACTAGAGCGAAATATCCGATTTTTTACTGTGAGATTACGGAATCTCAATGGCTCAAATATAATATCGTTTTCCATGTGTTTCTCTGTCTTTATCTATTGTTTCGGCAATAAAATTAGGTGTCAAAATTATTCGTAGCACTAACAGTCTCGCCAGAGAACTATTTTTTAGGTCTCTGGGAGAGCAGTTTTTTATGTCTACAAATCTACAGTGGAGGTTTTCGGATGCGATCGCTAAGTATTAAGTTTTTGTTACTTAAATTTACTTAACCAGTTTCAGCATGGATATTTATCCTTATTGGTTTTTACAGTTATATAAAGACTTTTGCAATTTGTAAACCTATCGGTATTTACAGAGCAATTCTTAAAAAAAGTGAAAATTTCCGTCTTTTATTTTTCTTCAAAGGTTAAGGCAACCTTAAAAGTAGCTAAAAGGAGCTGCTCACAATTTGTTACAAACCTAACCAAGTAGGTAGGAAATCGATATAACCATAGCAAATTGGTTATTGAAGACCATTGTAAATTTACAAATTTTTAAATTTTTGATGTAGAAATGTATAAAAGTTTATTAATGACGTTTTGCAAATTTGTGTAGTAACTTCATATATAACGAACCTCAGTAGGGTACATTAATCATCAAAATATCCCAAGACTAAATCTGGAAAATGGGAAATTGGTGATGAAGCATTAGTGTACCTCTGCAAACGTGAGGTGCAGTGGGAAAGGTTTAGGTGTTATGACCAGAGAGTTTTATGAAAAAGACAAGTCTAATTTTTAAGGGCTGTCTGCTCCTGCTATTCGCGACTATGTTTATAGTCTGCGGTTTTTATGGAACGCCTACAGCTCTAGCCGATGAGTATAGTGAAATACCTACGTCCATAAGTACAGACTATTCGGGTACTGGTGTATCTGAATACCCTGATAATTGCGAGGGCATCGGTTATCTCCCAGAGTACACCAAGGAGAATTTGACAGATGCCGAGAAACGAGGTCGTTGCACTTGGTACTTATGGACTGGCGGTAATTCTAAGTACTATCGTGATTTAGCGAAGCGAACGCATGGTGGTGTTGACCTGCTAAAGCTGATTGACTCGCGCGTGCATGACGAGCGATTGCAACGTTATGGTGCAATTAACGATCCTGGATGTGAAAAGGCGACAGCACCAGATGAATATGGTTTGTGGCTAGATAAATGTAAAGATCCGCTCTCAACTGGCGTTATTGGGTTGCGTAAGTTCCAAAACCCCAACTTCGACTCGACAAAATGGAACCCTGTTGAATATGCCAAAACTTCACAAATTGAGCCTCCATACGTAATCGGGCAGTCCTGCGCCATCTGTCACGTAGCGTTAGATCCCCTCAATCCACCCAAAGACAAGGAACATCCAAAATGGGAAAACCTTGTAGCAGCATTGGGTAATCAGTACATTAAGGAAAATAAATTATTTGCATCCAGCGTTGGAGAAAATAGTTTTGTTAAGCAAGTACTTGATTCTCAAAGACCTGGAACTTCTGATACTTCTCGGATTGCCACCGATCATATTAACAATCCGAATGCGATCAATTCCATTTTTAATTTAGGCGATCGCCCCAAATATCCAGAGGTGATGAACGATGGTTCAACCAAGGATGTTAATCATATTCTCAAGGATGGTGCGGACTCTACAGGAGTGGCAAATGCCTCACTACGCGTCTACGTCAACATTGGGATGTGCGGCGATTACTGGACAAGTCTTCATGAGCCTTTATTAGGCAGAACTCCCCAAAAACCTTTTGATATTGAAAAGGCGCGCAAGGAGTGCGAAGGCTGGAGACAGACAGAAGCACGTATGGCTGATGCCGAAGCATTCTTGAAAACCATCAAGCCGATGCACCTGAAAGATGCACCAGGTGGTGAACAGTTCTTGACTAAAGATGAGGAAGTTCTCAAACGTGGCAAGCTAGTTTTTGCCAGTACTTGTGCTGGTTGCCATTCCAGCAAAAAGCCATCGGCTGAAATTGCAGCTGACCCCGAACAGGCTCAAAAATGGTACGAAGAGTCTGTACTCAGTAGTAATTTCCTCGACCACAACTTCTTGTCTGATGACCAGCGTTATCCAGTTACCCTAATTGGTACTAATGCGGCGCGATCGCTAGGGACAAATGCCTCTAAAGGGCATATTTGGGATCAGTTCTCATCGAAGACGTTCAAAGAACTGCCCTCACCAGGTACTTTGACGCTGTACAACCCCTTCGATCAGAAAAAACCCATCGAATTTAAGATACCTGATGGCGGTTTGGGATATTACCGTACACCCTCACTAGTGAGCATTTGGGCAACAGCACCACTTCTGCACAACAACACACTAGGACTTTACAACGAAGATCCTTCAGTGAAAGGACGTGTAGAAGCCTATACGGATGCGATGGAAAAGCTGCTGTGGCCTGAAAAGCGTGAGGGAATTATCAGCAGGACATCTAAAGATACCAAATTAGAGCTTCCTCCAGGAGATCCGAATCCGAGATTTAGGCTTCCTGTTCCTAAAGGTACGCCTGTGAATTTGCTAGCAAGCATCAATATGAGAGAGGCGATTACATCTCTGAATCTCGGCAGCCTTTTTCAAGACTTGAAACCGGAGGGTGGAATTAAGGGTAAGTTGGCACGTGTACTTTTAAGAGCCAACAAATCTCCTGATTTTGTAGAAGATGAGGGTCATTATTTTGGCTCAAATCTCCCAGATGAAGATAAGAAAGCCCTAATTGAGTTCGTGAAAACTTTCTAAGTACAGCTTTCGTGTAAAATCGTAGTGTTTTAAACGCAGAGAATTCGCTACGAATTAATAAAATGTTGTACTAAGACAACTTGTCTTGATATTCTGCACTCGTTTCCAGGTTAAATCTGGGAACGAGAAAAAATATTGATTAAATAGCAAGGATATATATGGCGTATTTACCAATCGTCTTCGTTCGTGGATATGCAGGTACAGAAAAAGACGTTGAGCAAACAGTCAACGATCCGTTTTATGGATTCAATAGTGGTTCAACCCATATTCGAGTAGATGAGAAGGAAAATCCTCAGAAGTTTTTTTTCGAGAGTCCATTGCTGCGGCTAATGACCGATCATGGTTATCAACCGATTGTTGACAATCAGAATGTAAGCAATCAGATTAAAAGATTGTCCGAGCAACTTCATCAAACTATTTGGATCTATAGATTTTATGATATATCTACACCTAGTTTTGGCTCATCAAGTGTCGTTCGGCAGGAAATGGAGCAAATAGCTCAGGGTTTAAGAGACTTGATCCAGAATGTCAAAAAAACGACGGGTGCTGACAAAATTTATCTGGTTGCCCACTCGATGGGAGGTCTTGTTTGTCGCAGCTTGATTGAAAAGATTTATCCAGAACAAGGCGAGCAAGCTGCCGATCATATTGACAAATTCTTTACCTACGCTACACCTCATGGTGGTATTTATTTTGAGGTCGGGGGTGGCTTAATTGAAAATCTCAGGGACAGGTTTCAATTGAATAATTCTGATGACTTTGGCCCTCAGCGGATGTACCAGTATTTAACACCTAATATTAAATCAACGGCTGAGTTACCCGATAACTTTCAGCTACAACAATTACAAAGTATAGATAATGCATTTTCGCCAAGCCGCGTTTTTTCTCTAATCGGCACGAATGCACATGATTATGAAGAAGCTTTTGGTCTTTCACGCAATCTTGTTGGAGTGAAAAGTGATGGTCTAGTTCAGATTGATAAAGCTTATATCCTTGGATCTCATCGGGCTTATGTTCATCGCTCTCATGGTGGACGTTATGGGATATTGAACTCCGAAGAAGGTTATCAAAACCTGCAACGATTTTTGTTTGGTGATATTCAGGTGAAACTGTCTCTGAGCAATGTTGAGTTAAAAGACCTGGACAAGAATTTTTATCAACTGGAAACTAGAGTGGCTTTGCGTGGTCTTCCTATTCCAATATATGAGCAAGCGATCGCTCATTATTGCCCAATTACACAAGAGTTAACCCGAACAGATAAACCTATTCCGCTATTTACAGCTTTCTTAATTCCAAAAAACTCAGTCAATGATGATAATACCTGTAGATATGCCCTGCGTTTAGCACTGCATTCCTTTACAAAACAAGAGACGAATTGGTTACGTGACCATCATCTCGACCAAGTACCTTTGTGGTCTGACTATCTAATTACTGATGTTGCCGAATCAAATAGCACTTATGAGGCTAAATACAGTTGGAATTCTGAAGACAAAGAGCCAGTAACAAAATTAAATCCGACTTCAGAATCTAGTCCAGATATATATGTTGCGTATGTTTCTTTACCTGAACGCGGTCAAAAAATCTTAGGAACAAATGCAGCAGTTCGCTTGGAAATTTCCCAATGGAAATGAAAGAGGCAGGGGAGGCAGGGGAGCAGGAGAGCAGAGGAGCAGGGGAGAATAATAAATAACAAATGACAAATGACAAATGACAAATGACAAATGACAAATAACAAATAACAAATAACAAAAGGAAAAATTATGCAGACCAATCGCAAACAAACGGCTCTTATTACTGGTGCATCTGGCGGTATCGGTTATGAATTCGTGAAATTATTTGCTCAGGATGGTTACAATCTTGTGTTGGTAGCTAGAAGCCTGGAAAAGCTGAATAAAATTGCCGATGAATTTAAAAATAAATTTGGCATTGATGTCAAAGTTATTTCCAAGGATTTATCTAACCCATCAGCCCCAGAAGAAATTTTCACGGAACTAGAACAAGCATCGATTAATATTGATGTGCTGGTGAACAATGCAGGATTTGCTACCTACGGATTATTTAACGAAATTGACCTGAATGCTGAAATGCAATTGCTACAAGTCAATATATTATGTCTGACACATTTAACCAAGTTATTTCTCAAAGGCATGGTTAAACGGGGGTCTGGAAAAATATTAAACCTGGCTTCCACTGCTGCTTTTCAACCAGGGCCGTTGATGGCAGTATACTACGCTAGTAAAGCTTATGTCTTATCATTTTCAGAAGCGATCGCTAATGAATTAGAAGGTACAGGCGTTTCTGTAACGGCGCTTTGTCCAGGGCCTACCGAATCTGGTTTTCAACAAAGAGCCGCAATGGAAGACTCAAAGTTGGTAAGCGGTCAAAAAATTATGACTGCGGAAACAGTAGCCGAAATCGGCTATCGTGGTCTATTTGAAAACAAAACTGTTGTCGTTCCTGGAATTAAAAATAAGCTACTCGCTGAATCTGTAAGATTTACTCCCAGAAAGCTAGTGACTAAACTAGTCAGAAGTATGCAGGAAAGCAAGTAATAAGTGGGTCGGCGTAAATAATTAAAGGTGAGTTCGACGAGTACTATTTTGACCTCTCCCCCAGCCCCTCTCCTACCAGGAGAGGGGAGCAAAAACTTTTGTTTTCTCGTTACTCCTCCCTCTCCCAAGGAAAGACGCACTCGCGTTCGCCTTTTAGGAGAGGGAGGTTGGGAGGGAGAGGTCTGTCGAACTCACGTTATTTTAGTGAAATGGTATAATCTGTCGGCTGCAACACAGTTGTTGTACTATGCCGCAGCGATGGTTGATTTAACCCCGAACCGGGAGTGAGATGGAAAACTCAGAGCCTTGTCCTAATTGGGACTGAACTTCCAGCCGACCATCATGTTTCTCGACGACAATCTGATGGGCGATCGCCAAGCCTAACCCTGTTCCTTTGCCAACCTCTTTAGTGGTAAACAAACGCTCAAAAATCTTAGATTTAACTGATTCATTCATGCCTTTACCGTTGTCAGAAATACGAATTTCAACCGCATTTTGTTCGGATAATAATGCAGTGTGAATCGCGATTTGTTGGGGATGATTTTCTAACTCTTCAAAGCTTGTTTGCTGTGCTATTTCATCGAACATATCAATCGCATTAGCCAGAATGTTCATAAACACCTGGTTAAGCTGACCGGGGAAGCAATCAATTTCAGGGATATTACCGTAGTTGCGGATAACTTTAATGGCTGGCCGATTTTCATTGGCTTTGAGCCGATACTTGAGAATCAACAGCGTACTATCTAACCCTTCGTGCAAGTTGACTTTAACTTTGTGTTCTGTATCGGCACGAGAGAAGGTACGCAGGCTGGTACTGATGCCTTTGATGCGATCGGTTGCGCCTTTCATCGAGTCAATTAACTTAGGTAAATCCTCCAACATAAACTCCAGGTCAAGTTCTTGGGCTAATTCGGCCACCGCACCCGTAGGTGGCTGGTGCTGGTGATAGGTATCTAAATACTCACACAAGTCTTTTACATAATCTTTGGCATTGTTAATACTACCGTTGAGGAAGCCGACTGGATTATTAATTTCGTGAGCCACCCCTGCCACCAAGTTACCCAAAGTCGCCATTTTTTCGCTTTGCACAATCTGAAGCTGAGATTCTTGCAGCTGTTGAGTATGTGCTTGGGCTTGCTGATAGAGACGAGCATTCTCCAGTGAAATCGCAGCTTGGGCGCACAGCAGATTCAGCACCTCAACGCGATCGCGGGTAAAGGCTCCCGTTGCCAGGTTATTTTCTAGATAGACTATGCCCAGCAACTTACCCTGTTGCAGAATTGGGCTGCACAGCAGACTCTTGGGCTGTTGGTTTTGGATATACGCATCGCCGAGCAATAGCGGCTCTTGTGCAGCGTTGCTAATTACAGCAGGTTGCAAGCTGCGTTTGACTTTTGTTACCAGACTGATGGGCACAATACCACTATCGACAAGCGACTGGGTTGGATGTAGAATCTGCGTTTCGATTTGGTGCGATGCCGTAAGTTCTGCCCTCGCCTGAACTGTGAGATTTTGTCCCTCGCTCAACATTAAAGCGCACTGGGTCGCACCAGAGGTTTGCATTACCGTCAGCAAGAGAGTAGCAATTAACGGCTCAAGCTCGATTTCACTCGAAAGAGTTTGCGACGCTTTCAGGATGGCAACCAGATCCAGGGAATCAGAAAGACTCGTGGAGGAAGTACTAGTCGAGGTGACAGTTGCAGTGGAAAATAAGGTTTCGTCAATAGAAAGCGGTGTCTGCGCCCCTTGGAGGATGGGAGCTAGCAGTTGGGGATAGCGAGTTTCCAAGTCAGCGAGTTTGGCTTTCGCCCCCCAGCGAGCATAGCCATAGTAAGCGTCAATCAAGTAAGCTTGGGCAATTCGCTCTTTGTTCCAATCCAGATAGAATTTTGCCGCCAGTTCATTGCTAAGGGCTGTTTCCTGAGAATAGCCATTGGCTTTTGCACCCGCGATCGCCAGATCGTAAAATTCTATAGCTTCGGTTTTGCGATCGAGAACGCGATATTTTTCCGCTTCTACTAAATGATATTTGTGCAAGTAATTCATCGGGCCATAATCTGCCCAATCTTTTAGCTTGGCTTGATTTTCTTCCATTCGCTGCCATCCCGGTTCTGATGGGGAAATTGATTCGCCAGGATGAGCCAGTACGGTCAGAGAATCATAGAAATAGAAGATTGGTTCAACGATACTTCCCATCCCGCCAGCTAAATAATGTCGCGTTTGAGCGGCATCGTGTTGAGCTTTGGCAAAGTCTTGGAGCCAGTAATTTAACGTGAAGCGATAAAGGTAAAAGAAGGATAGTCGGTAAAAATCGACTTTTGCCTCATCCAGAACTTTCTGTTCGTAGGCATCCTGGCGTAAGGGAATCTCTTGTTCTGACTGACCCAAGAGAATTTGCGCCGCTTGCCAGTAAGCCAATACACAGTTTGCTGCCGTGACTTGGTGGAGGTCGGACAACTGCTGGTAATAGGCACGAATTTGGGGTTCGAGTTCAGCCAGGGGTTGACCGTACCAATACGCATTGAAGCAGTATAACTGGGCATCGTAGCCCATAAATTCTAGATTGCCAGTTTCCAACCCGGCTTGATATCCGTCCAGTAGAATGGGCAGCGTGTCTTGCAGATGGATTGTCCAAGAACCCACATAAGCCCCCATTAACATCGCAGTTGCGGCTCGAATGTTTTTGGCATCTGGTTCTAAGGCGAGTTGGTATCCTAATTGCCCAAACTGAGGCACTTTTGACATATCGCTCCACAGCATCCTCAGTTGGAAGGCGTAACCTACATAGCAAAACGCCGAAACCGGACTGTTGCCAAATTGAATCGATAATTTGACCTGGAGTGCCACCACCAGGAAATAAAGCTTTGTGCCGGACATGTAACAAACTGGTGTCAGCCGCGCTGCATTTTGCATAATTGCTAATTGCTGCGGATCGGTCATTTTCGGCAGATGAATGAATGACTCAATAGAACGACCCTCAATTAAAGCATCAATTTCTTGTTTCAGGAGGCGAATGTCGTCTAGAGTTGGTTCGTCTGGTAGGTTCACGCCCAACATTCGGAAGACTGATTGACCGATCGCGATCGCCTCCACAAATTGATTGCGGGCGACCAATGCCTGAATTCTGACTTGATAAACTGGCACTCGTTCTAGAGGCGTTTTTGCACGATCGATTACCGCTTCAATCCACTCCTCCATCTGCTCAAAAGCACCAGCCAAAAAAGCGACCTCGGCAGCTAAGTCATGCAGAGATAGAGTTATTTCGTACTGCCGTTGCCAAGCATCCCCTAAGAGCAGTTGCAGCCCGACTGTGGCATATTCACGGGCGGCATGGTAGGCGGTTGCGGCTCTGGCTTTGCGGCAAGCCGTGAGGTTGAGTTGGGCGAGTTCGTCCCGTTGCTGTTGTTTTTCAATCAGCGTGGTTCCATAGTTCAACTGATTGACGATTTCAAAAATGCGCTCTTCTCTAGCGGCTGGGGAAACTTGTTGCAGCAGAAGTTGTCCGATTTGGTAATGAGTCGTCTGTTTTTGCTCGTCAGGGATGAGGGAATAAGCAGCTTGCTGGACGCGATCGTGGAGAAAGCGATAAGAACAGTTAAAGGTTAATGGCTGCTGGACTTCTGCCACGTGAAGTTCTGATAGTTGGTAGAACTTATAGACATCGCTGATGGGCAGAATTACGCCTTCTTGCAAGGCTTTCCAGAGGTCGAGCGCGATATCTTCGGGCGATCGCTGATTGACTATCGCCAGGGTAGACAAATCAAACTGAGCGCCAATGCAAGCCGCTAGTTTCAAAGCAGCCTGGGTGGCAGTCGGCAATTTTTGCAACTGAAGTGCCATAAATTCGACGACATCATCCGTGAGCGCGAGTAACTTCACCGTTGCCAAGTCACATTGCCAATGTCCTGTCTGGAAGTCAAACCAAATATAGCCGTCCTCATGCAATGCTTTGAGAAATTGGGTGAGGAAGAAGGGATTCCCCTTGGTTTTTTGATAGACCAACTCCGAAAGCGGTTGAGCCAGTTCAGTTGAGCAACTGAGCGTATCTGCTGTTAACTGATTCACGTGGGTTTGGCTCAGGGGTTGTAGAGTGAGGGCGCGGATTTGGGTTTGGGCTTTTTTAACCTCATCGAGCATCAGCATCAAGGGATGAGCCGGGAACACTTCGTTATCCCGATAAGCTCCGATGACGAACAGATAACCGCGCTCGCGTTCTGTCAGCAGTAGCTTCAGCAAGTTCAGCGAAGCCGAATCAGCCCATTGCAAGTCATCTAAGAAAATGACCAGTGGATGCTCCCTTGTGGTGAACACCGTGATGAACTTCTGGAACAGCAGATTGAAACGATTCTGAGCCGCACTACCGGAGAGTTCTGGTACTGGGGGTTGTTGGCCGATGACCTGTTCGAGTTCCGGAATCACCTCAATGAGTACCTGCCCATTGTCACCCACTGCCGCCAGGATTTTCGCTTTCCAATCAGCTAACTGCGCGTCATCACTGCTTAGAAGTTGACCCATCAGGTCGCGGAAGGCTTGGATAAAGGCACTAAACGGCAGATTGCGGTTGAACTGGTCGTATTTACCTTTGATGAAATAGCCGTGCCAACGCACAATCGGCTTATGCACTTCATTGACGACGGCAGTTTTGCCAATACCAGAAAAACCTGCCACCAGCATCAGTTCGGAGGCTCCGTTGGCAACTCGGCCAAAAGCATCGAGCAAGCTTTGAACTTCTTGTTCTCGTCCGTAGAGTTTTTCGGGAATCAAAAAGCGATCGCTAATATCCCGTTGCCCTAAATCAAACCAGGCGAGTTTGCCCGCAACATGATATTCTTCCTGGCATCGCAACAAATCGTGCTTCAGACCGAGGGCGCTTTGATAGCGGTCTTCCGCATTCTTGCCCATCAGTTTGCGAATGATTTCACCGAGCATGATGGGCAGATCGGGATTGCGATCGCAGATAGAGGGTGGTTGTTTCGCTATATGGGCGTGAACCATTTCCATTGGCTCGTCTACTGGAAATGGTAACTGTCCCGCGAGCAGTTCAAAAAAGGTAACTCCCAAAGAATAGAAATCGCTGCGATAGTCAATCCCCCGGTTCATCCGCCCGGTTTGTTCCGGTGAGATATAGGCGAGTGTACCTTCTAGAATGTTGGGGTTTTGAATTTCTTGGGTTTCGCGGGGTAACAGGGAGGCAATGCTAAAGTCAATCAGCTTAATCTCCCCGGTTTCTGGTTGAATCAGAATATTAGCTGGTTTAATGTCTTTGTGAATAATCCGTTGTTGATAGAGCTGGTGGAGGATATCTACAATTTGCAGGGCAATTGGCCAGAATTGTTCGACACTCAAAGGGGCAGCCTGGATGCGATCGCGTAGGGAGATGCCACCGATGTCTTTCATTACCAAAGCATAGCCATTTTGGTATGGTTCTAGACTCAGCGGTTGGACAATGCCTGAGATGTCGAGATTTTTAGCGATCGCATACTGATTGCGAAACTGCACCAATTCGCTAAAGCTGGGATAGTCGTGCCGCAGTAGTTTAATAATGACTGGTTTTCGATCTAATTCCCTAAGAGCGCGATGTACTAGGGTATTGGAACTGGAATAAATTAGCTCGTTTATACGATAACCAGTTATTGCCAACATAAATCTTATTTTTATTTACAAATCTTTTTTTATCTATATAGAGAATTCCCGTTTTAAGATTATCTTTAACTTTTAGAGACAAAAATTAATAATTCTGGTCAAATTTGCGATCGTTTGCTCTAACATGACTGGCTCAAAATGTTATTAATTAACTATAAAAAACTAAAACAACTTATACCAATTCTCTAAAATCCGGCAACACATATTCGCTCCGAAACCTAATGCATATATGACGCATCTTATTCAAACAATTCAACATAAAATGCTTGGAAAACAAGTTCCCATTTAATTAACTCCGACAACATCTGTTCAAGAATCTTTTCTTATAATTCTGACTCCGAGGGATACAGAGAAACTGGCCCAGCAAGAAATTATTGGATAGTTAGCTTTTGTTGTTGAAAATCCTTAATAAAATCCCGAATATCTGATATTCAAGCACGGCTTGACCCAGATTCAGTTTGGTCAAACTTTAATAATGTTGGTATGTAGGGGATTACCAAGAAATAAATTATCCACTCTTGTGGGGTGGACATCTTGTCCGCCCTATGAACTAGGCTCTCGTGTCGCCCACCCCACAATAAAAGTTGTATATTTTTTTATAGCATCTCCTAGTCTGTTGAGGTACAAATCTCTGCGTACCTCTGCGCTTTACTTTGTACAATTATCCATAACATTTTGATATCTTTTTTAGTTTTTATTAGCAATTAAGATGCGTTCGCCCTGCCTCCCTGCTTTTTCACTAATCTCCCTGTGGATGCTCATCCCACAAAGTTGTCAGTTCTCGTAAACTTTGATGATTGCCATTGCCCAAAATCAGATGATCTAGTACTGGAATGCCCAAAAGCTGCGCCCCTGCTAATAACTGACGCGTTAATTCTATATCTTCCTGGCTGGGTTCAAGGTTCCCAGAAGGATGGTTGTGGGCTACTATTACCCGCGTTGCGCCTTGACGAATAACTTCTCGAAAGATATCACGGGGAGAGGCTAGGGTTTCGGTTGCAGTGCCAATGGTAATTACTTGCGTACCCAACAAGCGATTCTTGACATCTAATAACACCACTGCAAAACGTTCTTGTACCTGCCACATCAAATCTTGACTGAGGGTAGCAGCAGCAGCAAGTGGGCTATCAATTAATGTGCCATCATTGGGACGTGATTGAAAGGCGCGTTTGCCCAATTCAATTGCTGCTAAGATACTTGTCGCCTTCGCTGGGCCAACACCAGAAATTTGCATTAACTCTGCGGGGCTAACTTCTCGGAGAGTTGCCAAAGGATCGCGTTGATGTTTGCCTAGTTCGCTCAAGATATATTGTCCCAAACCCACAGCCGATAGTTTTCCTGGCCCTTGACCAGTGCCTAGAAGAATTGCGATTAACTCTGCTGTGGCTAAAATTTTTGCACCATGCGTCATTAATCGCTCACGCGGACGCTCATTTGTAGGTAGATCGGCAATTCTGAGGCAATAGGTCATATTAAACTAAGAAAATAGCACCACACATAGAACTATCCTTAGTTATCCCTCGTTTGCTCTCAAAATCATCTTTATTTGAGAAAATCTTTAACCTTGGTAAGTTTGTATAGGTAATTTCATTTGCAACTTTCAAAGGGAACACTAAAAAAAGATGATTTAGGGCGATGCCTACGGCGGTAAACTATGTTCGACGATTTATTCAACAATCTCAAAGGTTTTATTGACTCTAAAATTCAAGAAGTCGGTAACGATCTGCAAAAACGCTTCGGCGTTCCCGAACCCGCAGAGCCATTTATGCTGATTCGTCGATTCACACCTGCCGATTCTACGGTGACAAAGGGATGTATTGCAATTGTCGGAGAAAGCTGGCAAATTGAAGCTTATGACGATAATAATCAGAGCTTTTTTACGAATAGTACCGATCCTTTGCGAAATGTCATCTTGTTTGAAGTTGCAGAACCCGATGTCCAAGAGTGTGTTTTTGCTTGTCAATTTAACGCGAAAGCGCTAGACACAGAAAAAGCAATTAAAGTTAGTTTAGGTTTTCGGAGAACGGGACAGTGGGGCGGAATGACAACAACTTCATGGTTTACAGAAGTTTCACCAACAGAAAATTTTAAACCTTACGAAGCGCGTGCCCATTTTAAAAAAGAAACAGATGCTGCCAAAGTTCAAATCAGTGTGCAATTTGAGAGTAGTGGCATTCTTCAGATTAAAGATATTGAATTGCTGCAAGCGCCTGTAAAGTAACAATCGTGAGCTTGGGTAGGGGCTGGGATGCAATGATTGTGGAAATCATAACTAATTATCCAGACATGATATGAGCGGATGAACAAGAACGCCCAAATATGACAAAAGGCTACTATTTCAAAGGGAACACTAAAAAAAGATGATTTAGGGCGATGCCTACGGCAGTAAACTACGCTATGTTTGACGAGCTATTCAACAATCTGACAAATTTTATTCTCTCTAAAGCTAAGGAAACCCTTAAGGAGCTAGAAAAACCACTCGCTATTCCCGAACCCGCAGAGCCATTTGTGCTGATTCGTCGATTCACACTTGCCGATTCTATAGTCACAAAGGGAGGCATTGGAATTGTCGGAGAAAGTTGGCAAATTGAAGCTTATGACGATAATAGTCAGCGCTTTCTAACTAATAGTACAGATCCTTTGCGAAAAGTCATCTTGTTTGAAATTGCAGAACCCGATGTTCAAGAGTGTGTTCTTGCTTGTCACTTTAATGCGAAAGCGCTAAACACAGAAAAATCAATTGCAGTGAGTTTGGGTGTAGGTAGACCACGAGAATTGGGCGGACTGAGAACAACTTCATGGGGTAGAGGAGTTTCACTAACGGAAAATTTTCAGCCTTACAAAGTGCGTGCCTATTTTAAAAAAGAAGCGAATGCTGCCACAGTTCAAATCGGTGTGCAATTTGAGAGTAGTGGTATTCTTCAAATTAAAGATATTGAATTGCTGCAAGCCCCCGTCAAGTCGGAATCATGAGTAAGCAAAGTGCGTAGTTTACCGCCGTAGGCATCGTATAATTCAGCAGCCTAACACTACACGCGATCGCAACCACTTTTAACCCTTTAACTTTCCCTGATTACTGATGAATTTGCGTTGCTTTGAGCATGTGGTAGGTAATGATCAACTGAGTCAAAGCCAGGGGGTAACTTTGCAGTGTTTCTCCAGTTGTACCAGCAATTTTACCCAGTTCTGGATTACTTTCGCGATCGCAAATACTTCGTAAATGGGGCATATCAGAACAAATAACATGCTCTAGCTTATTCACCTGGTCTAAGGTTGCATGACCATCAACTTCTAAGACATCCACAGGCTTACTCATATCCCTGTCTAACCCCAAGCGAATCGCTGAGTCAGAATTACCATAGCCAGGGTTGATAATCTGGGTAAAATCTGGGTGGGGAATTGTCGGACGTAGTACCAAACGCACATTTAAATGTCCATTGGTTTCATCAGCTTCCTCGGTAGGTGGATAGAAACTAATGACTATATCAGACCATTGCCGCTGCGGACGAATAAATTGTGCTGAGTCCGGTTCGCGCTTTTCTAATTCTGCCAGCACCTGTTCATCTGTGTAGCCGCGCTTTTGGGTATCCCGCTTGACTTTCCATTTTGTGCGTAGTTCTTCAGGGGGTGCAAGATAAACTTTCACGTCGTAGGAGTCACGGGCGGCACGAGTAGAATAACCGAGTAATCCCTCAATGATTACGAATTTATTCGGCTTAATATACTGCGGTGGCTCGAATGTGCCGGTTTTATGGCTGTAAACTGGTTTGAGAATTGGTTGTCCTGTGCGTAGCAGCGACAAATGTTGCTGCATAATATCTAAATGGTTGCAGTCCGGGTGGAGAGCAGTGATGCCAATATCTGCACGTTGTTGGCGATCGTAACGGTGATAATCATCTGTACAAATGAGCGTGACATTTTCCGGGCCGAGTACCTGAGCGATTCCTCGCGTTAGTGTTGTTTTACCAGCCGCGCTGTCGCCGACAATACCAAGAATTATTGGACGGCTCATCATAACCTCCCACAATAAAAACAACTATAGTAATAAAATTACCTACAATAGTTTTTATTCTAGAAGGGTTTAAGCAAGTAACTCAAACAAACACTTGGTATGCAATATCTCTACACATATAGCAATCCTATTTGAGTTGTGAAAAATATAGATTAGAAAACGAACCGCCTTCTCTACCAGAGGCTGACGCCAACGCGTAGCGTCTCGTTAGAGAAGGACGCTAAGGACGCAAAGGAAAGAAGAAAGAAAGAGAGATATAATTTTCAAAGGATGATTTAGGACTGCTATAGAAAGTTTATGCGATCGCTTTTTGCATAATAATTACAATCTAAATGATTGTTAGACTTATCTGTACGCATAAAAACTAGACATTTTCTGTTGAACCTACTCTCAGCCGCAGATATTCAATTTTGATACAAGCATCCATAACCACATTGAGTCCTGCATCTATAGCTTTTTGTGCTGATGGTTGATGCCAGATACCCAGTTGTGTCCACACAGTTTTAGCAGTGATGGAAATTGCTTCATCTACAATTTCTGGCAAGTACTCACAACGACGAAATACGTTAACAATATCCACGGGTTCGGGTAATTCCTGGAGTGCGGCATAACTGGGTTGACCGTCAATTTCTTTAATTCGCGGGTTGACGGCATAAACTGTATAGCCTTTTTGTCGCAAGAATTGCGCGATTTGATAACTGGTGCGATCGCGTTTATCAGAGTGACCTACAATAGCGATGATTTTGGCTTGGATCAACACCTCGCGCAGAGCGCGATCATCTTCTTTAAGGTTTGGCATGATTTAAAATATCCTGAGCGTAGGCACAGCCCGTTGTAGACATCGCTTTGTTTATCATACTGAGTTGTATTTAAATATAATTTTGACTTTTAAAAAATCATTTACGAATATCAAAGACTCGTCCACGAGTAAAAAAGACTCATTCACGAGTATCAAAGACTCATCCACGAGTATCAAAGACTCATCCACGAGTAAAAAAGACTCGTCCACGAGTATCAAAGACTCATCCACGAGTAAAAAAGACTCGTCCACGAGTATCAAAGACTCATCCACGAGTGAAAAAGACTCGTCCACGAGTATCAAAGACTCATCCACGAGTATCAAAGACTCGTCCACGAGTAAAAAAGACTCATCCACGAGTATCAAAGACTCGTCCACGAGTATCAAAGACTCATCCACGAGTATCAAAAACTCATATCATGTCCGCCAAATTACCCATAATAAAAGAACCCCACCCCCAACCCCTCCCCGCCTGCGGGGAGGGGAGACAAAGCACAGCTTTGGCGGGGTGGGGTTCTTCGGGTTTAATAAGCAATCAAGCGGACATGAAATCATCCCCAATTCTCCATGCCCAATGCCCCATGCCCAATGTCCCATGCCCAATGCCCCATGCCCAATTCCCAATACCCATGACAACTAAAACACTAGGACTCGAACAAAACCTCTATGACTATTTACTGTCAGTCTCTCTTCGAGAACCGGAAATTTTAACCCAACTGAGACAGGAAACAGCCCAATATCCCATAGGTAGAATGCAAATTGCTCCCGAACAAGGGCAATTTATGGCATTACTGGTGCAATTGTTGGGAGCAAAGAAAACCTTGGATATTGGGGTATTTACAGGTTATAGTTCCCTGGTGGTGGCATTGGCGTTACCGACGGACGGTAAAGTGGTAGCCTGTGATATCAGTGAAGAATTTACAACGATCGCTAGACGTTATTGGCAACAAGCTGGAGTGGCGGATAAAATTCAACTGCACATTGCCCCAGCTTTGCAGACTTTGGATCGGTTACTGGCAACAGGAGAAGCAGAAACTTTTGATTTTGCCTTCATCGATGCAGATAAGAGCAACTATGATGGCTATTATGAGCGATCGCTGCAATTAGTGCGTCCGGGGGGATTGATTGCGATCGATAATGTTCTCTGGTCAGGTAGGGTTGCCGATCCCCAGGTGCAAGATAATAGAACGAAAAGAATTCGTGCTTTTAATCAAAAACTGCATCAAGACCAGCGAGTTAGTCTTAGTGTAGTAGCGATCGCAGATGGCTTAACTCTGGCATTGAAAAAGTAATACCAATTAAAAAAACAATGCGACAAATAGACCATTTGTAGAGACGCGATTCATCGCGTCTTCTTGTAGAGACGCGATTCATCACGTCTTCACCCAAGAATGTGTTGCAATCATTAATTGAATTGGTATACATTTAACGAAAATAGCTCTTATTGCTCTAACATTTGGAAAAATCGGGTAAAGTAATCTGGAAAAGTCTTCGCTGTGCAACCAGGATCTTTAATTACAATCCCTGGAACCTTCAAGCCAGTGACAGCAAAAGCCATCGCCATTCGATGATCGTGATAAGTTTCAATCGCTGCTGGGGTAATGGGGCCAGGCTCAATTTTCAGTCTATCTGCAAATTCTTCAACTTCAACTCCTAGCCGCCGTAACTCTGTCACCACAGCTTTAATTCGGTCAGTTTCTTTATATCGAATATGTTCCACATTCCGAATGGTAATCGGTGAACTAGCAAAGGGTGCGATCGCTCCTAATGTTTGCACTAGATCCGATATATCATTCATATCAATATCGATGCCTTGCAATTGCTTCGGCCCCGTCACTTCGGTGTAATCATCCGCATCCTTAATTTGGCAACCCATTTGTTCTAAAACATTCAGCCAGAGAATATCACCCTGACAAGATTGTTTGGTCAAATGTTTTACCCGCACCCGTCCACCCGTGACGGCGGCGGCGGCAAAAAAGTAAGAAGCATTTGATGCATCGGGTTCTACAGTGTAATGTCGAGCTTGGTAACGTTGACCTGCTTTAATCTGAAATTGATTATCGCCGATTTGGATCGCTTCCACGCCAAAGTCTGCCATCAGACGACAGGTCATTTTGATGTAAGACTGAGAAACCAGCGTACCTTCAACCTCAACAATTGTGTCTTGTTGAGCATAAGGCGCAATCATCAGTAATGCCGAAAGTTGCTGACTTGTTTGGTTCGCTTTCAAGCGAAAATTTCCGCCAGCAAATCCCTGACTATAGACGGTGTAAGGCATAAACCCGGAGTTTCCTTCAAAGTTAATGGTTGCTCCACCCGTTTGTAGTACCGTCAACAAGTCGCCCATCGGTCGTTCTCGCATCCGGGGAACTCCATCTAGGCGATATTCGCCATTCCCCAGTGCTACCAGCGCCGAAATAAACCGTGCTGCTGTACCTGCCAAACCCACAAATAAATCTGCCTGTTTAGCTGGAATTTCGCCTCCCCTTCCCGCCACTTGAATTTGTGCCAGTTGAGGATTCAAAGTAATGGGAATGCCCAATTGCTCTACGCATTTAGCAAAATACTCGCTGTCTTCACTAAATAAGGCATTTTCTAAAATGGAGTCACCTTGCGCCAAAGCTGCGACAAGCAACGCTCGATTGGTAAGACTTTTAGAACCAGGAATTTCTACCGTGGCATCCACTGGCCGATTCAGAGCAGGAATTGCAATGGTATCCACTTTAAACCTCTACGTAGGCGGTTAGGTACAACTTTCTTTATATATTCCCACATCTTGAGCAAAAGGGGCAGGGGGAGTAGGGAGTGTGAGTTACAAGTAAATAGTGAGGAATAAGATTTTAAAACTTATAATTTATAACTCGCCTATAACTCAGCACTGGCTCAACGCCAGCTATCCGCTAACAGGACTCTAGAAAGATGCAATTTATCGATCAAGCAAAAATTGAAGTTGAAGCTGGTAAGGGCGGCGATGGTATTGTCGCTTTCCGGCGAGAGAAATACGTGCCGACTGGCGGCCCCTCTGGCGGTAATGGGGGACGAGGTGGTTCGGTATTTTTCGTTGCCGAAGAAAACCTACAAACCTTGCTGGACTTCAGATATAACCATCGCTTTCAGGCAGAAAAGGGTACTCGTGGCGGGCCAAATAACTGCACTGGGGCAGCAGGAAAGGATTTAATTATCGAAGTTCCCTGCGGTACAACCATTTATGATGCTGAAACTGGCGAACTGCTAGGAGATTTAATTGAACCTAAGCAGACTTTGCTGATTGCCCAAGGTGGTAAAGGCGGACTGGGAAATCAGCATTTCTTGAGCAACCGTAACCGCGCCCCAGAATATGCCCTCCCAGGATTGCCAGGAGAAATAAAGCAGTTGCGCCTAGAGTTAAAACTTTTGGCAGAAGTGGGGATTATTGGCTTACCAAACGCTGGTAAATCCACTTTAATTTCATCTTTATCAGCAGCACGTCCGAAAATCGCAGACTACCCCTTCACTACCCTCATCCCAAATTTGGGTGTAGTGCAAAAACCTACTGGCGATGGTACTGTTTTCGCCGACATTCCCGGACTAATCGAGGGCGCGTCTCAAGGTGCAGGATTGGGACACGATTTCTTGCGCCATATTGAGCGCACGCGAGTGTTACTTCACTTAATTGATGCTACTAGTGATGATGTGATTAGAGACTACAACACAATTAAGGAAGAATTACAAGCTTATGGACGGGGTTTAGCAGAACGTCCGCAAATTTTGGCGCTGAATAAAATTGATGCAGTCGATCGCGAAACTGTCGATTTGGAAGCATTAGCTACCCAACTTAATCATCTTTCCTACGCGCCGGTTTTTGTGATTTCAGCAGTTACTCGCACTGGGTTAGAGCCGATGTTACAAGAAATCTGGGGAATTCTCGACCAAATGAAGGTTCCTGAAGAAGTGGAAGCATTTAGATAATTTGTAATTCGTAATTCGTAATTCGTAATTACTACTTTTAGAGGGAAAGTAGCTGTTGGCAGCAGACAATTTTCTCAATGCCTTGTGGGGTGGGCAACATGAGCGCCCAAATTTATGCTTGAGAATTTGTACTCGCAGTATCACAGTAGTAATTATGTTTTCGGCTTATTCGTCTCAAAAAAATTATTTCATCGACGAGTAAGCTTTTTCTATTTCCAAAAACTTTTTAGGCAACTGTATATCATCCTCGATAAGCAAGAGCATTAAAGCTGTAGTCCTTATTCTGCAAAGCTTATAGCTTTTATTAATGCCATTCGGTGCAGATCGTTTTAATTCATATTAGGCGTGAATTATAAACGCTACGCAGATTTAGCTGACTGCCACCTTGGCTTGCTGTTGCCATACCGCGTCCGCATACAATAATGTGTCGAAGTCCGGCGAAATGTTGCCGTTAGCGATCCGGGCTTCGTGTAATGACCAGTCAGCAAAGAACAAGTCATGGCTGATGCGGGCCACTATTGCTGGCACATCGCGTCGGATGCTGGGTACGTCGCCGATGGGCAGACCGAAGCTGACGAAGCCAGCAGGATTGAACACATGGATATCTTTCAGGTAGGGGGCATTGCCAGGTACTTTCTCTTGGTATTCATGGGCGCTGCCAAGGTAAGGGTGGGTGCTGAGTCGCTCGTCACGTTGGTCGGCTGGGGCTTCATAGCGATCGCGCCAAAGTGCGATATGATGTGCAAATTCGGCGAGTTCCGGGCGCTTTGTCGGGTCAACAAAGTAGCCAGTACCAGCGATCGCAAAATCAAACTCGAAAACATCATCATTTACCTGAGCGACGATGCGATCGCCCTGGTTGCGAGCAGATTTCCACGGTGCGGATAGATGCAGGTGGAAGTTAGAGAACGCTATTACCCGCTCGATTGCATCTGGTGGTGGTGTAGAGCCAACCTGATTAAACCGCCAAGCTTGGAACCAGCGAGCTGCATCAGGTAGTTGCGGATAGTTATAGTAAGCGCCAGGATAACCTCGCACGCGATTCACTGGTACAGATGCGATCGCTGGCCGTCGTGCAAACAAATGTACTGCTTTAGCGCCTGATTCAAGTGCCACTCCTGCCGCATCAAAGGCCGAGGCCGCAGCACCCAGCACTGCTACTGTTTTACCACGCAGATTATTGAAGTCGATTGCATCGGCGGTATGTGCATATAAGGTGCGTGGCAGAGATGCCAATACAGGCGGTATGTTTGGGCCACCAGTGCCAGCTACACCGTTGGCGAAGATAATTTTACGTGTGGTTTCCACTTGGGCGACACCGTTCACTTCTAGGTGTAGACGAAAGAAATCTGCGTCCGGCTCAATCCGCACCAACTTCGTCTGATACCGAACTGGAATGCCCAAAAAATGCCGATACCAGCTGAGGTACTCAGCCCACGCCAATCGGGGAATGCGGTCAAGCGCTGCGTATGCCTCAACACCGTGCCGCACCTCGTACCAAGCTTGAAATGATAGCGCCGGAATACCCAGTTCTGGCCCTGGCAGATTTTTCGGTGTGCGTAGCTTTTTCATCCGCGCCCGCGTCAGCCACACGCCCGCATGGGTTTCGTCAAGAGCTTCGTCGATGACTGTCACGCGACCAATGCCGGCACGCCGCAGGGCAAATGCGAAGGTGCTGCCACTGCCACTACCGCCTACTATCGTCACATTGTGGTCAATGTCTGAGCGATCGCTTACCCAGTTTTCGGGATCGGGGCCGAGTAGGCGCAACGCCTCACGTGCAGCAAAATCGAGGTCAGTCGTTGTTGTCATGTCGGTATTTGAGGATGAAATGAGAGTCATCAAATGTTTTCCTGATTCTTTAACTATTCTGAATTCTGATTCCTGAATTCTTACAAAGAAGCTACCCCGGTAAGAGCCTATTTATAAAGTAAATATTAAGTAGGATGTGTTACGGCTATGTAAGGATTTGGGAGTTTCAGAAAATCAGGATTAGCCGTAACGCATCATATCTGTCGGTGCGTTAAGCGTTGCTATAACGCACCCTACAATTTAAGCTTTACTTTATAAATCATCTCTAAAGGTGTACTGCACATTGCAAATTAGTTGAAATTTTCTATTAATTTGAGTAGCTGATAACGCTTATCTTTATTTATTGGCGATCGCCTTTAAAGAAAAACTTTTTAGTTTGCTAAAAATCCCAAACTGTTTTATCTCCTGCTTAACAACAGGCTGGCGATGAGGAGATTCTTGTGGTGGTAATTCCCAAATATCACGGATCTCATGTTCTTGCCGATCTGTTAATTGCAGATGATGTGGTAATTGAGACTGTTGCTCAAATAACCAAGGTACTCCATTTAATAATTCTCTTTCTATTCCATGAAACATCATTTTTACCATGATTAAAAATCAGGTGATTTTGACATTTAGCTTTTTACTTCTTGCTGCAATTATTGGCATTTGGCGATATCTTGGTTCAAACTGCTGTCCCAAAGTTGTTTAACATCAACTTTTGTGGAAATTACACCCGCTTGAAAAAAGGTATCAGCAACCTTTTGCTGAGAAGCAATAGCTTCGTCAGAAACAGGAAGTAATTCTTGGCGACGCTGTTGTAGTCCTTGTTTAGCATCTTGATAAACGATGCCTTCATCAACATCAATGGTCTTTGCATAATTCTTCGACCATTGCTTGAGATTAGATTCCCGCCAATTTTGGGATTTCTGCAAACGACAGAGAAAATCAGCGATCGCAACTTTCTTTTGGGGATCGGCGATCGCATTCGGTGAAGCAATAATTACGAAGTTACCGCTCAAAATATCTTTTGCAGATTCCAGTACCCGCGCCCCTTCTTTTTTGGCTTGGGGAATGGAGTAACCGTAGGTAGCCCAAGCATCAAGCTGTCCTTTACGAAAAGCGGCTAGTCCATCAGGTATCGATAAAGGAGTTGCATTGATATCCTTCATCGTTAGCCCGACTTTTTCCAACATCTTAATCAGGAAGTAGTGGGCAGTTGTAGCTTTAACGTAACCCACTTTCTTACCTTTAAGGTCAGCGATCGTTTTGGCAGTCGAGTTTTTGGGTACGAGTACAACTTGAGCAACTGTAGGCCCTTTGAGAGTGGCAATAATTTTTACAGCTGCTTTCGATTCAATCGCAAAAATCGGCGGAATTTCACTAGCTGAACCCAAGTCAATCGCACCAGCATTGATTGACTGCACCATCAAATTACCCCCAGTAAACTCAGTAAATTGAGTTTGATAAGGGAAATTATCTAATTTAGCTAACTTTAAATTTAAGTCCCAGCCACCTTTAAATTTAGCAACATGCAGTTGAGTTGTATTCGATAGTGCGACTTGGGACGCACTAGGATTAGTAGCGATCGTTGCCGGACTGGTAGACTTAACCTCTGAGCAAGCTGTTGTTGCTACTAACAAGCAACCCAAAGAGAAGGAAAAATTTTGCTGCAAATTGATAGACACGTTATTTTTGGGTATATTATTGTCATCTTTTCTACCTAACAGCGGTAGTTTCTAACGGACATACTGCTGTAGCAATATCTACTCGTTGCGGAATAATTTTTTGCTCTAGTAACCAGTCAGCTGTTTTCTGAAGCTTGGCGATATCTTCAGTATTAGGAAATACGTAAGACTCTGGGCCTCGATTTTTAGTCACCTGCTTGGCTACCGCATCAGAGACTTTTAGCTCTTTAACTAGAAAATCTGATGCAGCATTAGTATGTTGATTTAACCACTCACCATCCTCACTCAAAGCAGTAAGAGCAGCTTTCACAGCTACAGGATTTTCTTTAGCTGCATCAGTACGAACAATCATAATGCCGTAGGTAGGAGCAGGGTGTTTAGTGGTAATTCTTCGCGCCTTATGCTCTAATTGGGCAATGGAAATATAAGGTTCCCAAACTGCCCACGCATCAACAGAATTTTGATATAGAGCAGGTGCAGCGTCATTTGGTGATAGATAAACTCGCTGAACTTTATATGAAGGAATATTTTCTTTTTCCAAAACTTTTAATAACAGATATTCGCCCGCGCCACCTTGATTAACTGCAACTTTTTTACCGACTAAATCAGTCGGTTTTTGAATGGGAGAATCGCCACGAACTAAGATAGCACTACTCAAAGAATCTGGACTAGGACGCTGTACAGAGCCAATACAAAGAGGTTGTCTGGCAGCAATTCCAGAGATGGAAGGAATATCACCACATCCACCAATATCTGCCCGATTACCATTGAGAGAACTTAAAAGCGTAGCGCAACGGTCAAATGGCCCACTCCATTCAACTTTAATATTTTGGGCTACTAACTGACGCTCTAACTCACCCCGCTGTCGTGCAATGGGAATAATCCCTCCTTTTTGGTAGCCCAAGCGAATCACATTGTTTTTCTCTGTAGTTTTAGTAGTGAGAGTTTTTGAAGAAGAATCTGAGTTAGCTACGACATTGATAGCTTTTTGTTGACTGCAACCAGAAACTATCAAACCAAGAAAAAACGTTGCGATCGCAAAGATTCTACTGGCAGAACATTTTTGTTTGTACTGTAAGCAATGTTCTTTTAAAGAATTCACCACAATTGACTCCTTGATATCAATTTTTAGGAGTTTAAGCAGCCATATCTATGACGATAACGAGTAAAATACGTTAAATCGATTGACTTACCGTAGTATTAAGAGAGAAGATACCACCTTTTGATGAACTGTTCAAATCTAATCAATATTTCTTTATCTTTGACTATGAGAATTTAGTGCAGGTATTTTTAGGTGAATCTACACTCAAGTAGTGAGAAAACAAACTCGTTTTCTTTTAATTTAATTAAACCATTAGTTGCTAAGTGTTAATTGTACTCATAGTTACTCTCAACGGTTTCGGTTGGCTGCAATATCCTCGATTTCTGATACATACTCATAAGACTTCTTGGCATTTGTGAGGAAGGTGGGGTTCCCTCTGGGGATAAGGGGCGGGGGTAAAGGGAAAAGCGATGGAATTTCCCCTTTACCTTAGACTTCTTGGCATTTGTCGGTAAAAGGGTAAGGGGGAAGGTGGGGTCCCCTCTGGGGATAAGGGGCAAGGGGAAAGGAACAATAAAAACATGAGTCCCTTTAACCTTTCCCCTTTTCCCGCCTATGAGCAAAAATTACTTTTGCAAGAGGTCTCTTTAACCTTTTCCCAACTTCTTGCAAAAGTTGCTTTTGCAAGATGTCTATAAAGTCGTTTCCCGGATGTTAGAAGTCAGGGGTCTGAACAAAATTAGAAAAATCCTCGTTGCGGCAATGGTGTACCGTTAATCTCGTAGTCGCCGATCGCACGAGCCTTAAAATGATTTGGGTTGTGTGAGGATAAGGTACGGGCGTTGCGCCAATGACGATCGAAGTTGGAGCTTTTTTTAGTTGTGGAAGCCCCACCCACTTCAAACAGCAAGGTGGCCGAACGTAGAGCCAAATCATCAACAATCAATTTGGCTTTGGCTGCACTCAAAGAAGTTGCCAGTGCCACAGCCGTTTCTGCCTCTTCACCCTGAGCTTGGGCAGCAGGGAGGCGATCGAGACCATCAGCTGCCGCTAAAACGATCGCTTCGGCAGCAAAGGCATTAGCGGCAATCTGTCCAACAGTTTGCTGTATAATTGGATCTTCTGTTGCCTGCTCGCTTACGGCATGGTAGAAAGTCCGGGGTCTGGTACGGACGAGGGCTGTAGCATCGCGCAGAACGCTGCGAATAATGCCGGCGTTGATTGCTGTCAGGAATAGTTGCGGAACGATGTTATATGGCAGGTTGTCTTTGTCTGTGTCTGTCTCAAAAATTACTTCATCTGCCTCTACACGTACATTAGTGAATGTAGTTGTTCCTGTACCTGTAAGTCTTTGTCCGAAGCCATCCCAGTCATCCACAAGGTCAATCCCCTCGCGGTTGGTGGGAATGAGGATAAACGCTTTAGTGCCATCGGGTACTAGCACACGCACGAAAATCAAGTCTGCATAAAGGCTGCCAGTGCTGTAATACTTGGTTCCATTCAGCCGATAGCCGTCGCCATCCGGTGTTAATTTTGTATTCGCGACTTGACCACCACCAGATCGCTTGACTTCTAATTCGGTCGTAGCAAGTCCAATAATCACGCCATCGACGACGGCTTTCAGCCATCGCTGATTCCTTTGAGTGCGCTCAGAACGCAAAATTCGCTCTGTCACAGAGAAATGATTCCGTACAATGTGAGCGACGTTTGGATCGGCATCTCCCAGCCGAATCACGACCTCGAATAGTTCGCGTGCGGTGCTACCACTACCACCTTCAGCTACGGGGATTCGCAATGCACCCAACCGAGAACGCCGGATTAATTCAACCACATTATAAGGAAGGATGCGATCGCGATCGGACTCGACCTTTTCAAAAATGTCCCTGTTGAACCAGGTCACAATCAACTTCAGGACTTACGCAACTGGCATAAGCAATGGCGTGGCTTTTGTGAGTAGCACAATTGATACAAAACCTTAAAATGCTTGCGGTATCGTCAAATTCGTAGATTAGACTAGAACCACAGGGTAACAATCAAAGGAAGATTATGATGAGCGATCGCGACTATACCTTAATCATTGATAAAAGCGGTAGTATGTCTACACCCGACCAAGTGGGTGGTAGAAGTAGATGGGAAATCGCTCAAGAGTCTACTCTTGCTTTGGCCAGAAAAGCCGAACAGTTTGACCCCGATGGCATCACTGTTTACGTGTTTTCTGGTAGATTTAAACGCTACGATGATGTCACCTCAGCCAAAGTCGCCCAGATATTTCTCGAAAATGACCCTGCTGGCACAACAAATTTAGCTGGTGTACTCCAGGATGCCCTCAATAACTACTTTCAACGCAAAGCAGCTGGTAAAACCAAGCCAAATGGAGAAACAATTTTAGTGATCACCGATGGTGAACCAGACGATCGCAAAGCTGTGTTTGAAGTCATCATTCATGCTACTCGCCAAATGGAACGTGATGAAGAATTAGGAATTTCGATTATTCAAGTAGGTTCAGATGCCCAAGCAACTAAATTCCTCAAAGCCTTGGATGACCAATTACAAAGTGTTGGCGCTAAATTTGATATTTGCGATACCGTCACTTTAGACGACTTAGAAGAAATAAGTCTTGTAGATGTATTGACGAACGCCATAACTGACTAATATGTTTGGCGATCGCCCATAGTTCAGCAACTATTAATTCTTAATTGGAGAATCGAATCATGCTAGAAAATCGTGATTATACCTTGATTATTGACAAAAGCGGTAGTATGGCAACCCAAGATCAAAAGGGTGGTAGAACTAGATGGGTTGCAGCCCAAGAATCAACTTTAGCTTTAGCTAGTAAATGCGAGCAATTTGACCCAGATGGCATTACTATCTATGTATTTTCTGGCAAATTTAAGCGATACGAAAATGTCACATCCAGCAAGGTGTCACAAATTTTTCGAGAGAACGATCCCTCTGGTACAACTGACTTGGCAAGTGTGTTAAAACATGCAACTGATGATTACCTTCAACGCAAAGCAGCCGGTCAAACTAAACCAAATGGTGAAACAATTTTAGTAGTTACTGATGGTGAGCCGGACGATCGCAAAGCAGTCATGAGGGTGATTATTGAAGCTTCTCGCCGCATCGATCGAGATGAAGAATTAGCTATTTCTTTTATTCAAGTTGGCACAGATCAACAAGCTACCCGCTTTCTCAAAGTCTTAGATGATGAACTCCAAAGTGCTGGTGCTAAGTTTGATATCTGTGACACCATTACTATGGAAGACATGGAAGATTTGAGTCTATCGGAAGTGCTACTCAATGCTATTAATGACTAGCTATACTATTTTTTAGGAATTGCAAAAATGGATTCCCTTGATAAGCTGTTAGCCCAACTCGAAACTGAATACAAAGAAGTACAACCACAACTACAATCAAAATCAGCCACAGCCAAATCGTTTATTCCACCATTGCCGAAGTCGGCATCTTTCATGGATAAGCTTTTGGCAGAAGTTCAGGCTGATTTTGCCCAAGAGGATGCTGCTATTGAATTAAAAAGACAGCAAGAACTAGAACAAGAAAAGGTTCGACAAGAACAACTCAAAGCCAAACAACTAGAAGCTTTGAAAGTACAGGCAAAAGAATGGTTAGCCAAAGTAGATCCACTTTCATCCGAAGGACTTTGGTTTGAAAGGTTTGCTGAAAGTTATCCTTCAAAATTAGAGGCAGCGATTGAATATTTAAAAAGCAGTGAATAAACTTAAAATTCAAAATTTAAGACACCATAGATAAATCTGCTCACTCGAATTGAAAATTAGCAATTATTATTTAAGTTAAGTAAGCGCAAATAATTCTACCAATTTAAAAAACGAATGCGACAAATAGACCATTTGTAGAGACGCGATGAATCGCGTCTTTACCCAAGGATATGTTGCAATCATTAATTGAATTGGTATTAGTAGATGTGTCGAGTGTGTTGGCGCATTAGCGTAACGCACCGAAAACCTCAAATGGTGAGTTACGAAAGCCATAACCCACCCTACATATTCAAGTTAAATTAGCAATTATTATTTATTGACTATAATCAACATTAATGGTGATTTGTTCGAGCTAAATGTTGCACAGCCCATTCATGCATAGCATAGAGAATTGGTTGCAAAGTTTCTCCTAAAGGTGTCAGTGAATATTCTACCTTGGGTGGAATTTGGGGATAAACTTCTCGATGAATAATTCCATCTTCCTCCATTTCTCTGAGTTGCTGGGTTAGCATCTTTTGCGTAACTCCAGGTAAAGCTCGTTGCAACTCACCAAAGCGTTTGACACCAGTCATTAATTCTCTAATAATTAAAACTTTCCAGCGTCCGCCAATCACTTTTAGGGTAGTTTCTACTTCACAAGTCAGCCTGAAATGGTTTTCTGCTTCAGCTTTCATAGTTTTGTTGTAGGAATCACCTGACTCAGATTTGCTGGATATACCGCTAGTTATCTGATTATTACTTGTTTTAGGTCTTTCATAACTAGTGTAGCAGCTGCGGGAATATGACAATACAGTAGATACTTGCTATCTTTCACAGTCAACTGGAGGCAGATGTTTGATGATTACTGTAACAGTAATCATCAAAGTGCGTAGTTTACCGCCGTAGGCATCGCTTATTTTGTAATTAGATAACTATAGCAATCCGATTTGATTTCTGAATTAATCGTAGGGACTAGGGACTGGGGATGGTGGGGCCCCCTCTGGGGATAAGGGGTAATGGGGACTGGGGACTGGGAAGAAGGAATAAAGGTGTACTGAGTTTTTTTCACGCAATCAAATATGAGTCCTATAGCTATCCAATCAAGTAGAGTCTTCCAGACAAGGTAATCTCTCCACGCTTTTTGAGTTAAGGGTAGTTCATGATTAGATACTCAAAATATCTATAATTACGTAGCTACTAACTCAGAATCGATTTCCGACGGCGCACTATCTTGGACTAGCGATCGCGTTTCGCCGTTACGCTGAAGGATACCGCCAACCATTGCCAACAAGGCGTTTACCTTGCGAGTTCGCCACATATCTACGAGGTTTTGCACTTCAGTTGCAGACATCCGGCGCATCATCGCTTCGTAAAGATAAGCAGCATGTCCAGTTTCGTCTTGGGCAATACTTAGCATTCCTAACTTCAAATTACGAGCGGTTGGCTCGTTATCAGGTAATACTTTCGCCATTCGCGCAAAGTCTTTGCTAGCATCTAACTCCAGAATGTATGTGCTAGCCATAAACACATCCCAGTCAATTACAGCTGGTTTTAGCTGTTCTTGAGTGTAGCCTTCATAGAATGCTGCGAAAAAGGGACTACGCTGTTGTGATTTTTTTGTAGATGTAGTTTGGGGTTGACGTTTGAAATCTATAACTTGTTTATTCAGCTGTTGTAAGGCGTGGGCAAAAATTTGACCATGCTTAGTTTCATCTGATGCATGTTTTGCTAGTTTTTCGGCTAGCCATGTATCGCCTTCAGCAGCTGCGCGATCGCTAAGTGCAGATAAAAATGGCACAGAGCCAGATTCGGCCAACTGAAACCCGGCAAGGATGTTGGGACGGGTTTTAGAATCACGAATTTGAGCAGCAGAGTAATAGGCAAAGACACCTGTACCAGCTAGATGCAGAACGTGAGTCAAGAAGTTCATCAGAAATTCCCGCTGACAATTGGAAGGTTACAATTCTTATACTAATCCGCATTTTCTATTCCGTTGCCGCCAGAGGGTCTTATCATTTTGAATTTTGAATTTTGAATTGCCTGTGGGAGTATCTCAACAGTTAACAAATATATCTTTTCATTTTGCTAGTATCATCCCACAGAGATAATTTGGTAACTTTGGATGGAGAAATTAACTAAAGCAGTGCGATTTTGGCTTTGCGCAACTATCATAATTTTGGGTTTGTTCGGCTGCGATCGCTTTATCGGGAATTCTGGAGAACCGGTGGAGCGAGTCAGTGATGGCGATACTTTAGTAGTGAAAGATGCTGATGGCAAAAATCTGACAGTCCGCTTTGCTTGTGTAGATGCGCCAGAAATAGCTCATACTAATAAAGAAAAGCAGAGTAAACGTACTAGCGATCGCAATCAATTTACTTGGGGTGTGAAAGCCCAAGAACGGGTGCAACAACTGGTGCAACAAGGAGGCTCGCGCGTGACTTTGAATATCACCGATAGCGATCGCTATGGACGCAAAATTGCCGAAGTCCGTTTAAAAAATGGTACTTTTGTGCAACAGGTATTGTTGCAAGAAGGTTTAGCAAAAGTCTATCGCCCTTATTTAAACAAGTGTCCTAGTAAAGATTTAGTTCAACAAGCCGAAGCTAAGGCTAAGGAGCAACGGCTCGGCATTTGGAGCGATACTAAATTTATAAATCCTTGGGAATATCGCAGCTTATATAAAAAGTAAAAACTCTAGCTGTTTCTAATTCAATACACTAAATTTTTTGGCATTGCACATTTGCGGTATTATCTTAGCAACTTCCAAAATCCTCCCTGCTCCTCCTGCCTTCTGCCCCCTGCCCCCTGCCCCCTGCTCCTCCTCCTGCCTTCTGCCCCCTGCCCCCTGCCCCCTGCCTCCTCTACTCCTCTCCCCAAGTTTGCAGTTGCAAATAAACTAGTACCAGCGTCACTGCTAATAATACAGTCGCTCCTGCTGCTGCATAACCAAAATCAAATTGACCAAAAGCCTCTTGGTAAATGTAGTAAACCAGCAGATTAGTTGAATTTAGTGGCCCACCGCCAGTCATCACAAAAACTTGCTCAAAACTCCGCAATGTAAAAATTGCGGTAGTAATGACTGCAAATATCACAGTCGGGCGCAATCCGGGCAGAGTAATATACCAAAATTGTTGCCAAGCATTTGCTCCATCTAAGTCTGCTGCTTCATAACGACTGGGAGGAATTGCTTGCAACCCTGCTAAAAAAACTACCATATTGAAACCCAGTTGTTTCCAAATACTCATTAAAATAATTACTGGCATTGCCCAAAATGTGTCTCCTAGCCAGGATATTTCTGAAATGCCAAAAAAATCTAAAAGTCCGTTAACTGGGCCTGATGTCTGAAACAGCCAGCGAAACCCCAAACCTGCTGCCACAAGTGAGATAATTGAAGGCAGAAAATAGGCACTCCGCAGGATGCCCCGCAAGGGAATGGAACGGTTTAATAGTACTGCTAACCCCAAGGAGATAACTAAACTGGGAATGATGGTGGCGATCGTAAAATAAAAAGTGTTACCCACCACTTGCAAGAAGTCGGGGTCGAGCAGCAAGCGCCAATAGTTTTTTAAGCCTATCCAATAAATACCTTTTAAAGTGAAACTACCAGCAGTGAAACTGAGGTAGAACAAATAGGCAATCGGCCAAATGATAAAAACACCCAGCAAAATTAATGCTGGTGCGAGAAAAATCCACGCGGCTACTGTATCATTATCCAACCACGACTTAGTATATATTTTTGGCATCTATAATTAACCTTTCTAGCTGTTATGACTCTTTGCCTTGATTCTACCCTGAGCTTAATTTCTCCCAACATTAGCAATGATTGCCAACAATTCGCCCCTTTAAAATTGGGAATTATGGCTTCTGGGAATGGCAGCAATTTTGATGTAGTTGCCCAAGCTATCGAAGATGGGCGGCTAAATGCCCAAATTCAAGTTTTAATTTACAATAACCCGTCGGCGAAAGCAGCCGTCAGAGCAGCTCATAGAGGTGTAGAAACTGTCTTATTAAATCATCGCAACTATCAAAACCGAGAAGAGTTTGACGAAAAGATTGTGCAGACATTGCGGCACTACGATGTAGAATGGGTGATTTTGGCAGGGTGGATGCGACTATTAACGTCAGTTTTCATTGATGCCTTTCCTGAGAAGATTATCAATATCCATCCTAGTTTGTTACCTAGTTTCAAAGGAATTCATGCTGTAGAACAAGCCTTGGCATCTGGGGTAAAAATTACTGGTTGTACAGTGCATATAGCTTGCTTAGAAATGGATAGCGGCCCAATATTAATGCAAGCCGCAGTACCAGTACTGCCGGATGATACAGCAGAAACACTCCACGCCAGGATTCAAATTCAGGAACATCGAATTTTACCATTAGCGATCGCCCTCGCAGCTTCGTCAAAAGTTACACTAAGCGTAACGTAAAAATACATGTATCAATTAAGGGCGCACAGCTAGCTGCGCGCCCCTACTATTCCTCACAGTTAGCTTCAGCAGTTTGATACGCTTGTAGGAGCCTAGCATGATCGAGAGTAAATCCTACTTGCATCGCTATCTGGGCAAATAAATCAATCTCAGATTGTTGCCAATCGCGGGGTTCAGAACACTGATGTGCAATTAACAAGCCAAATAGCTGCTCATCTTTAATAATTGGTGCTACTAAATTTGCTTTCACACCAAAAGATTCGAGCAGTTTAATGTGACAATCAGCCAAACTAGACTCATAAATGTTGTTGATTGCGACAACGCGACCAGATTGGTACTTTTCTACATAACCTTCAGTAAAACAAGGGTCGTGAATTTTAGACCGCAAAACTTTGGGATAACCTGGAACCACTGATTCAGCAATTATAATTCCGAACCAATTAGCGTAAAAGCTATAAACCAACACTCGGTCAGTACTAAGTGCTTTGCGAACCTCTTCCACAGTAGTTTTGATGATATCCTCTTCCTTGAGGGATTGGCGAATGCTGCGGATAATATCCACTAGTAACTGACTTCGCATCCTTTCTGCTTCAATTCTTTGCAAAAGTCTTGCATGGTCGAGAGCAAACCCTACCTGGATTGCTATCTGACCAAATAAATCAATCTCAGTTTGTTGCCAATCGCGGGGTTTGGAGCATTGATGTGCAATTAACAAGCCAAATAGCTCTTTATCTTTGAGAATGGGGGCGACCAGATTTGCTTTGACAGCAAAGGATTCGAGTAAGTTAATATGGCAGTCAGCCAAACCGGCTTCATAAATGTTGTTGATTGCCAGAACGCGACCAGAGCGATACTCTTCTACATAGCCTTGACCGAAACATGGGTCTTGGATTTCAGCTCGTAAAACTTTTGGGTAGGTGAGAACAACTGATTCAGCAATCACTGTTCCAGACCAATTAGTATCAAAGCTATAAACCATGACTCTGTCAGTACTCAGAGTTTTGCGAACCTCTTCCACAGTGGTTTTGAGGACATCCTCTTCGTTGAGTGATTGGCGAATACTGCCGATAGTATCTGCTAACAACTGACTTTGCACACCCTCAGCCTCGATTCGTTGCAGGAGTCTTGCATGGTCGAGAGCAAACCCGACTTGCATCGCTATCTGAGCAAATAAATCAATCTCAGATTGTTGCCAATCACGGGGTCTGGAGCATTGATGTGCAATTAATAAGCCAAATAGCTGTTCATCTTTGAGAATAGGAGCGACCAAATTTGCTTTGACAGCAAAGGATTCGAGTAAGTTAATATGGCAATCAGCCAAATCGGCTTGGTAAATGTTGTTTGTGGCTACAACGCGACCAGATTGATACTTTTCTACATAACCCTGACTGAAACAGATGTCTTGGATTTCAGACCGCAAAACTTTGGGATAACCTGGAACCACTGATTCGGCAATTATAATTCCAGACCAATTAGCATCAAAGCTATAAACCAGTACTCGGTCAGTACTCAGAGCTTTGCGAACCTCTTCGACCGTCGTTTTGAGGACATCCTCTTCGTTGAGCGATTGGCGAATGTTACGGGTAATTTCGATAAATACCTGAGCTTTATCTGCTTTGGTATCTACTTGTTGTAGAAGCTTGGCGTAGTCAAGGGCAAATCCTACTTGCATGGCTATCTGAGAGAACAAATCAATCTCAGATTGTTGCCAAAAGCGAATTCTAGAACATTGATGTGCAATCAATAAACCGAATAGCTGTTTGCCTTTGAGAATAGGTGCGACTAAATTAGATTTGACAGCAAATTGCTCCAGCAACTCAATATCAGCATCACTGAGATCGGCTTGATAGATATTATCAATAGCATGGATGCTACCATTGTGGTATTTTTTTATATACCCTGCCTCAAATCCCGGATCGGAGACTGTAACCCCTAATATTTTCGGTAAACCAGGTGCTACTGATTCGGCGATAAAGGTTCCATTATAGTTCGAGTCGAAGCAAAAGATGGTGACGCGATCGATGCTTAAAGCTTTACGAATTTCTTCTGAGGTAGTTTTTAGAACATCTTCTTCATTGAATGATTCTCGAACCCAACGGGTAATTTTGATTAATATTTGGGAATAATCGGCTTCGGCTTCTTTCTCCTCTACCAAAACCGAAAGCAGGTCTGTGAATGAGGTGATGTTTTTCTCTAACATCACTAATTCATCTTGGCTAGCGATAAAGACTTGAGTAAACTCACTGTCTGGACGTAGCCTCTTTTTAATCTTATTAGAGATTGCAGCAACGTTGCTGACTCGACTCATAACTCGATTCGCCACAAAAACAGCGATCGCACCTGCTAAAATTGCTGTCACTCCCATACCAGTTAACAAGAGTGACAATTGTCTTTGTAGAGCAAGTTCAGTTTCTATTGAACTTTCTCTACTCTCAAGTCTTACTTGCGGAGTTTGTGTGTTAATTAAATTAATGCCATAGTTGTAAGTAGCTGTTCCAATTGCAACTACAGGAAGGACGCTGATACTTAGTGCCCAAACTATTGCTTTAGTCTTTAAACTCCATTTTTGTTGCCAGAGTCTCTGTTGGTGATTTCGTCTTGCTTGGTTTTGAGAAAAAGACTGACTCATAAATGAAACCTGGATTGCTGCAAGTGAGAATCAAGTAAATAACCTCACCACCAAATTCTACATAAAACTTATAAAACAAGGACTGGCTTTCAGGAGTATTTTAAGGCACTAATGTTCTAGGTCATGTTCGATAATGCTTTTGTTTGCTTTAAATTCAAAAAAATTGGGTCTGATTAACAGGTTTGTCAACAATTTTATGGCGATCGCTTGGTTGGAATATCTTATTTTCTCATTAGGAGTTGTAGTTTGCTGACAACACAGCCAAACAATCTTTATTTTTTAACGAGGTTCTACAGACTTCTTTTCACAGTTACCCTTACCCTTACCCGTAATCTCATGTCCGTTTGATTACTGAGATTATTTTTCAAGTACATGAGGGACAAAATGCAGGATTCATGCATCAGACACAAAAAGTTGTACTTCCTGCCCCCTGCCCCCTGCCCCTCTGCCCCTCTGCTCCCCTGCTCCCCTGCTCCTCTGCCCCCTGCCCCCTGCCTCCATAGGCTAATCTGCAATCAACTCTACTGCATCTCGTCCATCACAATTTTGTAAGTAAACTTTGACAATTTCTTCTTTAGCTGTAGGCAACTTCTTGCCAATAAAATCTGGGTGAATTGGTAATTCTCGATGGCCTCTGTCTACTAACACAGCTAAACGAATCACCTCTGGCCTGCCGTAATCGTTGACTGCGTTCAAAGCCGCGCGAATCGTCCGTCCTTTGAAAATCACATCATCCACGAGTACAACCGTTTTCCCCGTAAGATCAAAAGGAATTTCGCTTTTCGTTGGAGTCCGCAATCCAATTTTGTCAAGGTCATCTCGATAAAATGTAATGTCCAAAGCACCGACTGACACTGCTACACCTTCGAGCGTCTCAATCTGACGCGCCAATAATTCGGCTAATAACGCACCCCTGGTATAAATACCAAGAAGCACCAGTTGAGACAAATCACGCGTCCTTTCGACAATTTGAGAGGCAAGGCGAGTTAAGGTACGACGGATTTCTTCGGATGAGAGAATTTCAACTACTTTGGCAGACATAGCGAGTGATAAGTTAGGAGTGATGAGTTAAGAGTTAGGAGTTTTTATTCTTAACTCCTGTACAGACGCGATTAATCGCGTCTCTAATTCCTAACTTTATATTTATCATTACCTATTTGGGAGTATTAAGAATATTGCGATCGCTACCCCTAACCATAGCAAATAACAATATCGAGTCAGCTGTAAAGCATTCTGAATAGAAGTTGCAGTAATGGCATAAAGAGCATCTCCTAGCAGTGGTTTGTACTTAGCTACCCCCCGATACCAATTTGTACCCCCCATCTGTACGCCTAAAAATGCCGCATAGGCGCATTCACTCCAGCCAGAATTGGGACTAGGATCGTTAATTGCATCCCGACGGCAAATTTGCCAAATATGCATCGGTTTACCCGATAGCAGTGCCAGAGTCACGACTGTTAACCGACAAGGTAGCCAAGTCAAATAATCTTCTAAGCGCGCACAGAACCATCCTAAATAAGTATAGGGCGCTTCCCGATAGCCCACCATTGAATCAAGGGTACTGCTGGCTTTATATGCTAAAGCTAAGGGAGTTGGCCCCACAATTGGTATAAAGACACCAATAATTGCATAAAAAAGCGGAGCCATCACCCCATCGGTGGCATTTTCTGCAACAGTTTCTAAAACGGCTCGGTAAATTTCTGCTTGTGAGAGGTTTTGAGTATCTCGACCAACGTAATTACTTAAAATCTTCCGAGCCTTCTCTAAATCTCCGACTGTTAAAGGTTGTAAAACAGCCTCCGCTGCTACTCGCAAACTTTTGCCAGCAAAACAACTAGCCAAAAGAATTGTATTTATTGCAATTCCTAAGAATGGATGAACCCATCTGGCAATTTGAATCATCAAAAAGCCTACAAGACCGCTACCAATTATTAAAATAATAGCTAGTGCAATTCCAGCTAGGCGTTGTGTTAGAGAATTTTGACATAAGTGGAGAAAAAACTTGGTCAGGCGAGAAATTACCCACCCCATAACTTGTACTGGATGAGGCCAATCCCAAGGATCGCCAATTAAATAATCTAAAAATGCCGCAATTATTAAGATATAGATATTATTAGTCATAAGTCACAAGTCTTGGGTTAAAAGTCAAGGGTCAATATTTTGACTATTGACTCTTGACTAAACCACAAAACTAGCTTCTTCTCCAAGAGAAGCTTGCCGACTGCGAGCATCGTAATAAAGGTCTGCCAGAGTAATACTGTATAAAGCTTCTTTGAGTTTTTGGTTGAGTCTCTGCCAAAGGCTAAACGTTACCCAATCTTCAGCTTGTGTTGGTGCTGGGGTGTGATGAGGTAAATGGCTAGTCTCGCCAACAGCTTCTAAAATTTCTCCTATAGATATTTGTGCAGGCTCTCTTGCCAATTGATATCCGCCGATGCTACCACGAATTGATTTAACTATTGATGCACGACGCATTTCTATTAGTAGTTTTTCGAGGTAAGGAGCTGGGATATCTTGGCGTTTTGCGATCGCTCTTACAGATGCAGGCCCATATCTTGGCTGTAAACTCAAATCTAGCAACGCCTTTACACTATAGTGTCCTCTGGTAGTTAATTTCATTTTGGCAAGTTTTGTTGTTTGTCCTTTGTCTTTGTTGGCACTGCATCTCCCTGAAAAGAAATTCTGATGGTCGGCTTCCGACTCTGAGACTTCTTTAGTTTGTCGTTTCTAAATAACCAATGACTAATTACCATTGACCAATCACTAAGGATCAGTTTTGCTTATCATTCTGTGACTCAGTTCTCATCCTTAAGAAATAGAAAACCTCTTGAGGTTAGTTTAGAAAACTTAAAACTTATATAGTCTAGCAGGAATTCACAAACTATATATATAGATATATAGTTATCAGCATTGCCAGGATTTTCTAAAATAGATTGTCTTGCCAATATTGGTAATGGCATAACAATTGTGCATCTGAGTGTAATATACTTGGCTAGGTTGAGATAAAAACTAAAGGATTATGTTCCTGTTAGCTCAACCTCAGCTAAAATAAAATCGATTCAAACACTTCAAACATTCATTTTCGACCTAAGTTGATGCCTAAACAGAAAAAAATTGAACCCTTACTCGGCGAAGAACTGCTCAAAAAAGTCAAAGAGCTAGAGAACGAGAGCAAAGAAGACAAAGCTAAGAAGTGCGGCTACTATACCGTTACCAAAAATGGTATAGAGCGCGTCAATATGATGAAGTTCTTAAATGCCCTAATTGATGCTGAAGGCATTCAGTTAGACAGTACACCCAGTGCTAATGGGCGTGGTGGACGTAGTGCTAGCTATAGAATTAGTGTGCAATCGAATGGTAACTTACTGATAGGTTCAGCTTATACAAAACAGATGAATCTTAAACCAGGAGATGAGTTTGCGATCACTTTAGGCAAAAAGCACATTCGTCTGAGACAAGTAGATCCAGAAGATCGTGAAGATGATGAAGCCATAGAAGCCACGGCTTAATAAATGGTCATTAGTCAATTCTTTGTTGTCATTTGTCATTTGTCCTTTGTCCTTTGTGAAAAACAATGACTATAAACAGTCATTAGTCAAGTGTCATTTGTCCTTTGTGAAAAATAATGACCAATGACTAATGACTAATGACCAATGATTAATGACTAATGATCAATGACCAATGACTAATGACTAATGACTATATCTGTAGTAGGTAAGACTGGTAAATAGTGGCGAAGTGCCTTGCGCGTGACTGCTAAATTACAGGTTAAGGCAATTTGCTCTTTTTCTAATAAACCCAAAATGCGATCGGGTTTGTCTCGTGCTACCACTGGTAATTGATGTAAACCTCGAAGACTCATCCGGTCTAAAGCCTCAGATAAAAGTTCATCTTGCCATGCATAGAGAATTTCAGTAGTACAAATGTCTATGAGGGTTTGACTGGATAAATTATCGGGAATTTCGGTTAAAGAATTTGGGTATGTTTGCCAAATAGCAAGGGCACGGTTAATATCTTCCAAAGAAAGTATACCAACTAATTGCTCTGCTTGATCGAATACTAAAGCACTACGAACGCGATCGCGGGTCATTTCCACAGCAGCATCTAATACTCCCAAAGTTGCAGGTAACTTTTTGGGACAGGGATACATGGCATCTTCTACCAAAATTTGCTGCACAATTTCCGATTGTTCATCTTTCAATTCCGAAAGACCAATTTGTTGTAGATTAGAGTTAGAGTTAAAAGTTGGTTTAATCCTTTCTACTAGCCAAACACTTAAACCCACAGCTGCCATCAACGGTAAAACAATCCGATAGTCGCGGGTTAATTCAAACAGCATCAAAATAGCCGTTAACGGCGCTCTCACACTAGCAGCTAATACTGCTGCCATTCCCACCATTGCGTAAGCTGGGGGAGCCGCCATTTGATCGCAAATTGTCGGGAATGCTACAGCCAACATTTTGGCGTAAGCCGACCCAAAAGAAGCACCTAAAAACATTGCTGGTGCAAATAAACCACCAATGAAACCACTACCTGCACTAATTGCAGTCATCAATAATTTCACCACCAACAACACCACCAATAAGTAGAGTGGAAACTCCACATCTTGAAGCATTGCTTCTACAGTTTCATAACCAACACCCAGAATTTGCGGGAACTGCAAAGCAACAGCGCCAATAATTGCACCGCCAATAATTGGATGAATCGGCTGAGGAATTCGTCCCAAAAAATCAAAACCTGGAACTTTGCCAGCAAAGCAAGCTTTTGCTCCCCGAATTGATTGAGTATAAGCCAGAGAAACGAGGCTGGCCCCTAAACCTAAGCCAAGGTAAAGAGGTAATTCCAAAGGACTGCGAACTTGGTAAACAGGTAAATCAAAAGCAGGTTGGGCCCCCAAACCGATTTGGGCAATTAATGCTGCTACCACCGCAGCTAAAAGCACCACACTGACAGCAGAAGTAGCGAAAGATGTCGCTCCCATCACCACCTCTAGAGCAAAAAATACTCCAGCTATAGGAGCATTAAATCCCGCCGCCAGTCCCGCCGCCGCGCCAGCACCCAACAGCAAACGTTGTCGTTCCTGAGATACATTGAGGATCACAGAGAACAACATCCCAAAATTTGCGCCAATTTCGACACTCGGCCCTTCTGGCCCCAAAGAAGCACCGCTCCCTAAAGTAACAGATGCAGCCAGCATTTTGCTAACTGGTCTTAGTGGTCGCTTAATCTCTGTTCCCTGAGAGGCGGCGATGAGAGATGAAAGTCCAGGGCCAAAGTCTTGAGTGCGCCAACGCATCAAGCCAACAATTAATCCGCCAAGGGTGGGAACGCAGGCTAAAGTCCATGCACCCCAGCCGCCAATTTGACCCATTAAATTTTCCAGCATCAGCTGGTGAACCAACTGGATTAAATAGTGAAAGGTGACTACACCCATACCAGTACCACCGCCAATGAGCATGGCTAAAAACAGCACAACTGTTTCTGGGGATGGTTGAAAACGATTAATTAGGTGAGCTAAACGAGCGGAAGGTGTAGGAAAGGCAGGTTGTTCCGTTACCTTCCTCAGTTGAGTGGGAGGCAAGAGAGTCATTGAGAGGCGGGGTAAATGTAAGAAAAAATTTAAATTTTTATCTGTTACTTATCATTGTGAGCCATTATTTAGCAACCGGACAAGTAGACTTTATTTGCTTAACTTACAAAGCTTTAGCTAAAAATGTCATTGTGCAAAATTTGTGTGGGGAGAATGGTTAAATGAGAGACAATTATTACTTAGGGGTCAGCAATGCCTAAATTGGGCGTAGCTGTGGCTAATGGGGTGCGAGCGAGCGCCAACACTATTTTTTCTAGAGACAACAAAGTTTTTTCGACTGGGTGGACACATCCGTAAACATGAACCATGAGTCATCCTTGTTTAAATCTAGCTATACTCGTGTTGCGACTATTGAGGCATCCTTGGTAGTAATAGAATGTATGTATGATTAATGCCTGATGTCAGATCGGACATTGACCCCAATTCAATATAGCTATTGTTATAGAGCGAGTAAATGGACTAGGCGGATGAGGTAAATGAATATACACACTTTTGATAATCATTATGTTACTTGCCCAATTTGCCAAAGAAATGCCACGCCAAAACCAGTTAAAACACGCATGGGTTTGTTTTGCTGTCCCTATTGCCAGGAAAGGCTAGTAGTTTGCCAAAGTGGTCATTATGTCCGCGATCCGTTTACTTGGAGACAATTGATGATGTCTTCATCGCTACGTCGCCAAAGCCGACCTTTAGCGAGGATTCTCAGAGATTTTATCCTACTCAAGCGTCCGATGGTAGCCTTGGCTGTAGGTAGTGCGATTTTCTTTGGTGCGATCGCTCTGACCCAAGAAAAGACAAGTTACGATCGCCAAATTCTTCCCACAACAGAGAAAGTTAATGAACCAGGAAACAAATCCCAGTAAATCGATTACTTTGGTATAAATCAAATTCTACTTTGATTTTTGTAATATTATAACTAAATATTTCGATTGAACCGTGTCTTCTTGCCCCAAATAGGACGCGGTTTTTTATTATGTCCGCTTCAAGAGCGATCGCCCACCAGACATCTAATGAAATTTTGGCTATAGAAAAGAAAATTTATAGCCAAAATTGCGATCGGGAATCAATTTTTATAATTATTAAAATACTTGTAAAGTTTTATGGCAGGAATTAGATAATTTGAGTTTTTAACTGTTCTTTATGAAATCATAGTACAGGAATTTGAATATTCGATCGATTTCATTAATCGTATCAATCGGATCTATAAATTATCAAAATTTCTTAGAAAATCGGGACACTACAGCATTTAAGATTTACTGTCCGGCAAAACTTGGGGTGAAAACATTGCTTGCAACGACTCATAGTAAGCGAAAAAATAAGCAGCCTGTTCTGGTTCCAAACGAGAGCGGATTTCAGTACCGAGCAAGTAAATTAATTGCCGCACCAATTCCCAGCGCACCTTTAATCGAGGATATAACATCACACACAGGGGAAATAGCTCTTGTTGTATGGCACTAATGTTGTTCTCCAAAATACAGACCCATAGATATACCTGGAACATCTCTATATCACGGACACTGGAAATGTTAATGTTAGTATCACTTAAACAACCTGTGTGGCATTGATAGTTGGGATACATCTGCATCACCCGTTCTGCAATCTTGGTCGCAATCTCGCTGCACAAGGGTAAAAGCTGCTGGACAGCTTGTAATGGTGGCGCGTCGTAAGCATATTCTGCTGCTGCCTGGTAAGCACGCTGGAGCGGCATATAAAGATGATCGTCAATCACTTTGAAGTAATCCCTCAGCGATGCTTGCTGCACTGGTGGTGTCAAGTTCAGTAGTATTTGTCCGCTGTAGTGAAACTGCATACTAATGAACCCAATTACTCTAGGATCGTCTGCTGTGTACTTCTGTCGAATTTTTCCCAAATCCCTAGCAATCCATGTAGAAAACTTTGCTGGGGAAATCTGTTCAGCATAGGCTGAGAGGGCAGTTTGATAAATCTGGTGGGTATCCTTTGCAACTTCCCACGGATCGATTAATTCAGGGTCAATTTGATGCCGAATCACCTCTTGAGACAAAAGCGCTTCTGTTTTTCCCCACGCTTGCAGACTTGTGGTTCGCAGTGCCTGCGTTAACGTTTTTGCAACTTCATTTGCAATTTCACTGACCTTGAGAACTTCGATGCGATTGTCCTGTTCAGCTAAATTTCGCAAATACTTCTTTGCCCACGCTTCTGAAAATGGTTGATTTGCTTCTGTCTCAATCCTTCTGACTGGTTCTGGTAACGATGAAAGATTTTGCGGCACTAGAAACACCTAATTGCTAAATTTAATGAATGAAATATTTCGTAATAAATATTTCAAGCATAGAGAAATCAATCTCGCCACCAAAACCGCAAAATTACGCAGTTTATCATTTCTTCAAAGTAAATCGCAGGTTTTTTACACTTTTTGGAAGAACGCGATCGCTATAAAATTATCATTACCTTTTGGGCAACGATCTGATTTTTTCCTGAGCAGGGGACAAGCAGGGGAGCAGGGAGCAGGGGAGACAAGGGGACAAGGGGACAAGGGGGAATTATTGAACAAGTTTCTCCCTTGTCTCCCGCCTCTTCTTCGTCTACCTTGTCTCTTCTCCATGCCCCATACTTACAATCTATTGATATCTTTTGTGACTAATTTCCAACCTTCAGCTTGGTCAATTAGCTTCATCGACTCTAGTTCAAGATTGTTGAAATCAGATACATTAAGCAGGAAGTAGGGTTGGCCGTTGTAGTGCCAATAATATTCTAGTTCACCAACAGAAGCGGGAATGATGGTGCGATCGCTATAATAATCCAACGAAGGACGATGGTAAGGAAAAGACGTGTAAATCTTCCTCGTCGCTGGATTTGCCCGCACAATCATGGCGGCGACTGGTTTAACTGGATAGGCTTGTGATAATTCCCAAACCCAGTAGTTAGATTTCATTAACAGCAGCAGCGAAATATAACTTCCCCAAAACAAAATCTTCAGAAATTGTCCGTCACCTCGTTCTGCCAAAATAGCTGCTAAGGACATAGTTAAAGCTACGGCGGCAAAAATCAGTTGTAAGTCTGTTTTTGGGGTTGTACCCGAACTGAAATAAATACTACCAGCAGAAGCAGCTACAGCAAGTATTGCCAAACCAGCAACCCAAGCACGGGGATAAGATGAGAGTAAAGGCGAATTTTCCGTATCTGATAATTGGATACCAAAAGCTAAAGCTAAACTAGGGTAAATCGGGAATAGATACCAGGGAACTTTGGTAATCATGAAGGAAATTACCAGTAGATAAACCCCACTCCACGCCATTACTAGTTTTGCCCAGCTAAGATTGCGATTTTCCCAGGTTAAGCGGACAGTTTGTGGTAGAAATAATAACCACGGCCATGTGTATTTGAGAAGTTCAATTACATAGTACCAAGGTGGTTCAGAATTACCTTCTACAACTGAGCCAATTCGGTCTAGTGATGGGTTAGCAATACCAATTTGGGCGAAAGTATAACCATAGTGAATTAGTTGCGCACCATACCAACCAGCTACAGGTAGAATGCCAATTAAGATTGCGATCCAGAGATAATAACAAGTGAGCAGTCGTGGCGTATCCCAAAATAGAAATACAATTGCGATCGCACCGAGTAATACGCCTAGCAGTCCTTGAGTTAAACAAATAAACCCAAAGCTAATGCCAACACCAAGACAATAACGTAAATCTCGGCGCGATCGCAACACGCACAACATCATCACCATCAAAAAACTTACCATCGCCCCATCCAACATTGCCAGCCGCCCATGACGCACCACAGGTAGCATTGTTAGGTAAATCAAGGCGCTATAAATAGCAGCCCAACGTTGGCGAAATATCTCTCGAGCAATGCAATACAGTAAAGGTACAGATGTTGCTGTTAAAATTGCTCCAGGTAGGCGGGTTGTCAACTCATTTTCGCCTCCTAGAGAATAAGCCCAAGCTATTAGCAAATGCATCAAAGGCGGCTTGTCATGATATGGTTCGCCTCCTAACGTTGGGTAAAGCCAAGGCATTGAGCCTGCTGGGGCGTGCCAAATTTCACGAGCAACCTGTGCCACAGTACCTTCATCCCAATCTCGCAGCGGCAACCCTCCCAGATTGATGCTAAATAGTAATACTGCTGCCAACAGCAATACTATTAGCCATACCCAATCAATCCATTTGCCAACCGTGCGATGCTGTCTTTCCAGATGACTCCAAATAAAGCTTCCTTCTTGCATATTCTCTGGTAATCATTTTACTTGCTGGTTTGATTACATAGAGACATCTAGCGAATCTCCCATGTTGCCACCCAGTAACAACGTATGTTCTTAACAATTGCTAGTTTCCAAGATTAACTCAGTTTTTTATAATTAGCGCTATTTTTCAAAAAAATATATTGGTTATTTAAGTAACATTTTAAACTAATAAATGATAAAAATAATACAAGCAATAAATTATTTATTACCTGTTTGATAGTCCGTAAATAAGCTTGTATGTTATTTTGAAGGTGACGCTTAGTTTAAATTTTATCTGGTTAATTTCATAAAGTTTGTAACTGATTGCTATAAAAATAAAATGGTCTACTGAATACTTAAAAAATTTTTATATATGATTTTTGAATATTAATTCCAGGAAAAATATAATTATTTCTTCAATAATCAATTAATAAGAATATTTTTTATAAAACTCTCTAAACAAACTAATTTTAGTTTTTTAATTTTGATTAAGCAAGGATTGAATCTTGAAATCTATGATATACAATTTTTTAAGAGATTTTGATAACAGTTAATAGCTAAAAGTTATTGGAGAGTGTCAATGAATTTACCTGTAGTTGTAGATATTACTCTTGGCTTAGTTTTTATTTACTTAATTTTGAGCTTGCTAGCCTCGGAAATCCAAGAACTAATTGCCACATTATTACAATGGAGAGTTAAACATTTAAGAACTTCAATTGAATTACTTTTATCAGGTGGTAGTGAAAGTGAAAAATCAGATATTATTAATGCAATCCATCTAGTACAGAAACTTTATAACGATCCTTTGATTAATACTTTGAATCAACAAGCTAAGGGTAAATTAGAAAAGCATTTCCAGGAAATTACTAAAAAGCCTGATAAAATAGTGCTAGAAAAACAAAGCGGCCCTTCCTATCTACCTTCTGAAACATTTGCAATTACTTTATTAGATGCCTTAAAAATTCCTCAGCTAATTAATTACGTTAAACATCCTAATGAAGAAACAAAAACCAACTTACAGATGATATTAACTTCTTATAAAGAACTTAAAAAAGGTATTAATAATCCAAATAGTGCAAGTTACACAAAAATTCAAGAAATTTATGGAGAGATTGACCAGAAATTTATAGATTTTGTTAATAATGAATTACCTGATGAAGTTCCTAATAATTTAATTAAGAGCCTTAGTGTAATTGCTCAACGTAGCAGGATAAAGATTGGCGATCTCACAGAGGAAGTAAATCAATTTAAAAATGAAGTAGAAACATGGTTCGATCGCTCGATGGATCGAGCAAGCGGTGTTTATAAGCGAAATGCCAAAGGAGTTGCTATTTTAATTGGAATATTAGTCGCCTTTTTAACTAATACTGATACATTTCACTTGGTTAAAAGACTATCGGAGGATTCGATTATCCGCTCTACTATTACTCAAAGTGCAAGTCAAAGAATCGATTATATCAATAATGAAGTAGACAGAAGGAATATTGAGAAACTATTAGGAAATTCTTCTATACCGATTGGATGGCAAAATATTAATCAACAGTTTGAAGTATTAGATACGACAAAATCGAATAGAATTTACATCAGAATTTCACAGGTTTTTAAATTAATTTGTGGTTGGATAGTGAGTGGTTTTGCTATTGCTATGGGTGCGCCTTTTTGGTTTGATATCCTGAATAAAGTTATCAATGTGCGAAATGCAGGGCCAAAACCTGTTGCGTATACTAAGGATCAACCGTCTCAAAAATAGTGTTTCATTTAAATCAAAAAATAAAAATAACTTGGAGTTTTAATTCTTTATTCTGACAAATAATCTCAATTTGTCTAATAAATTCTCGAAAGTAAAATCTTCGTTCTGTTTCCGATAAATCTAACCAAAATTGTGGTATAGAAACAGCTTGAGCAACAGAACGCAAGTTAACTGGAGGGAGAATTGCCAACTTTGCTTCGAGTGCAGAAATTTCTGTGCGAAGTTTGTAAGCCCTTAACTTTGCTGTTTCGGCATCTAAAATTCCAGTTTCAATTAAAGCGGGTAACTGAGCAAGTATTTCTTGCTGACGAGCGATCGCTTGTCCTAAACTATTCTTGAATGCATCCAACTGGGGAAAATTCATTCCTGCTACCGCCAGAGGTAAATCACGGCAAACGGTTTCAATGGTATGTTCCAACACCTCTTGGTAGGGAATAGCCTTACACTTGGGGCTTTGGGGGCAGCTAGTAGAACGTAAATAAAGATACTCTTTATCTTGGTTGCGTTGGGTAACACGGGTAACTGTCAGATGCGACTGACACTCAGCGCAGACAACCAACCCAGCCAGAGAACGCGGTGCGCTAGCAGTTCGGGATGGTAAACGGCTGTTACGGCGCAAAAGTCGGTCAACTTGGGCTGCTTCTTCCTTAGAAATTATCGGAATATGGGTATTGGAGATAATTTCACCATTTTGGTAAGCTGTATTGCCGCGATAAACTGGATTAGTCAGCCAGCGTCTTCCTGTGGTTACAGAGATTTTCTTGCCGTATTTTTTCGCCAAGTAACGCACTGAACCCCGCAGGGAACCATAAAGTAAAAAGTGTTCAAAAAAATCTTTGACAACTGGTGAAGCACTGCGGTCAATGGTATATTTTCCCTTACCTCTGCGATAGCCGTAGGGAACTTTGCCGGGTGGCGGTGCAACCTCAAGACGATTACGGGCGTGTCCTTGGCGGATGCGGCGGCTACGTTGCTGACGTTGGATTGCGTGTAGCAAATTCAGCAAGTCAGCGCCCAGAGGGTAATTTTCGGAAGTGTAGGGTTGTTCAGTGGCGATTACTGCGATTCCCATGACTTCGAGTTGATTGAGGCGATCGCTAATTTCCTCTACAGTATCTCCTAATTCTTCCAACCGACGAATCAGGAGATAATCTGCTGGTTCAGTTTGGCAATCTTTGAATAATAGTTGTAATTGCGATCGCAAAGAAGAGTCTGGCTTGCCCAAATCTTCATAAACTCGATCCACCTCCCATCCCCAATCGGCTCGATCGGGAGAAGATTCTAATAGCGGATCGGTGTAAGAGTAGGCAATTATTTTCAAAGGTTTATGTCCATTAAATAATTATTGTCACTTTTAAAGAATTAATGTCCATTTTTACGATATCTGTATAACAAGCTCAAAGCCTTACCAAACAAGTCTTTGACCTATATTTATACTTTTATTATACTCTAGCCACTTTTAAAGTAAATGATGTCATTTTTTTGATAAATTTTTAAAGTAAATGATGTCATTTTTCTTGGAAGACAGGTCAAGTGTATGTCTAAGCGGTCTTTGAGCGAAGGCGCTAATCTCTCCGATCATGAGGAAATTCTTGTTACGGAGCAGGGTGGAGAGCAGATAGAGGGAAAGCCTTATCTACTGTTTAATGATGATTCGCCAGAGTTTCAGCAAAAAGTCGATGTCATTGATGCCATTGTGCAAGCACCCGATAAAAATGCTCGCAGAGAGGCGATCGCAGAGGCAGCTAAAACACTTGGCAAAAGCATCCGAACTATAAAACGAATGGTTGAGAGAGTTCAAAAAGACGGAGTTGCTACCCTTGCAGTCGGTCGTCAGGATAAAGGACAGTTTCGTATTAGCAAACAATGGTTTCAATTTATAGTTGAAAAGTATGAATGGGGTCAAAAAGAGGGTTCGCGGGTAAATCATAATCAAATTCACGGATACTTGATAGCTTTGGCATCTAAGGGAGAAGAACTACGCTCTAAAAAGTATGCTGATGCTGAAAAATTCAAACAATACCCAGAGGTACTAAAGGATTTAATAGAGGGAAAGTTTCCCTCTCATGTCACCGTCTATAAAGTTATAAACTTTAATATTGATCAAGAAAGCAGAATAGTTCGCCATCCCGGTTCACCAACCGAAGGACAAATTATTCAGACAACTGAAGGAATTTTAGAAATTACCCATAGCAACCAGATTTGGCAGGTTGACCATACCAAGTTAGATATTTTGTTGATTGATGATGAAGACAAAGAAATTATTGGTCGCCCTTACATAACATTAGTGATGGATAGCTATTCTGGATGTGTGGTTGGGTTTTATTTGGGATATGAGCCTGCTGGGTCACATGAAGTTGCACTAGCCTTTCGTCATTCAATGTTGCCAAAGCATTACGAACCAGAGTACAAACTGCAAGAAAAATGGGATATTCTGGGTGTTCCAGAATATTTAGTTACAGACCGCGCCAAGGAATTTAAGTCTGCACATTTGAAGCAAATTTCGCTACAGTTAGGTTTCCAACGTCGGCTACGTGCTTTTCCATCGGCAGGCGGTTTAATTGAGACTATATTTGACAAGATTAATAAGGAAGTTTTGTCTTTATATGGAGGATATACCGGATCGAGTATTGAGGAACGCCCTAAAGAGGCAGAGAGAACTGCATGTTTAACGCTTGATAAGCTAGAAAGAATATTAGTGAGATATTTTGTAGACCACTACAATCAGCATGATTATCCAAAGGTAAAAAACCAAAAACGTATTAAACGCTGGAAATCAATGCTCTTGAGTGAGCCAGAAGTTTTCGACGAGCGTGAACTAGACATCTGCTTAATGAAAGTTGCTTATCGGAATGTCGAGAAATATGGTTCTGTCAACTTTGGAGGTTTGGTATATCAGGGAGATTCTTTAGTAAGGTATGAAGGTCAGAAAATTTCCTTAAGATATGACCAGCGCAATATTGTAACTCTGCTTGCTTATACCCGTCCTCTTGACGATCAACCAGGAGAGTTTATTGGTGTTGTCAAAGCTAGGGATCTAGAAAAAGAGCGGCTTTCTCTTGGGGAATTAAATTGGATTAAGAAGAAGCTTCGGGTGGAAGCTAAGGAAGTTGATAATTCTTCAATTTTGAATGAACGACTAAATATATTTGAGGACGTGGAACAAGAACGTAAAAGTCGGAGAAAACGGCAAAGAAAAGCTCAAGCAAAACAGGAACAAAAGTCTAATAAATCGAAAATTGTTGAAATGTTTCCTGAAAATGCAATACTGGAGGAAACAACGATATCACAAGAAAATTTTACATCTGCACCTGATATTGCCTCACAAAAACTTGTAAATTCTATAGACAAACAGGATACACCTGAAACCAATCGCACCGCTAAGGCTAGACGACCGAGAGTAGGGGTACAAAATTGAAACCAATTTGTGAAAGATAACTGGTAAGTAAAATGTCAGAGACTAACTTAGCCCATGTAGAACCAAAACTTCAGAAGCAGTTTGATGCTAGTTTACAGTCTGCTGATGAACTGCGTCGCTCACCAGAAATACAGGCTGAGGTTGAGCGAATTGGTAAAGCTGACACTTACTTACCATTAGACCGCGATACAGAATTATTTGACTGGCTTGATGACCAGCGTGATGCAAAACTCTGTGGTTACGTTACATCTGCTACAGGTTCTGGTTTGCTAAAAGCTTGCCAACTCTATAGGATGCAATATGTAAAAAGGCGAGGGACATTGTTAGAAATTCCGGCGACTGTTATTTATGCCGAAATTGATCAGCATGGTGGCCCAACAGATTTGTATTACTCTATTCTAGAAGAAGTCGGTCATCCGCTTACTAATGTTGGAGCGCTGCGAGATTTACGATCGCGGGCATGGGGAACTCTTAAAAGCTATGGTGTCAAAATACTCATAATTGGTAATGCCGACTACCTAACTTTGGAAGGATTTAACGAACTAATTGATATTTTTACGAAATGGCGAATAGCTATTATCTTGGTTGGGACTTACTATTTAAGCGATAATATTCTCGAACGAAAAAGTCTTCCATACGTGCGCGTTCATGACTCATTTTTAGAGCCATACGAGTTTCCCAATTTAACTGAAGAAGATATTATTGAAGTTGTGGATGATTGGGAGCAAAAATTCATTCCTGAAGATGGTCGATTAAATCTTGCACAAATGGATAGTGTGATTTCTTATTTGAAACTAAAATCTGGAGGGCTGATTGAGCCTTTGTATGATTTACTTCGTAAAATTGCAATCCTGAAACTAGATGAGCCATCCTTTGAATTGAGTCAAGCTAATCTGACTAGAAAATTTGGTAGACGCAAGGAACCAAAAGTTAAATTTAAGAGGAAAGGCTAAAATGGCATATTTACTTTGAGTTCAAGCCGTTTAAGCATTGAGATGTAAGTTATGGAGCCAGAAGCGGTTCAACGTCCGCCTTGGTATGTAGAACCCAACGAAGGGGAGAGTATTAGTCACTATTTTGGACGATTTAGGCGACACGAAGCAGTTTGCGTCTCGTCTCCTGGGAGTTTAAGTAAAGCCGCAGGAATTGGCCCAGTATTAGCAAGGTGGGAGAAATTTCGATTGAATCCGCTTCCCAGTCAAAAGGAATTAGAGGCGATCGCAAAACTAATAGGTTTGGACGCAGACAAAATAGTTCAAATGCTGCCGCCAAAAGGCGAAAAGATGAAGCTTGAGCCAATTCGTTTATGTGCGGCTTGTTATGCTGAGAAATCATATCACCGCCTAGAGTGGCAGTTTCAATCAATGGTGGGGTGCGATCGCCACAAGTTGCGTTTGCTTTCAGAATGTCCCTTTTGCAAAGAACGTTTTGCTATCCCGGCGTTGTGGGAACAGGGAAAATGTAACAAATGTCATACGCCTTTTAGAAGTATGAAAAAACGGCAGAAAGCTTACTAAGGATTGCGATCGCACTCAAATCAAGAGCTTATTGTGCCTAATCTTCTATGGGCATTCCTCTGTAATTCTCAATGTAATGACAGCGAGTTGAAGATAAACTGAAGTGCGATCGCTACTGAAGGCGATCATTAACAAAATGCACTAGTTGCGAGACTCCATTGCCTATTCCAGCTTTTCTCCCTTAGTAACACTGGGAACAGTTAATTGTTTTAATTCTGCTTCAGTGGGCATAGCTACACTTGGATCTAGCTTTCGGGCTTGATTAAATTTAGCATTAGCACTCTTGATATCTCCATCCAATTGTGCTATGGCTTGACCTTGCTTAACCAGAAATTGAGCTTTTTCGGTATTGCTCCAGTTAGCATAGTCTAGACAGGTTTGTGCTGCGGTTTTCGCTTCCTCAGTTTTGGCTTGCACAAGGATGGGATGCTCGTATAACCTATCGCACCCCACTTTCAGCAAATCTTGCCAATGAGTACCAAGCCACAACCGTAGCGTGTTGTCATCACTGCCACTGACAATATACTTGCCATCGGGACTGAACGCCAGCGCCATGACAGAACCTGTATGACCGTTGAGGGTGTGGAGCAACTTGCCGTTTGTATCCCACAACCGTAG